>JBGCFS010000191.1:0-9820 GCA_045107035.1 Hyphomicrobiales bacterium
TGCGCGTATCCCAATCACGAAAGAACTCTGAGTGTCAGCCGAGCGATTGGCAACAAAAACACCATTTTGGAGATTTTATATTTCAAAGCTCCAAGGTGCAACTGAATGCTCATTCCGGAACCACAATCAGCGCTCCAAAACTGTGACACACTCTCTTGCGGGTAGCGACTGCTGCAACTGAGCTAAAGGGGTAAATTCGATTGGACCAGCTTTGTCTGAACCAATCGAATTGTAAGTGCCGCCATTTTCATTAGGCATTCAAGACCATAATCAACCCGCATTTCCAGATGGAATTACGGACAGAGATCATTCACCAACCAATGCCAAAATAATCACTTCCAGTGGGCAATTCATCGAAAATTCTGACGACATCAATGACTTTTTTGTTTGCTAAATTCTCTGAAACCAATTCCTGAAATTCAGAATTCCGGTGAGATACGATGATTAGATCGCAATGCTCCACCATCGTTTTGGCATCGCTGCTTACCAAGCTGGAGAACCTTGTGAGCACCTGTTGAAGTTCGGGGCATGAGCGAAGTTGATAAGCCAATTGCGCATCAAGGTGTTCACCAGGTTTGATAGCTGGATCGTAGATCTCAATTTCTACCCCATCTAACAATGCAGCTTCCATAACTTTCAGAATTGGGCTCTCACGAAGATCATCAGTTCCAGGTTTAAACGCTGCACCCAGAAAGCCGATACGCTTGGCGCCGCTTGACCGCATTGCCTTAATTGTGGAATCAATCTGATTTTCGTTCGAAACCGAAAGACTATCTATCAAAGGCGCAGACACGCCCAATTCATCTGACAAGTGGCTAACAGCACGAACTTCTTTTGGAAGACATGAGCCTCCAAATGCAAAGCCAGGCTTCAGATAATATGGTGACAGGTTGAGTTTGGTATCCTGAACAAAGATATCCATCACACTATGGCTGTCCACATCCAATGCTTTGCAAATACGGCCAATTTCGTTAGCAAAACACACTTTTGTGGCATGCCAAACATTGTCAACGTATTTGACCATCTCAGCAACTTCGATTGATGAGATCAACGGTTGATCATCGATAGGGTCATAAAGGGCTTTAATAATCGTGGCGGTCTTCTGATCGCTGACACCGATAACTGTCTTGGGTGGATTATGAAAATCTTCCACAGCTGTGCCTTCCCGCAAAAATTCTGGATTGAAGCAAACGCCAAAATCTTCACCGGCCTTCTTTTCAGAGATGCGTTCGATAATTGGAACCATAACGCCGCATGTGGTGCCTGGCGGAATGGAACACCGCATTACAATGGTGTGGAACCCTGCTTTTACCTTTAGTGCCTGCCCGATAGTCGTGGCCGCAGCATTGATCGCACTCATATCGCAACCACCATCTTCAGCCGTCGGCGTGCCGACAGAAACAAATGTTATGTCTGTGTCCAAAATGGCGGCATTCAAATCTGTCGTCGCTGTTACGAGATGCCGCGCAACTCCGCGTGACAGCAAATCCCCGAGATACTGTTCATGAATGGGAGCAGTACCAGATGCAATCGACTCCACTTTTTGTTGGTCAAGATCGACGCCCACGACACGATGTCCCAAGCCTGACAAACAGGCAGTCGAAACCGCCCCCACATATCCAAGGCCAACGATACTAATGGCCGGTAGCGTTTTCTGTTTTTTGGAAATCAGTTCGAAAACCGGTTGTTGGTCCAATGTGCTGAATGTTGTTGGTATGCTCATGTGTTCACTCCTTTGAATGTATGAGAACTGCATTGCCAGAAGCATGCCAAGAAACTTTATGTAATATTTTCAGGTACTTAAAATATTGAAATCATCGCAGCGAACAACTTTTTCGCAACTCGCAAAGTCAGGTTTTCATATTGCAAATTCAGAACGTGACGAAAAATTTGTCTTTTAACTCGTGTTTTCACGCTGTGCGGCCGCATAAATTCTTTTCATTTTGCAACGAAACATGATTGCAATTCGCCAATGCGAACTTCGCGTTAACAAAATAGTAATGGTAAATCAATCGTTTACGAATTGGCATAGAACTTGCCAACTCATCATGGAGTCACAAGGAATGAGTCCATGAAGATTATTCGCGAACGTCCAGATCACAGACGCTTTCACCAGGTCACAGCGCCAATGCGTGTGCGGTTGCCTAATGGTGAAACTACCATGGCAACCAATTGGAGCCTTGGTGGGCTCTTGCTTGAGGGCGTGGCTGGAGACTTGCCGGAACATGCGACTGTATTAAAATTGTCATTAGAACTGCCGTTCCAGGGTTTCGACATTTCATTCGAGGTCTCCGCAAAGGTTGAATCCACGATGCCTGAAACGGGTTCCATCAGGTTTGAGTTTGAAGAACTGGGAGAACGTGCCCACGATCTGATGAACCACTTCATCGATGATTTGGTGCGTGGACAGATGGCAACTGTAGATGACACCATCTGCCGAATAGACGTGCCAGTCACACCGATTTCCACAAAGCCAGATGTTGTCCCGGGCCAAGAAACAACCGTGGGACGTTGGCCAATCAAGACGATCGTAATGTCGGCTCTCTACAGCGTCATTGGCGTTGCGATTTTTGGTTACCTTGGAATTTTGACTTATTCCAAGACCTTGCGCCTCGAGGTTCGCACCGCTGTTATTTCTGCCCCATTGGCCACTTTAAAAATGCCTATGGATGGTATTTTGCGCCCTGTTCGTTTCGAGCCGGGCACACAATTGAAACGTGGCCAGCGGATTGCATCAATCGAAAATCCAAAACTCAATGCAGAAATTGAAGACAAACGCATCGATCTGGATGCCGCCAAACGGGCCCAATTAAGATTGCAAGAACGCTATCGGATAGAGGCGGCCCGCATGAAACTATATCAGGTCATCAATAGGACTGACAGGCAAATGGCCCATGCCAAAGTGGCAGGACTGAAAGAAGCTCTTCAAGCAGCTGATGACACTTATGAACGCCTTTTCGGACTTAAAGAAAAAGGACTTGTCACCGCGACAAAATTTGGTGTTGCGATCAAAGAAAGAGCGCAAGCAGAAGCTCGACTAAAAGAAGCTGAACTCATGTTGGAACGCACGGTCGCGATGGATGATGTTTCCGACAGAAGGTACTTCAATCACAAGGAATTTGTTGCCGACTTGGATATGCTGGCCTTGGACATTGAGGAAGCAACTTCCCTCGTGAACACAGCCAACAGTCAGTTGGAGAAATTGGAAAAGCTCAATGCTTCCATGGCAATTCTAGCTCCTTATGACGGAAAAATCGTTTCCATCCAACAGGCAGCTCACACTACCATATTGCGAAATGAGCCGCTCCTAACAATTGAAGAAAAAACAATACCCACCGTTACAGCGTTTGTGGATCAAGACCAAATCCTAAAAGTTGGTTTGCGTGATGTGGCAAAGGTTTACCTGCCATCTCTAGGCAAGCACATCAAGGCAACGGTAACTGCAATTGATCGTAACTCTACCTTTATAAATTCTGGCCGATCTCACTATGCCTGGAAAGATGGTAAGGAAAAAAGCGCCGCCATATCGCTCAGGCTTCACATCACAAGCTCAGAACAAGAGTATGTAAGTGCTGGACTTCCCGCTGTGGTGATTTTTCCGAGCCGCCAAGTGAATGACATCTATCACATGATCGGTTCATTGTTCTCGGCCGAAGAAGAAGTGGTGGTTCAAAATGCCTCCATCTAACTCAATCAAGTTTCACACAGCCAAACAAATTGAGGACCCAACACATTGGCCTAAAGGTTGGGCAAAATGGACGCCCGCTGTCCTATTGCAAATATCTTTATATCTGGCGGTTTGTGGAATCTTGCTTCTGTCCATCCCAAATTCTCTTTTTGATGCAGAAACAAAAACCATCACATTCACGTTAGGGACTCTTGGAGCGTGGCGTTATGGCTGGTGGTTCACCCACGCAGTTCGAGCCAAGATTTACGAAAAATCTGTTTATCCGAAAATGCGTGCAAAGGGACAGGCCATTTGGGCTTCCGGCTGGCGGCCAAGACACATGCATTTCATGATGACGACCTATAAGGAACATCGCGAAATTACTGAGATGGTCGTGCGCTCAATCGTGAAAGAAATTGTATCCTCCGGTGTGCCTGGAACAATTTGGCTGGGTTCTTCGGACCGATTTGACGAAGATATCATTTCCGATTTCCTTCAACGCGAAGCCCGTGACGTCGATATAACGCTTCGTATCATTCGGCAAAATGTTTCTGGCAAGCGCGCCGCCATAGGTTTGGTCCTACGCGCCATGTGCCGCCTTCCTGTGATGGATGATGATTTGGTTGTGTTTATGGATGGGGATTTTGTCTTGTCCGAGGGCGCTATCAGCAGATGCATGCCACTGTTCAAACTCTATCCAGATTTGCAGGCCTGCACCACCGATGAGGAAGTCATATGCATTGGGCCAAAGTGGATTGAAAGCTGGTTACGTATGCGGTTCTCACAACGGCGCCTAGCGATGCAAAGCCATGCGTTGTCGGGCCGCGTGCTGACCCTAACTGGACGGATGTCTGTATTCCGAGCAAAAAACCTCAAACAGCTTGAGTTTATCAGGTTGCTGGAAGCGGATCATCTTGAGCATTGGTTGTGGGGCAAGTTCCGGTTTTTATCTGGTGATGACAAAAGCACTTGGTACTTCATGCTGAAAAAAAACAGCCATATGAGATATGTTCCGGATGCGCTTGGTTATACAATTGAAGTCATCGAAGGAAGCGGAATGGATCGTATGGTTCAGAACTTCCGTCGCTGGTCTGGCAACATGCTCCGCAATGGTAGCCGCGCGATAAAGCTTGGTCCCAAAGCAATGCCATTTTTCATTTGGTGGTGTTTGGTAGATCAACGACTTTCCATGTGGACGATGTTGGTGAGCCCTGTCCTCGCCATTTCAGCAGCCGTACTGGTTGGGTTTCAATACCTGGCTTCCTACATCGTATTTATTGCTCTCAGCCGACTTTTGCTTTCATTGTTTCTCTACGGGTATTCAAGAAAGGTCGAGCTGTCCTATCCTTGGATTTTGTACCTTAATCAGCTGATCAATGCCTCGGTGAAGGTCTATTGTATCTTTAGGTTATCAAAGCAACGCTGGTCCAACCGTGGTAACCAATCCTCTGGCACGGATGGTTCTGCCTTGCTTGAATTGTTCCGCACGTGGATGGCTCGATGGTGCACATGCGTAGCGGTATCCCTCTTATTCCTTGGAACGTTGCACTACACAGCACTTGTATCTGTGCCCAGTGACACTGGGCTTCTCGATGCTTGGCAAGCAATATCCGCCTTTTGAAACTGCGAAGGTGCATTCGCAATTCGCAACAAAACACGACACTGAAATTCATCGTTAATTTCTAACTAATTGAAACAGTTACTTAATTATTAAACTCCGTATTTGGCACGCTGGTTGCAACTCTTGAGAGACAGATCTTGAAGGAGTTGCATCATGCCAAAGCAAAAATGTCTGAACAGTAAACACTATATCCACCTGCTGTGGATTCTAGTTGTTCTGATCGCAGGCCTTGGACCGGCCATACTTACCTATTCAGTCGATCCATACGAAGTGTTTCGTCAAGCAAATTTAGATAAGCGAAATGCCGAAATTGCTGAAAAGGCTCACTACCCGCTTTGGAAGCTCACACACTTTCCTAAGCAGGCCACAACAGTTGTTCTGGGTGACAGCCGTGCTAGGGCACTGCGTGACAAATACTGGCATGAGTTAGGTCTCACTGGGGCATATAACTTCGCTTATGGCGGTGGGACTATTCCTGAAATCCATTCGACCTTCCAAAAAATCAAAACCAATCCAGATGTCACCACCCTGGTTGTAGGAATTCAGCTTCGCAGTTTTGATGAGGCGCATAAGGGTGGTATGAATCGTGTACCAGAGGCCATTCGGGTTTCGAGTAGCCCGCTCAACTATTTAAAAAATTGGTCTGTCGCCAAAATATCTACGAAAATCTGGCTGCAACAACATCCGCAAATGGCAGCTCTCTCCGAGGCTGTGACTGACCTGCTCTCCACTTCAGCGCAAGCGGCAGAACTTGGAACGCCCGGCGCGCTATCTATCGACAAATTACTTACGCCCGAGATCTGTTTCGGTTGTGACCTTCCCGAAGATGGTGAGGTTTATCAGCCAGTTCTTCAGCATTCAAAAGGTATCAATCTTGGCCTGGGTCGAGGAAGTCGATTGGAGCCACACCTCGCTCAATACGCTTACGGCTACAGACAACTTCCGCCTAAGTTTGACAGGCAAATTCTTCGCAACGCCAAAGCAGATTGGAAGAATTTCCAATTTTCTGAGCAATATTTCGACATGATCGAAGAGATTGCAAATTGGGCGAACGCAGATACAAACCGCCAACTGCTCTTTGTCATACCTCCGACTATTCCTGAGATGCAGGCAACAATCAATCAGTATGGCTTGGCAAAAATCAATCAAGAAATGCGTTACAGGCTAGCCGCTTTGGCTCCAGTCCTAGATTTCGATTTTCCAAATCCAGTCACAGAGGACTTGGCGAATTTTTCAGATGCCTACCATTTCAATGCCGCGATCGCACGCGCGCTTGTGGGTGAAATTTCGATAGCACTTTCTCATGAATCAACAGATGTGGCGTCAAAAGTCATCAAACGTAGATCCAAGCTGACTTGCCCAACATTACGCACTCGGCAGCGGCCAGAAAATCACAATCAATTTGAAGCAGACGAATCCGAAGCGTGCCGCATTTGGAAAGGACAGTCCCATGAATAAGCCAATCAACCAAAGGCCCATGCAACAACGAGGGCTTGTGATTGCAGGACTTCTATGCGCCGTCGCAACGACATTTGTTTTTAATACAGATGATGAAGTCTCAAAGTTCAAATCATATGTAAGTGGGCCTGTCGCAATGAAAGCTGTTGCTGACGCCAAGAAACTAATGCGTAAAACCAAATGGGAAAGCGCTGCGGAGCGACTAAAAGAGCATGCGACAGCCGGTAACCCAGAGGTACTTTACGAATATGGGCGCATACTTTCGAATGGATGGGGCACGCCTCGAGATTTAGACAAGGCCCGAGAGAAACTGCTGCTGGCTGTCCAACATGATTTTCCCAAGCGGAGCTCCACAGCATACGAACTTGGCAAACTATATCAAAAATCTACCGGTCCAGATTGTAACCGCATCGCGTTTGAATGGTTTGTCAAAGCCGCGGATTGGGGCCATGCCAAAGCATATGCTGAGCTGGGAAGGCATTATGCAAGAGGCATTGGCGTCGACAAAGACCTCAAGACGGCACAGATTCAATACAAAAAAGCCGCAGAACTTGGTTCAGCATCAGCATTGCTATCTTTTGCGAAACTACTCGCTGGCGAAACGAACCAATCCGGATCTTCCATCGATGCTGCAAAACTGATTGCCGACGCAGTACCGCTTTTGGAAGCTGAAGCGGCCGCGGGAAAAGCAGGGTCGGCAAAAGTTCTTGGTCGACTGTACCGAGACGGTACTTTGCTTCCGCCAGACCTTGCCCTCGCCATGCGATGGCTGCGCAGATCAGCTTTGTTGGGTGATACCGGCGGCATGCACGATCTGGCCCAACTTCTTATCAGCACAAATGAAAATAGCACCAATTCAGATGAAGCCATTAAGTGGTTGAAAACCGCGGCTGCAAGAGGTGACGGTTCCGCACTTACCGCACTTGGGCGACTACATGTCTCCAGCAAGTTCGGTCTGTTGCCAGAAGAAGCCGTTGAATACTTCAAAAAGGGCGTCAAAGCCGGTCATCCAGGTTCCATGACGGAATTGGCCAAAATTTATTTCAACGGCAGTTTGGTCCATTCAAATCAAAAACTTGCACTGAATCTTGCCGAACGCGGTGCTGCCCTTGGGCATAAAGGAGCGATCAAACTGCTCCAGAGCATTGAAAACAAAAACCGAAAAATCTCAAAATTTCATCCAGCTTCCGCCACCGGCGCGACGCTTGTCATCAGCCGTAATTGAGGAGGCTCCAATGGTATTTTCATCACTCGAGTTCATCTATCTATTTCTTCCGCCAACGCTTATTGGATTTCTCATACTGCGCCATTTTCGGTTGGAAACAGCAATCATTTGGTGGTTAATCGCCGCCTCCGTCGCATTTTATGCGTGGTGGAGCCCTCTTCATGTTGTTCTGTTAATGGGTTCGGTTCTGTCGAATTACTGGTTGCATAAATTATTATTGGTGCACCGAAACAAGACATTTCTGGTATTAGGCATTACCGGAAACTTGCTTTTACTCGGTTGGTTCAAATATGCAGATTTTGCAATTCAAAACCTCGCCGCTGCATTCGGGCTTGAAGTTGCATCCTTGGGAATTGTGCTTCCATTGGCAATTTCGTTCTTCACATTCCAGCAGATTTCATTCTTGCTCGATACTTGGCACAACAAATTGCAGGCTTGTGATTTCAAACGATACGTTCTGTTTGTCACATTCTTTCCCCAGTTGATTGCCGGTCCAATCGTTCTTCAGAAAGATACAATCCCTCAATTTCAAATGAGTGTTTTTGGTAATCGCCTATGGCTCAATTTGGCAATTGGCAGCACGCTCTTCACTATTGGCCTCTTTAAGAAAATTGTTCTGGCAGATGGAATTGCGCCAGTTGCAAATGCCGTCTTTGCCGCAGCAGATGCCGGACAAGCAATCCCGACTAGCGCGGCCTGGATGGGCACAATGGCATACACTTTCCAGATCTATTTTGATTTCTCAGGCTATTGCGACATGGCCCTGGGATTGGCGAGAATGTTCGGAATAAAATTGCCTATCAATTTTTGCTCACCTTACAAGGCACTTTCCATAACTGACTTCTGGCGCCGTTGGCACATAACGCTTTCGCGGTTCCTGCGTGACTATCTTTATATTCCTTTGGGCGGAAACCGTAGTGGGATTCTAGGACGCCATGGCAACTTGATTATCACAATGTTGCTCGGTGGCTTGTGGCACGGTGCAGGTTGGAATTTTGTTATATGGGGTGGACTACACGGAGCTTATCTCACCGCAAACCATGTGTGGCGCTCAACCACCAGCGAGGTTTCATTTTTTCAGAAAATTCCAACACCGTTAACAGCCATGCTGTCATGGGCAATAACAATGTTCGCAATCATGCTTGCGTGGGTCTTCTTCAAAGCAGAAACATTTGGCGGCGCATTCTCAATCGTCCAAGCCTTGTTTGCCTGGCAAGATCAGCAAATTGTTCAAACCAGCAGCAAACTGATAGCGGATGTGCCTTTCACTGGGTTCCTGTTAGGGGCAATGATCGTCATAGTCACTTGTTTGCCAAACAGCATCGAGTTGGTCAAAAACTACCAACCTGTAATCGGGACCCTTCAAGAATTGAAAGACACCACATTGGGCTGGTCACGCTTTGTTTGGCGGCCCGTACCAACATGGGGTGTTGTGCTGTGTGTAGGTGGCTGCATAGCCATGTTGCAACTGTATCGCCTTAACGATTTGACCGAGTTCATTTACTATAATTTCTAAACTAAAACGCCTCCAAAGCAGTAAAGCCCGCCTCTATTCAGGTGGGCTTATTTTTTGCCAAGCTACAGAAAACATGATTGTTTTCGTTTTTAACTTTGCAAATTGTTGCAGTTTGCAAAGCGTACCGTTTGCAGAACACAATTTTTCGCTTTGTTAACACTTTTGGGGGCGAAAATTAAAATTTCAAAAAAACCTTTAACTAACTGATATCATTTTAATTATTTTTTTTACGCTCCAAAAACACTCAACTGGCAAGCAAATTGCTCTTCTAGAGATACCGGCACCAACCGAGTGCCAAAATTCTTTGGAGGCTAATATGTCCGCAAATAAAAT
>JBGCFS010000192.1:0-3083 GCA_045107035.1 Hyphomicrobiales bacterium
TTGCACCGAAAGTTAAAGCTGGTGTTGTCTGGGTGAATTGTACAAATCAGCTTGATGCAGCAGCTGGATTTGGCGGTATGCGTGAAAGTGGGTTTGGTCGTGAAGGCGGCCGTGAAGGTTTATATGAATATGTCAAACCAACCTATCTTAAAGACCTAAAACCAATTGGCGAAGCTTCTGCACCATTGGCAAATGGTGATGTCATCACGTCTCCGGTCGATCGCACAGCCAAGCTTTATATCGGCGGCAAGCAAGCGCGTCCTGATAGCGGATACGCCCGAGCTGTTTTAAATCCAAAAGGCAAGCTAATCGGTCATGTTGGCGATGGAAACCGCAAGGATATTCGCAACGCCGTTGAAGCCGCAACAGCTGCGAAATCCTGGGCGAATTCAACCGGGCATCTACGCGCCCAGATCCTTTATTACATTGGCGAAAATCTATCTGCTCGCGTAGATGAATTTGCCGATCGGCTCCAACAAGTTGGTGGCGTCAGTGCAAAAGCTGCGGCCAATGAAGTTGATATCGCGATAAGCAGATGGTTCACCTATGCAGCATGGGCGGACAAATATGATGGCAGTGTGCATTCGGTGCCCATCCGAGGTGTTGCTTTGGCTATGAAGGAAGCCAATGGTGTGATGGGATTGGTTTGTCCAGACGAAGCGCCACTTCTTTCGTTTACGTCTATAGTTGCTCCGGCAATTGCTATGGGTAATGCGGTGGTTACTGTGCCTTCAACGCAGAACCCATTATCCGTGACGGATCTTTATCAGGTTTTTGAAACATCTGACTTGCCGGCAGGCGTCGTCAACATTGTGACGGGCGATCGCAATTCATTGTCTAAAACACTTGCAGAACATGCAGGTGTTGAAGCGATTTGGTATCAAGGCGATAAAGCTGGTTGCAAGTTGGTCGAAGAAGCATCCGCGCATAATATGAAGCGCACATGGTGTAATGATGGAATGGCGATTGATTGGTTTGACGAAAACCAGGGCGCCAGCGATGAATTCTTACGCCAAGCGACACAAGTTAAGAATGTATGGGTGCCATACGGCGAATAAGCTTATGATCTGGAGGTAATCATTTCCAGATTTTGCTCATCCAATACTTTCAGAAACGCAGATCGCGCCTGATGCATTAGGCTTTTGGGTTTACAACCTGGCAAGAATAAACATGTCTGATTTCTGGGCAGAATGCATTCTACAATTCACATAATATAAGATTTACAATTGTCTAATGACGATGCAATTTTTGGAAATCCTATTTTTGCAATTCAGAGAAAATCCAATTCCGAAAGGCTTTAACATTTTCTGAGCGTTTGTGCCCTGCTGACTCAACAAACCAGTAGGAAACATTTGTTGGAAATCGACCCGGTAGTGCCGGAACAAGATGTCCTAAATCTAAAGCATCGCGAGCTAAAGTCTCAAGTGACAAAAACACACCCTGACCAGCAGCAGCCGCATCCAAACACAATGATGCATCTGAAAACACAGGTCCTGCACCTAAAATATCCTCAGATGCCCCATTCGGTGAAAGCCAAGCATTCCAATTAAACCACTGATTATTCTTCTCACGAATGATCGGAACACCTTTAAGCGACGATATATCTGTGATGTGTTCTGCAAGTTTTGGAGCACAAACAGGAAAGACACGCTGATTTATTATCTCTTCAACTTTCACACCAGCCCAATTTCCCAAGCCGACGCGAATGCAAGCATCAACATCCCCGGGTTCTGGCGTTACGTTGACACTGGAAGCATCAATACGCACGCTGATATCAGGATGCGCCGCAGAGAAGTCCCCCAAACGCCTAACAAGCCATTTTGCAGCAAATATCGGTGCGACAGAAATCGTAATCGTATCATGATGTTGAATATCGCTTAGCGCAACGCCACGAGCAATCGCGCCAAACCCTTCGCTTAAATGCTCCGCAATCTCTGCACCTTTTTTTGTTGGTGCCATACCTTGGGGACTTCGTTCGAAAAGCTTTCTCGCTAATTGCGCCTCAGCTTTGAGTATCTGCTGACTAACAGCTCCTGCCGTCACACCTAGTTCAACCGCCGCCGCGCGAACCGAACCAAGTCGCGCAACCGCTTCAAATGCTCTGAGCGCCGAAAGATTTATTTGAGATAGTTTTTTCATTTAGCAAAACTAAACATGTGTTGAGTTAAAGTCCTTTGATTATAAGATAATTCGCATGATATTATGTAAATATGCTATACATATATATTATAAAAATCTATCATTGGTTTAAAAGAAACCGTCTTCAATCAACAATAAAATACTTAAGGAGAAAGAAAGTAGTCACAAAAAACTACTCTTCAGATCCATTAATGCATCCTGATATTTTGGCTATGAACGAACGACAGCTTGCTGATTTGCCTCTGCATCCTTCGTTATTTAACGAAAAAACGAACACAAAAGCTTGCTCTGGCTCTCTCAAGCACGCAGAGACTTTGGGCATCGTTCAGAGAACAGCCTTTAAAATTTAATCTAAGACTATTCTTCAAACGCTTCGACAACAGATCTTTTGCCAAGCATAAATGCATCCGCCACATGCTTTAATGGCATAAGATCAATGTCAGACTGACCTTGTTTTAATAGATCGGCAAAACGCGCATAGATATTGTCGTATTCAGCATTGTCCGCACTAAAATGAGGCTTGTCATCGATCAGCATATCATTACCGCCATTGGCGAGATGAACTTGACCTTCTGTGGTTTCAACATAGATATCCCAATGCTGAGGACCGGTCTGGCGCCAGTCAAAATCCGCAGTGAGTGAAAGCTCATCATTGCCTGCAAACTTTAGCTGCGCCGCAATTGGTGTTTCGCAATTGCTTGGAAATGATAAATCCGCTTCTTGCAGATGAAAAGGCACATTCATGATGTGGGTCAAAATAGATAATGCGTTGATACCAGGATCAAAAACGCCCATACCACCGGCTTGCCAGATCCACGTTTGACCGGGATGCCAGTGCTTTACATCCTCTTTCCAAATGATTTTAACTTCAGTGATTGCTTTATCTGCTAACCAGGTCTTTGCAGCACCAACTGCGGCGGCATAACGAGAATGCCAAGTAGCAA
>JBGCFS010000193.1:0-27819 GCA_045107035.1 Hyphomicrobiales bacterium
ACAGGTCGACATTCGCCCAATCCGCGATATCGGTCCTCTGATGGCGGTTCCACAGCCTTTCCAAATTTTGAAGATGGACAAACGTCGCGGCAACATCGTTGTTTCACGTCGTGCCATTCTTGAAGAGAGCCGTGCGGAACAACGTTCAGAAATCGTTCAAAAACTCACTGAAGGCCAAGCTGTTGATGGCGTTGTTAAAAACATCACTGACTATGGTGCCTTCGTTGATTTGGGCGGCATTGATGGCTTGCTTCACGTCACAGACATTGCATGGCGTCGTGTGAACCATCCGTCTGACGTTTTGACAATTGGTGAAACAATCAAAGTTCAAATCGTTCGCATCAACCAAGAGAGCCACCGTATCTCACTCGGCATGAAGCAGCTTCAAGCCGATCCATGGGAAGGCATCGAAGCCAAATACCCACTGGAAGCCAAATTCACTGGCCGCGTCACCAACATCACGGACTACGGTGCATTTGTTGAACTGGAAGCTGGCATTGAAGGCTTGATCCACGTTTCTGAAATGTCCTGGACCAAAAAGAACGTCCATCCGGGCAAAATCGTTTCTACATCTCAGGAAGTAGAAGTGATTGTTCTTGAAGTTGACCCTTCCAAGCGTCGTATTTCGCTTGGTCTGAAACAGGCTATGGACAACCCATGGACATCCTTCGCTGACAAGTTCCCAATTGGAACAATCGTTGAAGGCGAAGTGAAGAACAAAACCGAATTTGGTCTGTTCGTTGGTCTTGATGGCGATGTTGACGGCATGGTTCACCTGTCCGATCTGGATTGGAATCGTTCCGGTGAAGAGATGATCGAAGAGTTCAAAAAAGGCGAAATGGTGAAAGCCATCGTGCTTGATGTGGACACTGACAAAGAGCGTATCTCTCTTGGCATCAAACAGCTTGATGGCGATCCGTTCGCTGACGCAGCTGCATCCGGTGACATCCGTAAGGGTGGCGTTGTGACTTGTGAAGTAACAGAAGTTCAGGAAAATGGCCTGGAAGTTAAGATCGCCGAAACTGATCTTTCAGCTTTCATCCGTCGTTCCGATCTGTCTCGCGAGCGCTCCGAGCAACGTCCTGATCGTTTCGCAGTTGGCGAAAAGTTCGATGCACGTGTCACGAACTTCGACAAAAAAGCACGCAAAGTGTCTCTGTCGATCAAAGCTCTGGAAATTGCAGAAGAAAAAGAAGCAGTGGCACAATACGGCTCCACAGCTTCCGGCGCTTCACTTGGCGACATTCTGGGCGCAGCCCTGAAGGGCCAGGACGAAGACGAAGAGTAGACATTGCTCTGGGGCTCTGACTTGAAGCTCTAAATTGGGGCTTCGCCCTGAGTGTTGTTTTATTGAACCGGCGCAGGCTTCCTGTGCCGGTTTTTCTTTGGGTCGATACATTTTGATTGAGTGAAATTGCGTACCTTGGAATACAACGCCTTGCAAATGAGCCCACTGCCATTTATATAAGTCTCAAATCTTAAACACGTGTTTGAGAGTGGGCCCTACCGGACCCGCTCTTTTTTGTTGCCAAATGCATAGTAATTCTGCGTTTGACTGGTTTACCAAATTTAGGTGACGCAGTTGATAGGGCCGATTGTTGGGCCAATTGATAGGGACTGAATAAGACATGGCGGATGAACCGCGCATTGTAACCGAAACCGGGCTTGATGCTCGCATTGCAGCAATTGCAGAGCCAGTGATTGAAGATCTTGGCTACCGTCTGGTGCGCGTGCGCGTCAGCGGGCAAAACGGTTTGACGGTTCAGATCATGGCGGAGCGGCCATCCGGATTGATGATGATCAGCGATTGTGAGATAATATCCAAGTCGTTGTCACCTGAATTGGATGTCCATGATCCCATTTCAGGTGCCTATCATTTGGAAGTGTCCACCGCAGGTGTTGATCGTCCTCTTGTGCGCCGTTCAGATTTTGAAATTTGGGCCGGTCACCTTGCCAAAGTCGAAATGGCCATCACAATAAATGGACAACGACGGTTCCGTGGCGAGTTGCTTGGGCTGCGCGAAGAAGATGGCGAATTGGAATTTGGCCTAAAGCCAATGGAAAAACGCAGTAAGAAAGCAGGGTCAAAAACCCGTGCCAAATCTGCAGAGAAATCATTGGCTGAACCAGATAAAGACGTTTGGTTGCCATTGGCCGATGTGGCAGATGCCAATTTGGTAATGACTGATGAATTGATTGATGCGGCTCGGCAAATGCTGGTCGCAGAAAATCCCGATTTTGAAGCCGCTGATGAGAATGGCCTTGTGCCAGAGTTGGAAAGCGATAGCGAAGTCGAAACTGAAATTGAGACTGATCAAGACTAACCAACCGGACCAAATGGTTTCGTTGAGGGAGATACACCATGGCTGTAAGTGCCAACCGACTTGAACTGCTGCAGATTGCTGAAGCTGTTGCCCGTGAAAAGGTGATTGATCGCACCATCGTGATATCCGCTATGGAAGACGCGATTCAGAAAGCGGCGAAAGCACGCTACGGCTCTGAAACGGATGTGCGTGCTGAAATCAACGACAAGACCGGCGAAATCCGCTTAGCGCGCCTGCTGCATGTGGTTGACGAAGTTGAGAACAACATGTCGGAGATCTCATTGGTTGATGCCATGGGGCGTAATCCGGAAGCCAAGGTAGGCGATGCACTATCTGAGCCGTTGCCGCCTATGGATTTCGGTCGTATCGCCGCTCAATCAGCCAAACAGGTTATTGTTCAAAAAGTTCGCGAAGCTGAACGAGATCGTCAGTTTGAAGAATATCAGGATCGCATCGGAACCGTTGCAAACGGCACTGTTAAACGTGTTGAGTATGGCAATGTGATTGTGGACCTTGGCCGTGGTGAGGCGATCATCCGCCGTGATGAGCTGATCCCACGCGAAACATTCCGCTATGGCGATCGTGTGCGTGCTTTCATTCATGATGTGCGCCGCGAGCAGCGTGGTCCGCAGATATTCTTGTCGCGAAGCCATCCAGCTTTCATGGCTAAATTGTTTGAAATGGAAGTTCCAGAAATTTACGACGGCATCATTGAATTGCGTTCTGTTGCACGTGATCCGGGTTCTCGTGCGAAAATCGCAGTGATTTCCAACGACAGCTCTATTGATCCTGTAGGCGCATGCGTTGGTATGCGTGGTAGCCGTGTTCAGGCTGTTGTTGGTGAGTTACAGGGCGAGAAAATCGATATCATTCCATGGTCTCCTGATGCGGCGACCTTTATTGTGAATGCACTCCAGCCAGCTGAAGTCGCCAAGGTTGTTTTGGACGAAGATCAGGCTAAAATCGAAGTTGTTGTTCCCGATGAGCAATTGTCTCTGGCAATTGGTCGTCGTGGCCAGAACGTGCGCCTAGCGTCTCAATTGACTGGTTGGGATATTGATATCCTGACGGAAGAAGAAGAATCACTGCGCCGCCAAAAAGAATTCACAGAGCGCACAGCACTCTTCACCAAAGCACTTGATGTTGATGAAATGGTCGGGCAACTATTGTCTACAGAAGGCTTCACCTCTGTTGAGGAAGTTGCTTATGTCGAGCTGGATGAGATCGCATTCATTGAAGGCTTTGATGATGATACAGCCACTGAAATCCAAACGCGTGCTCGCGAGTATCTTGAAAAATTGGAAACTGAGCAAGATGCAGAGCGCATTAAGCTTGGTGTCGCCGATGAATTGCGCGAGATTGAAGGTGTAACCACCGCAATGATGGTTGCATTCGGCAACAACGAAGTGAAGAACATTGAAGATCTTGGGTATTGTGCAGCAGATGACCTGATCGGTTGGACTGAACGCAAAGACGGCGAGACAACTCGTTTTGAAGGTATTTTCCCGCCATCGGATATGTCTCGCGCAGAAGCTGAAGCTCTCATCATGGCTGCTCGTTTGAAATCTGGATTGATCTCAGAAGAAGATTTGGCTTCAGATGAAGAAGTCGAAGCAGAGGAAGGCGCGTCCGAGGAAGTTGCTCAGTAAGTTGTTGTGAGCGAGATATCGGCAGGAAAACATGATGTCGAACAAGCCCACGCACAATGCCATAGACGGCGGCGAAGAAGAGGCCCATATAGAAGCGGATGATGGCAGCCCGCGATCTTTGCGGGAGCCAAGCCGTCAATGTGCGGTGACACGAAAGGTTTTGCCGAGAACCGAATTGATCCGGTTTGTGGCAGATCCAGACGGCAGGATAGTTACAGATTTGAAGGCGGTTTTACCAGGCCGCGGCGTCTGGGTTCGTGCCGACAAGGAAACGGTTGCGTTGGCTGAAAAGCGAAAGGTGTTTAGCCGAATGTTGTCGGGCTCGAGTGATCAACTGATTTCAGTTGAGACTGACTTGGCGGCTCGGGTTGAAAAACTGTTGAATGATCGCGCTGTTGGTGCGTTGGCCTTGGCGCAAAAGGCAGGACGCATCATTACCGGCTTTGCAAAAGTCGAGACGGCAATTGTGGGTGACAATTTGGTCGCCCTGATAACAGCGAGTGATGGTGCGGAAGATAGTTTGCGTAAGTTGCGGCAAGTGGTTATGCGGCGCTGGGGTAAAGTGGACGCTTTGCCATTGTTTCGTAACTTTGAAGGAATAGAATTGGATTTGGCATTTGGGCGTACAAATGTAATACATGCCGCGCTGACAAAAGCTGAAAAGTCCTCCTCGAGAGGTGAGGGCGGTTTTTTGAAGGCGGCCGAGCGGCTCCAGAACTTTATAGGAGCGCGGGCGGAACCAGATGCGAAGTTATAAAAATGAATGAGGCACGCTTGATATGAGCGTGGTAATTTTGGCACTAATTCGAATGCGAATATGCCATTGAATGTGAAGATGATTTGACACGCGCGCCGCACGGCAGTTTAAACGCGGCAGCAGGACTAGGATAAGAATGAGCGATACGGACAACACAGACGACAAGCAAGGCGGCCGCCCCACTCTTTCGCTGAAACGCGGAGTGGAGCAACAGGGCACTGTGCGCCAAAGCTTTTCTCACGGCCGGTCCAAAGCGGTGGTCGTGGAAAAGCGCAAGCGCAAGATCAATATGCCTGGCAGCACCCCGGCTCCAGCTGCAGCTGCAGCGCCTGCCCCAGCGGCAGTAGCGCCAGTGCCAGCTCCAGCGCCGACTCCAGCATCTGCAGCACCGACTGCTGAAGCGCCGAGCCCTGCTGCAAAGGCAGCAGCTCCCGCTCCAGCACCAAAGCCAGCCGTAGCACCAGCTCCGAAGCCAGCGCCCGTTGCAAATGTACCAAGGCCTGGGCCAAAACCTGTTGTTACCGGACCTGCAAGCCGCGTTGCACGCCAGCAGTCACGTCCAAGTAATCCAGCATTGCGGTCTAATAAGACTGTCTTGCGGACATTGACCAGCAGCGAGCGTGATGCACGCGCTTTGGCTTTGGCAGGTGCGGTTGCCCGCGAAGAAGAGGACCGTGCGCTTCGTCAAACACAAGAAGCGGAACGTGCAGCTCGTGAACAGGCTGATCGTGAAAAACGCGCAGCCAAGGCAAGAGAAGAAGCAGCGGCTGAGGCGAAGCGTATTGCCGATGAAGAAGCTGAACGCGCTCGTATGCGCGAAGAAGCAGTTAATCTTGCTGCTGCAGAAGAAAATCCAGACACTGCACGCCCTGCTGGCAAAACGCGCGAGCCAGACAACAAGAACGCGAAAGTTCTGCGTGCTGTTAAACGTCCAGGCCGTGAACAGGAACAAGATGCAAGCAAGAATGCTCGTAAGAGCGACGACCGTCGCAAGGGCAAGCTGACGCTTTCCAATGCATTGGAAGACAATGGCGGCGACCGTGCCCGTTCCCTGGCATCGATCAAGCGTCGTCGTGAGCGTGAAAAACAACGCGCAGCGCAAATGTCTCCGCGTGAGAAAATTGCCCGTGAAGTGGTTATTCCTGAAACAATTACTATTCAGGAATTGGCCAACCGCATGGCTGAGCGTGCAGTTGATGTGATCAAGCTGTTGATGCAGCAAGGCCAGATGCTGAAAATCAACGACGTGATTGACGCTGATACTGCCGAGTTGATTACCGAAGAGATGGGCCACAAGGTTCGCCGCGTATCCGAAGCGGATGTTGAGGGTGGTCTCTTCGACGAAATCGATGTGGCTGAAGATGACGGAACAGGCGTATCACGCCCACCGGTCGTCACGATTATGGGTCACGTCGATCACGGTAAAACATCTTTGCTGGATGCCTTCCGCAAAACCAATATCGTTTCTGGCGAAGCCGGTGGCATTACCCAACATATTGGCGCCTATCAGGTGACCCAAGAGGGTCAGAAAATCACCTTTATCGATACACCGGGTCACGCCGCCTTTACGGCCATGCGTGCGCGCGGTGCAAAATCAACCGATATCGTGATTTTGGTGGTCGCTGCAGACGATGGTGTGATGCCTCAAACGGCAGAAGCTATTGCCCACGCCAAAGCAGCCGGCGTCCCAATGATTATTGCGATCAACAAAATTGATGTTGAGGGTGCTGATCCAAACCGGGTTCGTACAGAACTTCTACAGCACGAAGTGCAAGTAGAAGGCATGGGCGGTGATATCCTTGACGTGGAAGTTTCCGCACTGAAGGGCACCAATCTGGACAAGGTTCTGGAAGCTATCATCCTGCAATCTGAATTGCTGGAATTGAAAGCTGATCCGGATCGCGGTGGCCGTGGTACGGTTGTTGAAGCTCAGTTGGACAAGGGTCGTGGACCGGTCGCAACGGTTCTGGTTCAAAACGGTACCCTTAAAGTTGGTGACATTCTGGTTCTTGGTTCTGTGTGGGGTAAGGTCCGCGCGCTCGTGGATGACCACGGCAAGCAGGTTAAATTCGCACCGCCTTCCATGCCTGTTGAAGTTCTTGGTCTTCAAGGAACGCCTGAGGCTGGTGATCAGTTCGCAGTTGTTGAGAATGAAGCTCAGGCCCGTGAGATCACCGAATATCGTCAGCGTGTGAAACAGGAAGCTGTTATGGCACGCGGTGCACGTGGTTCTCTTGAAGCTATGATGAACCAGCTTCAGACAGACAATGCTCAAGAATCGCCGTTGCTCATCAAAGCTGATGTGCAGGGTTCTCTTGAAGCTATTGTTGGAGCGCTTGAAAAACTTAACACGGATGAAGTGGCAACACGGGTTATTCACTCCGGTGCGGGGGGTATCACAGAAACTGATATCACTTTGGCTGCCGCATCCAATGCGCCAGTTGTCGGCTTCAACGTTCGTGCCAATAAGCAGGCTCGTGAAGCTGCAGAAGCAAATGGCATTGAGATCCGCTACTACAACGTCATCTACGATCTGATCGACGATGTGAAAGCTGCAATGTCTGGTATGTTGTCGCCTGAACTGCGCGAGCATATGCTTGGTAACGCCGAAATTCTGGATACGTTCAATGTATCCAAAGTTGGTAAAGTTGCTGGTTGTCTTATCACCGATGGTAAAGTGGAACGTGGTCAGCACGTGCGCCTCATTCGTGACAACGTAGTGATCCATGAAGGTAAACTGTCCACACTGAAACGCTTCAAAGACGAAGTGAAAGAAGTGAATGCTGGTCAGGAATGTGGCATGGCGTTTGAAAACTATCAGGATATGCGCAAAGGCGATGTCATTGAGTGCTATCGCGTCGAGACAATTGTTCGTAGCCTTTAAACTGCAATCATAATTTGGTGCCGCGTCTGGTTTTCTCCGTCGCGGCACCTTTGCATTTACAACACATATATCTGGAAAAGATCATGGCCCGTTCTGGACAAAAAAGCGTGAGCAAAGAGCCAACGCAACGCATGTTGCGGGTGGGCGAGATTGTACGTCGTGCCGTGGATGAATGTCTGCGCCGGGGCGAAGTGCGTGAGCCGGAGTTGGAACGCATAATGGTTACAGTTCCCGAAGCGCGCATGTCTTCAGATTTGCGGTTGGCCAGTGTCTATGTTGCCCCGCTGGGTGGCGGAGATGGTGAAGCGCTTGCCACAATGTTGAATAAACACGCGAAATTTATCCGCGGACGTATTTCCAAAGACCTGTCTCTCAAGTTTATGCCAGATGTGAAATTCTTTGCTGACAATCGCTACGATGAAGCAACAAAGATCGAGAATCTTTTGCGCCAGCCGAAAGTGTTGGCAGATTTGGCTGCGCCCGACCGGGATGAAGACGAAGAAGATTCGAAGGCCTAACGGCCATGGCTCGTCGCAAGAAAGGCCAGAATATCAACGGCTGGCTACTGTTGGATAAGCCCAAGGGTCTGGGATCGACCCAGGCAGTTTCAAAAGTTCGTTGGCTATTTGATGCCAAGAAGGCGGGTCATGCTGGTACTCTGGACCCTCTTGCCTCCGGAATGCTTCCCATAGCACTTGGCGACGCGACTAAAACAGTTCCCTATGCCCAAGACGGTAAGAAAATCTACAGATTTACTGTGCGTTGGGGCGAAGCAACCAGCACTGAAGATACAGAAGGGGATGTGGTAGCGACATCCGGTCACCGTCCGGTGGAAGCTGATATTATCGACATCATTCCGCAATTCACAGGTCTGATTTCTCAAATTCCGCCTGCTTATAGCGCGCTTAAAATTGACGGTGAACGGGCCTATGATTTGGCCCGTGCTGGCAAAACAGTAGAGTTGGCGGCGCGGGATATTCAGATCGATGAGTTATCTCTTATGTCTTGCCCGGACACAGACCACGCCGTGTTTGAAACCACCTGCGGCAAAGGCACATATATCCGCTCTCTAGCACGCGATATGGCGCGCGCGCTTGGAACTGAGGGCCATGTGACGGCACTTCGGCGCCTTCATGTTGGACCATTTGAAGAAAGCCAGATGATTTCGCTGGAATTGTTGGAAGAAATGCGCCATAGAGACCCCGCTGAGGCAGAGATGACCTCGGTTCTGCATCCTATTGAGACCGCGCTGGACGACATCCCGGCGTTGGCCGTCACGGAAGCAGATGCGGTCCGGCTTTATAACGGCCAGGCCATTTTGTTGCGCGGACGGGATGCCCCAATTGCTCTTGCCGAAGCCTATGTCACCGCCAAAAATACTTTGGTGGCCATTGGCTCAGTGGAAGCAGGACAGTTCATTCCCAAGCGCGTGTTTAAAAATGCCGGTTAACGCCGGTATTCGTCAAATAGAAAGGACACCCGATGTCGATTACTGCAGAACGTAAGCAAGAGCTTATTAAAGAGCACGCCCGCGTAGAAAATGACACCGGCTCACCAG
The DNA here is from genome assembly GCA_045107035.1 of Hyphomicrobiales bacterium. Taxonomy (GTDB): domain Bacteria; phylum Pseudomonadota; class Alphaproteobacteria; order Rhizobiales. The sequence continues at coordinate 9,173 of JBGCFS010000193.1, forward strand.
AAGTGCAGGTTGCCATCCTCAGCGAGCGTATCAACAATCTGACAAGTCATTTCAGAGAGCACGGCAAAGACAATCACTCCCGCCGGGGTCTTTTGAAAATGGTATCGCAACGCCGCCGTCAGTTGGACTATTTGAAAGCCAACGACGAAAGCCGCTACACTGCGATTGTTAAGACGCTCGGCCTACGCCGCTAGTTTCTTGAAGAATTTGGGCGTCGCATTGCGGCGCCCTTTCTACAAACCGGCAAGCCTACAAGGCCTTACAAGCCTATGAAATATCCGTCGCAGGATTGTCAGATGCTCTTCCAATTCTAGAGCCTCTCATTGTCTTGCGATGGTTCACACTTAGAGCGCTTTTGATGCGCCAAACAAGGTGATGATTGCGGAACGCCGCTTTCATCCTGTCCATTGACAAGAAGGTATAAAACCAAAAATGTTTGATACACAACGTGTAGAAATTGAATGGGGCGGACGCCCTTTGATCATGGAAACGGGCAAAGTTGCTCGTCAGGCAGATGGTGCCGTCATGATCACTTACGGCGAGACAACAGTTCTCGCAACCGCTGTTTCAGCGCGCTCAGCAAAGCCGGGCCAGGATTTCTTTCCACTGACAGTGAACTACCAAGAAAAAACTTTCGCAGCTGGTAAAATCCCAGGTGGCTTCTTCAAGCGCGAAGGTCGTCCAAGTGAAAAAGAAACACTGACATCTCGCCTGATCGATCGTCCGATCCGTCCTTTGTTTGCCGATGGCTACAAAAACGAAACACAGATCGTTCTGACTGTTTTGGCTCACGATCTTGAAAACGATCCAGACATCGTTGCTTTGATTGGTGCATCCGCTGCGCTGACTATTTCCGGTGTGCCTTTCATGGGCCCAATCGGTGGTGCGCGTGTTGGCTATATCGATGGCGAGTATGTCCTCAATCCACCACTTGACGTGATGGAAGATACTAAGCTTGACTTGATCGTTGCTGGCACCGATGAAGCCGTTCTGATGGTAGAGTCTGAAGCTCAGGAACTGTCTGAAGAAGTTATGCTCGGCGCTGTGATGTTCGGTCAAAAAGGCTTCCAGCCTGTGATCGAGGCAATCATCCAGTTGGCTGAAAAAGCTGCAAAATCACCACGTGAGCACATTGCTGCTGATCACTCCGAATTGTACAGCAAAGTAAAAGATCTGGTGGAAGCCGATTTGAATGCTGCTTACGACATCCAGGAAAAAGAACCACGCCGTGACGCGATTGCAGATGCAAAAGCAAAAGTCATGGATGCTCTTTTGGAAGAGGGCGCAAGCCCGGACGATAAGAACATCCTTGGTGACCAGGTCAAAAAACTGGAAAGCAACATTGTTCGTGGCCGCATCCTGAAAGATGGCAGCCGCATCGATGGTCGTGACACAAAAACTGTCCGCCAGATTGTTGCTGAAGTTGGCACATTGCCACGTGCACACGGCTCGTCCCTGTTCACACGCGGTGAAACACAGGCGCTTGTTGTTGCAACACTTGGTACTGCAGATGATGAGCAATTCATCGATGCACTGACCGGCACATACAAAGAGCAGTTCATGCTGCATTACAACTTCCCGCCATATTCTGTTGGTGAAGCTGGTCGTATGGGCTCACCAGGTCGTCGCGAAATCGGCCACGGTAAGCTTGCTTGGCGCGCTGTGAACCCTGTACGCCCGCCCCATCATGAGTTCCCATACACATTGCGTCTCGTGTCAGAAATCACCGAGTCTAACGGTTCGTCTTCCATGGCAACCGTTTGTGGTACATCCCTTGCGCTGATGGATGCGGGTGTTCCGCTGCGCCGTCCAGTTGCTGGTATTGCCATGGGCCTTATCAAAGAAGGCGACGACTTTGCAGTTCTGTCCGATATCCTTGGCGATGAAGATCACCTCGGCGATATGGACTTTAAAGTTGCAGGTTCTTCTGAAGGTGTAACTGCACTGCAGATGGATATCAAAATCGATGGCATCACCGAAGAGATCATGAAGATCGCTTTGGCGCAGGCTAAAGATGGCCGTGAGCATATTCTGGGTGAAATGGCGACTGCTCTTACTGAGTCTCGTCCTGAGCTTGGCGAATTTGCACCACGCATCGAACAGCTGAAAATCCCTGTCGACAAAATCCGTGAAGTTATCGGTACTGGCGGCAAGGTTATTCGCGAAATCGTTGAGAAAACCGGCGCGAAGGTCAACATTGAAGACGATGGCACGATCAAAATCGCCTCTTCCGATGGCAAGTCCATTGAAGCAGCGATTGCATGGATCCGTTCCATCACTGACGATCCTGAAGTTGGTCACATCTACCAAGGTACTGTTGTGAAAGCTGTCGATTTCGGCGCATTCGTCAACTTCTTTGGTGCTAAAGATGGCCTCGTGCACATTTCTCAACTTGCCAATGAGCGCGTTGCCAAAACCACTGACGTGGTGAAAGAAGGCGACAAGGTTTGGGTCAAGCTGATGGGCTTCGACGATCGTGGCAAGGTTCGCCTGTCCATGAAAGTTGTTGACCAGGAAACTGGCAAAGAGATCGTAGAAGACTAAGATCTTCTGCAATTCAATTGAAAAGGCCGGGCAAATCGCCCGGCCTTTTTTTGCCAAGTACGAGCAAGTACCGGCGCCAGCTTGGTTGAATTAAAAATGCGTTAATACTACGGTTGCTTTCTGATTTGAAATCTTAAGGTAACATGATGTCGAACGCTTCTGTCACACCCCAAATTTCTCCGTCGTTCATGGTCCGGCATCTGCGCCTTCAAAATTTCTGTCGCATGTTTTCAAAAGTAAGCTGCCTGCAAGTTGCTGCTGTTGTTTTGGGTATGGGCGCAGTGACATCTTCCTCCGCTGCGGCCGACGAAATGGCATCGCGCCTTAATGACCCCTTTTATTTTCCATCAACCCCCAGTTCCCGCATTGCAGCTGCTTTTCAGGCCTATGGTGGGCATGTGGATATTGGCGGTAAAGATGCATTGAATGAAGGAGAAGATATCTCATTCAAGCTTGGTGGTGGCAGCGGTTCATTGCTGTTCTATGTCACACCTAACGTTACTTTGCAGATTGATGGGTCAGCAGAATTTTCCGGGGCTGATACGTTGGAGAGTACGCCTCAAGACAATTATGAGGCCGGCTTTAACGGTGCTGTGCACTTGTCCAAAAGGAATACTTCGCGTGGTTTATTTGGTGTGTTCGCGGCCGCATTTGGCACTGAATCTCTGATCGGAAGCGACGGAGGGGACAAAACCGCGCTGGGTTTAGCAATTGGTGCGGAGGCTCAGGTGCATTACAACCGATTTACCACTTATGCCCAAACCGGCTATTTCGGAACTTTGGCGCGGGGCAATGGCAATGATGATGTCGATGAAGACTTTCCAGGCGAGTCAGGTTTTGTCCGGTTGGTGCAGCGTGCCTACGTGTCTGAAAACACCAAACTGGAATTGGATTTCGTTGCGGCGAAGGGTGTGTTTGATGTTGAGGATGAAGATTTTCATATCTTAAGTGCTTCAGGCGAAGTGGAACAAGGCTTCGGTCATTACATCCCGTTTTCCCTATTTGCGCGCTATGAATTTATTTATGCCGATCAGGCCGACGAGAACGACTCTACACACGATAGCACCATCAAGGTCGGCATGAAGCTCCGCCTTGGCGACGCCAACGAGACTCTATTTGCTCAAAACAGAGTGGGTAATACCCTTAGTACTCCAGATTTTGCTCGGTTTGGCGGCATTCTCAATGGCCCGATTGAGTAATTGTGGGATAACGCGTTCTTGCAGCAATCTCAGAGCGTATGATCTGAATGCATAAAGGAAGTTGCCAGTTTGTTTTTAAACCTGAACGGGGTTTGCAGCTTTTGTTATATCGCCACCTATAATTTAGCCTTCTAAATTTCTGAATTGCGCGGATGTGAGAGAAACAACCGCCGAAGAATAAGCAATGGGTAGCGCGCGCTCTATAAGTGCTTGAATAGCAAATTATGTTATGTAATAACATAACAATAAGGCGCGATTTTTTCTCGCAAATAGATGCATCCCTCAATTGCAGGTCCTCAATGTCGAACAAACTCCCTGTCACTGTTCTATCCGGCTTTCTTGGCGCTGGTAAAACAACACTCCTAAATCGTGTTTTGAATAACCGTGACGGTCGCCGTGTCGCGGTGATTGTGAATGATATGTCGGAAGTGAATATAGACGCCGATCTTGTACGAGCAGATACCGAATTAAGCCGCACGGATGAGACGTTGGTGGAAATGTCCAACGGATGTATCTGCTGCACATTGCGCGATGATCTATTGGCGGAAGTACGCAGATTGGCAGCTGAAGGTCGATTTGACTATCTGTTGATTGAGTCCACGGGTATTTCGGAACCACTTCCGGTCGCTGCGCCTTTCGAATTTCGCGATGAAGCTGGTGAAAGCCTATCAGATGTATCGGTGCTGGATACGATGGTTACGGTCGTCGACGCAGTCAACCTTCTGCAAGACTACTCCAGTCATGACTTCCTTAAAGATCGAGGTGAGACGTTAGGCGAAGATGATGAGCGTACGTTGGTGAATTTGTTGGTCGAACAGATCGAATTCGCGGATGTCGTTGTGTTGAACAAAGTTGCCGATGCTAAACCTCATCAAGTAGAGGCCGCCCGTCAAATCATCCGTAGTCTTAATGCCGATGCACGAATTATCGAGACGAACCATTCCGACGTGCCTGCGGACGCAATCTTGGATACTGGGCTTTTTGACTTTGAAAAAGCACATGAACATCCCATGTGGGCTAAAGAGCTTTATGGCTTTGCCGACCATGTGCCGGAAACCGAAGAATATGGTGTCGCCTCATTTGTCTATCGAGCTCGCAGGCCGTTTGAACCAGAGAAAATTAAGGCTGTGTTGAACGGAAATTTACCAGGTGTAATTCGTGCAAAGGGGCATTTCTGGATATCCACTCGCCCGAAGTGGGTCGCGGAATTCTCGCTAGCTGGAGCACTATCTTCGATCCAGCCAATAGGCAAATGGTGGGCGTCCGTGCCCAAGGAAGATTGGCCGCAGCATGACAGTGTTCAAAGCTACATAACGGCGCATTGGCAAGACCCTTGGGGTGACCGACGTCAAGAAATTGTCTTTATTGGGTCAGGCATTGATTGGGCGAACATCAAGGCGATGCTTGATGCTGCGCTTATTCCCGAAGATTTGGCATTGTCACCAGAAGCTTTGCCTGAATTCACCGATTCATTCCCGGTTTGGAGCAATGCGGAGCAATTGGCATGACGATGTTTCCAGACGTATAACAAAGCAATGCCATATCAGGATTCTGCAAATTGGCTTCGACGACTGTGGCTCTGTGGCAAGGTTGGCCCGGCCATGAAAGTCGTTGGTCAGGAAACAGACACTGGAATTGTAGAAGCTTAAGAAAATCAGTAATTCAATAAAAGTCGGGCAAATCGCTCGGCTTTTATTGTGTGAGCTATATAGGTCGCACTCCAAAACACTTCAATTTTCACTACCACTGATTGACCTGCGTAACGTAACGTTACGCTTTCAAATTGAAGAGTGTAGGTGTCGATAATGCTAAATTCATGAGGGCCTTTTAAGTAGGACCGTTCAAACTGTAGTAAAAGCCGGTCGAGGTAATACCAATTAGTGGACGTCAGGTCCGACCCTGGGAAGCCAATATTTCACTCAATGGTATAATGGCTTCCGATCTCACGGTCAGGCACGCACACTTCGCTTCTTTGTAAACTTAGGTGTCAAAACTTATAAGAAGGCGCAACAGTTCAATTTGGCTGCTAACGTCAACTTTTTCGTAGACCCGTCTTAGGTGGGTTCGTGCAGTATTTTTCGTAATACCAAGTTCCACAGCCGCATCTGTCAAATCCAAACCTTGGGCGATATGTTCAATAATCTCAGTTTGCGTCTTGGAAATTCCATAGATCGCCTGGGCAATTTTTATCTGTTTGGACAAGTTACGATCACTGCCAAACAGAATATATACACGCCCATCAGCAACTTTGGCCCAACACAGTAACAACGCGCCGTCGTCGTTTTCACCCAAGACGACGGGGAAACTTACTTCACCAGCGCCCTCGCTCTTTGCTCGATTATATTCCCCAAAGCCGGTGAGATTGTGCGCTCCAGAAATTGCATTTTGGAGACCTGCATCCCACGACCGCCTTGAAGCGCGAAGCTTGCCATTGCTGATTGTCAAACCACGAAACGATTTCAGCCGAGATTGGGCGGCGTTGTTAAGCCATAAAACTTGTCCGTCCGCTGAGACTTCAATTGCAGGCGTATCGGTATCGCGTAGCGGCTCAGCCCAACAACCATGAATCAAGATGCGCCATTGGCCATCGGAATGTTCCAGTAAGCGGAAATTATGTGAGTGATTGGGAGCCGCAAGAGGATTGGAGGTGCTCTCAACCATCTCTTCAAAGGTTGCCCAGGCCACGGTGCCATTCAGTTCGATTTCCAAATTTTCTAGTCGAACGTCCGCTTTGACAGGTTCGGGTTCTGCATCCATTGCTTCGAATACATTTTGACGAAAATCTTCATAGGACCTCGCGATCTGCATGGTGCCGCATTCCATGAAACTGCGAAAGCGCCCGTCCTTGACCCAACACTGTTCCCAAGATTCCCTGTCACGAGCGAGATAGCTTGCGATGTCTGCCTCGAGCACCATTCGAATTGCGACAATCGCTACGGCGTCCTGATTTTAATTCTTTGCCATGGCTACTGCTTGTTGGTGACCCCAATTGAAGATAACCCAGACAGTACCCAACGGAAACTGCAACTGTAGAATTGCTCAATTACCTGGCTCAATGCCTTGGGAACTTCGATGCGGATTTTTCTACCGAACTCGCGATCTGGACCAGCAATGAATTCAAAATATGCATCCTGTTCCGTTTCGCTCCGGCCTGCGAAATGCCCATGTGCCTTTAAATTACGAGTAATGTCGGTCCAGTCTGCCATCGTTCCACTCCAGAAGGTTTACGTTTCTGGGTTTTCACTAACAGTTGGGGTGTTTGCCGCGTGTCATCCTCGCGGACGACATATTTGATAATTCGCGCTCGATTCTGCCCCAAGGCGGTATGCATTTTGTTCGGTCAGGGACGGCTTTGTTCGCATTGTTGATCCTTGCGCAGCCTTGAGACACGCGCATTCTACATACATTAGGCCCAACGGATTAGACCAATTATTGCGGACGTAGCATAGAACACCTGAAGTAAAAGGAACGTCCATCGTCTATCAAGGACGGCCCACCCCGCAAATAATGCCGATGATAGCAAAAGCAGCGAGAAGCCAATTATCTCCGCCCCAATATTCAATGCAATCAACATTGCATAAACCATAGCCAAAACGGAGCCGAGGATTTCGAACACCGACGTGAGTTTACGGCGGTACTGTATGGCTGCGCTTAGCTGTTCTGCATCGGTCAATGTTGTAGTCCCTTGTGTGAATTTGGTGGCTTTCCAACATCATAGAATACGGCTATAAATGACACAAATGAATGATTGTCATATTTCAATTAGTATATGTCATGCTTGAGGTCAGGGTGAACGAAAGACTTGAGATTGATGCATTGCGTGCTTTGCAGGCCATTGCAGTGCATGGCGGCGTCACTAAAGCAGCAGAAAAATTGGGTTTATCTCAATCTGCCGTCAGCCATAAAATAAAGCGATTGGAAAGCGCACTGGATTGTAATCTCTTGGCGCGACAGGCCGGTGGACCTCTTCTTACCGATGCCGGAAAACGGCTTCACGACTATGGGGTTCGTATCATCAGGTTGCACGATGAGGCCCTGGCAGATCTAAAAAAGAAGTCACTAGATGGCACTATTCGCTTGGGTATGACAGAGGATGCTGCCACGAGCGATATCGCTGGAATCCTGGCTCAGTTCACAAGGTTGTACCCATCGGTCAACGTTCGGACCCGAACAAGCCAAAGTTTAAATATTCAAGAATGGTTGCGGAACGACGAGCTGGACCTGGCTATGGTTCAGGTGTTCCAAGACGACATCCGTTCTGACGACCAGCAACTTTTTAATGACAGCCTTTATTGGGTCAAGTCGCGAGATTTCAAATTGGACTTAAACACCCCGGTTCCCTTTTTGTCGTTTGATGACAATTGTTTTTATAGGAAGTGGGGTTTTACCGAAGGTCTTTTGAATGGACACACTTTTGAAACAGTTTTGGAGTGCCCAAGTGCCGCGGGAATCCAGTCAGCTGTCCGTTCAGGTCTTGGTGTGGCGCTATTGAATGGAATGCACCTAAGCCCAGACATCGAAGTAATTAAGGACGAATTTCCAACCCCGCCCAACATCACATTTGTTGTCCGTATCAATCCCCAAAACCAAACAGCGCCGGTAAAAGCTTTGCTTACGGAGATTGCGCGGGGGTTTCAAAAACTAGTACCAATCAACGCTGTCAAATAACAAAAGTGCCGACATGTGCTAATTCACCGCCAAACGCGCGCATTTGGTTTTGGCCAAGCTTCAGCGTTTTCCAGAACCCAGTGCTCCCTTTGCCAAATCTTTGAACCTTCGCTTGATAAATTTGTCAGAGGCCTGGGTTCTCCTTGGGTCAAAGTAATCGGTAAGGTTTTTCATCAATCAACATACAACTATATGCCCATTAATCAGACACAAAATCTTCTTGACTATTTTTTAATCTCCGCTTGAAATAGCCATAACCGCCAATGATGGCGACTTGGAGAAACATATGTTGAGAAAATTCGCGCTGAGCGCTGCCTTCGCAGTGACAGTTGCAAGTGGCGCCTTTACAATTCCGGCCGCTGCAGAAACCAAAGTGCCGTTCGCCTTGGACTGGAAATTTGAAGGACCAAGTGCTCCCTATTTCGTTGCAATCGATAATGGCCACTTCAAGGCCGAAGATCTCGAAGTTGAGGTTACTGCTGGTAAGGGGTCGCTGGACGCCATTCCGAAAGTTGCAACAGGTGCATTCCCCATCGGCTTTGCTGATATCAATTCTCTGGTGAAGTTTTTGGACTCCAATCCAGGTGCTCCCGTAACAGCCGTGATGATGGTATATGACAAGCCACCATTTGCCATTGTGGGACGAAAGTCTTTGGGCATCAGCGCGCCAAAAGATCTGGAAGGCAAGACACTAGGTGCGCCGCCACCAGATGGTGCTTGGGCTCAGTTCCCTGCTTTTGCAGCCGCTAATTCATTGGATACAGATAAGATCAAGGTTGAGCCAGTTGGTTTCCCAACTCGTGAGCCGATGTTGGCCGAGGGTAAAGTAGACGCCGTGACTGGATTTTCATTTTCCAGCTATCTCAATCTAGTCCGTCTTGGCGTTCCAGAAGAAGATATTTCCACGATCTTGATGGCGGACTACGGTCTCAAGCTCTACGGCAACGCTATTATCGTGAACACTGAATACGCTAAGGCAAACCCGGAAGTTGTTACAGGCTTCATTCGCGCCATCGCCAAGGGATGGAAAGACTCGATTGCTGATCCAAAGGCGGCTGTAACCATGATGGTCAAACGCAATCCGGCAGCTGACGTGGATCTGGAAACACGGCGTCTACAATTGTCGATTGACGCAAACGTGTTGACTGACTACGTCAAGGAAAATGGCATGGGTGGCATAGACGGTGCCCGTTTTGCCGAGGCACTAGAGCAGGTGAAGGCTAATATGGGCCTTACGAACCCAACAGACGCCAAGCTCTACTTCGATGGGTCTTATCTTCCCGACGATGGAAGTCTAAAACTTCAATAGACATTGCGTTACCCCTCGGCACGGTCGTATTAACAGACTTGCTGTGCCGAGGTATGAAAGGCGTTCATGTCTGCTGAAAACTCTCAAATAGAACTGATAGGCGTTACACACGCCTATCAAACCGCTGCTGGCCCGCTGCCCGTGCTTGACGAATTATCGTTGCAGATGGCGCCCGCTTCTTTCACAGCGGTTGTTGGACCGTCCGGTTGCGGCAAGTCGACCTTGACGCGGTTGATTGCAGGTTTACTGATCCCCGATGCCGGCGAAGTGCGTTTGCATGGTGAACGGGTTACCTCGCCACGCTCGACTGTTGGCATGGCTTTTCAAAACCCTGTTTTGCTCGAGTGGCGGACGATTCTGGACAATGTCCTGCTGCCCTTGGAAATTGTGCCAACGACACTGACCCGGTCGCAGCGCGAAGAGCGGGCACGTGAATTGCTTGCTATGGTTGGGCTCGAAGGATTTGAAGGCAAAAAACCATCGGAATTGTCTGGCGGAATGCGCCAGCGGGCCTCGCTGTGTCGTGCCATGGTCCACCGCCCGGAAGTTTTGATATTGGACGAGCCGTTTGGCGCGCTTGATGCGTTCACCCGCGAAGACCTTTGGCAAATCATGCACGCGTTGCGGATGAAAGAGCAAACAACCACAGTGCTGATCACTCACGATTTGCGGGAAAGTGTCTTCCTTGCAGATCAGATTGTGGTGTTATCAGGCCGCCCAGCAACCGCCCAGCACACGGCGCTTTCGCCTCTTGGGCCAGATCGTGTGGTGGAAGAATTGTACACACCGGAGGCAACGGAATTACTTGCGGAATTGCGTCAACAAATTCAGATTGCTCAAGGTAGAGGAACAGCGGTTTGAACAAGAACCTCACCCGTCAGATCGGGATTCCGCTCACAGCCATCTTGATTTTCCTGTTGTTTTGGGAATGGCTGGTCTGGGTCAATGGCTGGCCCAACTACAAGATGGCCTCACCAACGGACATCGGACCTGCCTTCTGGAAGTTCCGCTGGCTGTTTCTTGAATATGGCTGGCAGACCCTCTGGCGCACGGTTGCCGGGCTGCTTCTTGCCGTTGTGTTCGGCAGCCTTATTGGCATGATGATGGGTTTTTCTCGTATCATGCGCGAGGCTCTTTATCCTCTCCTGGTTGGCTTCAACGCTATTCCGAAGGCCACCGTTGTGCCGGTGATTGCCCTGATGTTCATAGGGCAGGACAATTTCAACACGGTCCTGATGGCCTTCATGATTTCATTCTTTCCGATAGCTGTGTCCGTATCAATCGGGTTGTCTACGCTGGAACCGGAATACCGTGATATTTTGCGTTCATTGGGTGCGAGCCAGTTCACCATCTTTCGCAAAATTGCACTGCCGAAAACCCTTCCAGAGTTTTTTGGGGCTTTGAAAGTGGCCGTTACTTTGGCGTTCATCGGCACAAACCTCGTGGAGATCATCCAGCCTCACGGCAAAGGCCTCGGCTTCCTATTCGACAGTGGCAAGATCAGCGCGGACTATCCATTGATGTTTGCCGTGCTGATGGCATTGGCTGTTCTGGGCATAGCGCTATATTACATCGTCGTATTGCTGGAAAAGACATTCGCCGGTTGGGCCGAACGAACGTAGCGACGGCGGCACAAAGTAGTCTGATCGGAATATTCTGTAGCTGAACCTACAGAATATTCCGATTGTTATGCCAAGGCGGGGCATTAGTAAGTCCTAATTGTGGGCGCTCTTACTTTGCAAAATTATGCGCTAGGCACATAGGTGTCCTTACTTCACCGTCAGACAAGCGCACTTGGCCTCTTGTGCAATCTTCTGGGAAACACTGCCCATAAACAGATCAACGAGGTTGCCGAGACCGCGACGTCCCGTGACGATGAGATCGGCGTTTATCTTTTGGGCTAGTTTTAGAACTTCGTCTGCCGGGGCACCGTTGCGGATCACAGATTCCGTGGGGTTACATCCTTGATGCTGGATAATTTCTTTGGCCTTATCCATGATCACATTGCCCGAAAATTTTATCCGTGTAGCGCTTGGTTCAATCGAAAAAGCACCTGATCCCATAGCCAAACCAACGGTATCCAACTCAGGCGAGTGTACGAGATAGATTTTGGAACCAAATTTCTTTGCGATGTTACAAGCAGTGAGCAATGCATTTTCAGATGGTGCAGATCCATCAACGGCGACAACAATCGTTTCAAACATCGAATACCCTCCATTTGGATACGTTGATTGTATCTTGGCGGGCGTTGGTGCGCGTTGCGTTAGATCAAACCTCACAAATAAGTTTGAAACCTAACGGCTGCAGTTTTCGATGGAGTAATAGTTGTTGATGGCCTCACGACTGGAACTGGAGCCGGATTTGGACAAATCACACTTCATTTTCCGTCCTGCCATTCTGATTAGACCCTTATATAGGCGTCCTTGTCTTTGTTTTGCCAATAGGCGGAACGCACTTGATAGTTTCCGGGATTACCAACCTTTTGACACTTTAGAGTTACATGTTTATGGCCACCGGTGGTGCCTGCAGTCACGACACAAATCGCCTCGAAATTACTCTCTAACGCAAAAGTACTCGTTACGTTGATGCTGGATACAAAACCAAGAGCAGCAACGATTGTCAGAGATTTGCGTAAACTCATGTGAATGCTAAAAGGTAATTCAGTTCGCACATAAAAATCTCACAGAGTATATTTAACATTTTCAATTTTAAATATATAAAATTTTTTACTGCAAGCATTAAGTGACATTTGTGACGCGCGACTATCCTTTTCTCAATGGTATTGCGTGCAAGCATTTCACCAACAATCCTGCAAAACGCATTGGCCTTGATAAACCTTCGTGATACGAGATTGCTCGCACACATAGGCAAGGCATTTTAAAATGGCAGACATGAGAACCGTTGTTGTTGGCGCAGGTGGCCGAATGGGTAGGGCGTTGGTTCGCGCAATACACGATGTTCCTGGCGCAAGCCTTGTGGCCGCTATCGAACGGCCCGACTCAGAGCTCTTGGGGCAGGATGCCGGAACGCTTGCTGGTCTGGAGCCGCTCGGCGTTCCACTAACCGATGATGCGCTGGTTGCATTTGCAGCCGCAGATGCTGTGCTGGATTTTACAGCACCCGAAGCCTCTCTTATTTTTGCTGAATACGCAGCGCAGGCGCGCATTGTGCACGTTATGGGAACAACGGGTATGAGCGCCGATGACGATGCAAAGGTAGAAGCGGCGTCTCGTCATGCCCGTATCGTCAGGTCAGGCAATTTCAGCCTTGGTGTTAATCTTCTGGCGGTCTTGGTGGAGCAGGGGGCTCGCGCGCTTGGTCTTGAATGGGATATTGATGTGCTGGAAATGCATCATCGCAATAAGGTTGATGCGCCTTCTGGCACAGCGCTTTTACTAGGTGAGGCGGCGGCGACCGGCCGCGAAATTAAATTGGAAGATAATGCTGTCCGCGTCCGCGACGGCATTACCGGCGCTCGCGAAACTGGCAGCATTGGATTTGCAACATTGCGCGGTGGGTCTGTTGTGGGCAGTCATTCCGTTGTTTTTGCAGGCGATGGTGAGCGCGTCGAGCTTTCTCACATTGCCGAAGACAGGGGTATTTTTGCACAAGGGGCCGTAAAAGCTGCTCTTTGGGCATTTCCGCAAAAACCGGGCCTATACAACATGTTTGATGTGTTGGGCTTGTCGAAAACTCAGGAGTAGATATGGAACGTTTGTTGGTATTGGTCCGTCATGGTCAAAGTGAATGGAACCTGAAAAATCTGTTTACCGGATGGAAAAACCCGGATTTGACAGACAAAGGCGTCGAAGAAGCCAAGGCAGGCGGCAAAGCGCTGAAAGCCAAGGGCATCCAGTTCGATGTGGCGTACACTTCTGACCTTATTCGCGCGCAACACACTTGCAAATTGCTGCTGGATGAATTGGGTCAGCCGGACCTGCCAACCATTCAGGACCAGGCATTGAACGAGCGCGATTATGGCGATCTGGCGGGCCTCAACAAAGATGACGCCCGCAAGAAATGGGGCGATGAGCAGGTTCACATCTGGCGCCGCTCATTTGATGTTCCGCCTCCCGGTGGTGAAAGCCTAAAAGATACCGGTGCGAGGGTGTTGCCTTACTACATGACTGACATTTTGCCGCGCGTTATGCGCGGAGAAAAAGTACTGGTCGCAGCCCATGGAAACTCCCTGCGCTCGCTGGTTATGATTTTGGAAAAACTCGACACAGTTCAAATACTCAAGCGTGAAATTGCAACTGGTCAACCGATGATTTTCCGTCTTGGTGCGGATACCACGGTTGAAAGCAGTGAAATGCTGGTTGGCTAATCGCTTACACCAAATTATGCCTTCCGGTTTTGCCGGAGGGCATGTCTTCGGGAAGCGTTAGCTGCCGGCCTCAGCAGTTTGTCCAGCTTCCCATCCCAAGATCGCCCGTTTGCGCGTCAGTCCCCAGTGGTAGCCAGTCAGGCTTCCGCTTTTGCCAACGACGCGGTGGCACGGCACGACGAAAGAAATTGGGTTTCTGCCAACAGCTGCTCCCACGGCACGCGCTGCCTTTGGTTTTCCAATGCTTTCAGCAACCGTAGAATAAGTCGTTGCGCGTCCCATCGGAATTTTAAGAAGCGCATCCCAAACGCGCACCTCAAAATCAGTCCCGATAAATACGACGCGCAGCGGTTGATCCGCATTGGCTTGCGCAAAGGCTTGTGCCACGAAGGGCGCAGTTTTCTCTGGTGCCGCCACATAGTTAGCCAGGGGCCAACGGCGCGCCATATCGGCAAAGGCGGCTTCTTCTCCGTATTCATCTGAAAATGCCAAACCCGACAGGCCACGATCAGTGGCCATGGCCAGAGCAACGCCAAATGGACTGTCGTGAAATCCATAATAGATGGTCAGGCCCTTGCCTTTGGATTTGTATATGCCGGGCGACATGGCTTCTGAATTCACCAAAAGGTCATGCAATCTACCGGGGCCAGACAGGCCCAAATCATAGGACACATCTAATATGCTTTCAGGGCCGTCCAGCAGCCGGCGTGCGTGATCTAGTGTTACCGATTGCAAAAAGCCTTTGGGCGACAAGCCGGCCCAACGAGTAAAGAGCTTTTGTAAATGAAATGGCGACAAGCCAACAAGATCCGCCAATGTTTCGAGGCTGGGTTGATCGCGGTAGTTTTCCGAGATGTACTCAATCACTCTGCGCACAACATCATAGTCGCGCGCCGCAGATAGACCTGCACTTGGCACAGGCATCGCGCGTTGGAGATCATCTGAACTGATTGAGATAGTCATGTGGTCGCTCTTGATTGGCAATTCGTGATTCCAAAGGACCACAGAGCAACACCGCGCGCCACCCGTTTCTTGTGGGTTGTTAAGACAGTTAGGAAAACACGGGTTGGCGGGCTCTTCGCAACGCATCTTGAAGCGCATTGCCAAAGGTCTCTCGATCGCCGGGGTTTAGAAAGTTACCCACTTTAAGGGACTCTCCATGGCTCGTTAGCGTTAGGCCGGTTACGCCTTCATCTTCCTTGCGCTCAATCGCCAGGCGCACCCAGAATGGGTTGAAGCTGTGCTGGTTCTCTGTTCCTTTTGCGCTGACCTGCTTAATATCAAGTGCGTCATTAGACAGAGTAATCACTTCATATTCGCGGGCAGCGCGGTAATTCAGTTTGAATGCAATGAAAATGATTAATACATCCAGTCCGAAAAAACCAAGCACAGGCCACGCACCAATTGCGTAAAAGGCCGCACCAGCTGTGAAGCAAATCAACGACAAGCAGATCATCAGCACCAGAAAGCCCTTGCGACCCAGCGAGCGGTAAGGCGTCAACTTTGCCGCAAATATGGTCGAAGTATTTGCTTCAGACATAGTAAATTTACAATCCCAGTCAGGTTTCGGGTGGCGACACATTCAATGCTTATGAAACAATTTAGCGCGAAATATGTTTCGTGACAAAGGGACTCTGGGTCGCAGCTGCGCTCCTAATTTCAAAGAGACCTTGAGAAATAAAAATCATCCCGGCATGGTGCGCTAACAGGAGAATCCACAACGTGAAAAGCCCCGCTAAGAAAACGCAAAAACGCTCCCGATTAAAGGTCGCAGAACGGCAGGATATGTTTGATCGCTTTTCGGCTGCGGACCCGGAGCCAAAAGGCGAGCTGGATTATGTAAATGTCTTCACGCTTCTGGTGGCGGTTGTTTTGTCAGCGCAAGCGACAGATATTGGCGTTAATCGGGCGACAAAAGATCTGTTCAAAATTGCTGATACGCCTGAAAAGATGCTGGATCTTGGTGAAGAAACTGTCCGAAATTACATCAAAACCATTGGGTTGTATCGCAACAAGGCCAAGAATGTCATCGCATTGAGCGAGCAACTCATTGCGGAACATGGCAGCGAAGTGCCGGCCAATCGTGATATGTTGGAAACATTGCCAGGTGTTGGCCGAAAAACAGCGAATGTTGTGATGAACATTGCGTTTGGTGAGCCAACAATTGCAGTGGATACGCATTTGTTCCGTGTATCAAACCGCACTGGGCTTGCACCGGGTAAAACGCCTCTGGATGTTGAATTATTGTTGGAGAAGGCCATTCCAAAGGAGCACCTACTGCACTCCCACCACTGGCTTATCCTGCATGGGCGTTACATTTGTAAAGCTCGTAAGCCGGAGTGCACGAAGTGCCTCATTGAAGATTTATGCCGCTATGGTGACAAAGCCGTTGGCTGATAGGCTTGATCCAGGCGCTTGAATACATGCACCATAAAGGCCGTTGCAAAAAGCGGTGTCAGCAGATTGAGGATCGGTATCGCCAAGAGGCCCGCAATCATCAGCCCTGCCAAAAGCACAGTTGTTGAATGCTCCTTGCGTAGGGCAACAGCATCATTTTCTGAATAAAATCGCATGGCCACGAACTGAAAATACTCTCGTCCAAGCAGGTAGCCGTTTGCAAGGAAGAATATCACCAAATTCACGCCCGGGATTATTAGCAAGAAAAGCGCCAGAATATTAACGGCGACAACCAACATTAGGAATCGGGCGGACAAAATAAGAGACCGGCCGGTTGGCATTGGCTGCCCTGGTTGATCCTGAGGATAATCGCGTTCCTCAACCGCTTCCGAAATTTCATCCAAGAAGAGACCGGCAAAGACTGTCATCACTGGTGCAATCAGGAAGCCGGCTCCGATAAATAGGCCAAATCCCGTTAAAATGGCGATGGCTGTATCCATCCATGGCCAGCTTGCTGTGATAAATGTATCGGCTAAATTTTGCAGTAAAACGACAAACGCAATCAGCAACAAAATTGTCAGCCCGAGGGCTTTCCAGAACACGGCTCGGAAGCGAGGGGACAAAATTTGTGAAAAAGCACGGCCTGCGGCGGAAAAAAGCATGTGATTTAAGCATCCGAACGTTGGGAATAGCTGGTGTTTAAGGCAATTCCTGCTACATACAAAAAGGACATAGGCACGGCCTGCGTCATTCACAAATCAAAACCGTCAAATTCCCGGAACTTTTTATGACTGATCGCTTTGAACATCACCTCCTTGGCATCGGAAATGCTATTGTTGATGTGTTGTCGCCGACAGATGATGCATTCCTCGTGGCTGAGGGCCTTGCAAAAGGCAGTATGAACTTAATCGATACCGAGCGTGCCGAAAAACTATACGCCTCTATGGGCGCAGCAACAGAGGCCTCTGGCGGATCAGCAGGCAACACAGTTGCCGCTGTTGGCAGTCTTGGTGGCAAAGGCGCGTTCTTCGGCAAAGTGTGCGATGACACGCTCGGTCAGTTCTATCGTCACGATATGCGCGCAATGGGCATGACGTTTGATACAGCACCGCTGCCTAAGGGCAGTACACCAACAGCACGGTCAATGATCCTCATCACGCCTGATGGCGAGCGCACAATGAACACCTATCTGGGTGCCTGTGTTGAGCTTGGACCTGACGACATTGATGAAAATATTGTTGCTGGTAGCGCCATTGCTTATTTTGAAGGTTACCTTTGGGACCCACCCATGGCGAAAGATGCATTCCGCAAGGCGGCTGATATTTCCCATGCCAATGGGCGCAAAGTGTCCATTACGTTGTCAGATTCTTTCTGCGTAGATCGCTATCGCGATGAGTTTTTGACATTGATCAAAAACGGGTCCGTAGATATTTTGCTGGCTAATGAAGCGGAAATTAAAGCCCTTTACCAAACAGCCGATCTAGATACCGCTCTAAAAGCCATTCAGGCTGATTGCCCGCTAACCGCTGTGACCCATGGCGAAGAGGGTTGCTTTGTCATTGATGCAGGAGGCGTGCTGGCCGTTCCAACAACTCCAGTGGAACGATTGATTGATACCACTGGCGCAGGGGATATGTTTGCCGCTGGATTTTTGTATGGGCATTCGTTGGGTTTATCCAATCAAACAGCTGCATCGCTTGGTAATTTGTCAGCCGGCGAAGTATTGGGGCATATCGGCCCGCGGCCGCAGCGTAATTTGGGAGAATTGGCGCAGCAGGCAGGCCTGCTTTAAGTTTGCGTATCACCGTTCCGGTTCCGTATCGGGATGGTGGCCGCCCTATCAAGTCCCGGTGCTTCCAAAGCCACCTGCACCGCGCTCTGTTTCATCAAGCGTTTCGACTTCAACAAATTGCGCCTGAACCACAGGCGCAATAACCATCTGTGCAATCCGCATTCCGCGTTTGATCTCAAATGGCACTTTGCCATGGTTGATCAATAACACTTTGATTTCGCCGCGATAATCCGAATCAATTGTACCCGGCGCATTAAGCACTGTAACCTGGTTCTTGGCTGCAAGCCCGGAACGCGGTCGCACCTGTGCTTCAAATCCAGTTGGAAGTGCAATGGCAATGCCTGTTGAAATGCCGGTTGATGCACCTGGCTCTAAAACCATCAGCTCTTCCGCTGGTGCAGCACAAAGCAG
>JBGCFS010000194.1:0-6469 GCA_045107035.1 Hyphomicrobiales bacterium
TTCGGGTCAGTGGTTACAGCTGACACATCGTCGTATCGCGACAAAAGCCACATATCTTGTTGTTCAAAATAATGTGGCTCTTCCGCTGCCCGCAATGCGGCATAAACCGCATACGGGTCAGCGGAAAACTCTCTAGATAACGGGTCGAAATCTATGCCAAACACGGATGTCACCACAAGTTTGCGCGTTAGTAGGTCGCACGTCCGCCAGAAATGTCGAACACACCAGCCGTCGTGAATGAGCACTCGTCGCTTGCAAGCCATGCAACCATGGCGGCCACCTCATCAACCTTGCCAAAGCGACCGATTGGAATTTTGGATAGCATGAAGTCGATGTGTTCCTGGGTCATCTGATCAAAAATTGCCGTCTTCACCGCGGCAGGCGTGACGCAATTGACCGTAATTGGGTGTTTCGCCAATTCTTTGCCCAAGGATTTGGTCAGACCGATAACGGCAGCCTTCGATGCGCTATAGGCTGGTGCGTTTGGATTGCCTTCCTTACCGGCCACAGATGCAATGTTAACAATGCGGCCATAATCGCCTTTGAGCATGTAAGGAACACAGGCGCGATTGCTGTAGAACAGGCCATTTACATTGACATCAAAGACCGTTTTCCAAGCCTGAACAGGATATTCCCAAGTTGTTGTGTTAGGGCCGGTTACACCAGCGCTACAGACTAAAATATCAATTCCGCCAAAAACTTCAGCAGTCTTTGCAGCAGCGGCTTCCACAGCTTCATGATCGGTCAAATCAACAGCAACACCTTGAACAGAGCTGTTGGCGCTCGCAACAGCTTCAATACTTTCGGCGTCGACATCCCAGATCATGACAGATGCACCTTCTAACGTCAGACGCTCGGTGATGGCCAGACCAATCCCTGCAGCGCCTCCGGTAACAACTGCAGTGCGTCCTTTAAATCTTTCGGTCTTTGCCATAAGGCCTCCTGTAAACTTCCGTAACGTCAGCTGTCAGTTGCTGACAAATGTATCTGCTTTATTATGATGGAACAGAGCGGAGAGAACCATGGCAAAACGAGTTAAAAGTTGGCGCGAGAAACTAAATGGCTTTCAAAGCCCTGTACGCAAGCCTGTACCAAACGACATGGTGGGTATGAAAAAGGGGGAGATGATGCTCATTCCAACCCCTCAATTGATCAAACAGTTTGTGGAAGCAATCCCTGAAGGCAACTCTATGAATCTTGTGGAAATGCGCAAAGCCATTGCTGAAAGTCAAGATTCCGAAGTGACATGCCCAATCACTACCGGAATTCACCTACGCACGGTGGTTGAAGCCACCTTTGAAGATCACGAAGAAGGCTTGCCACTGGAAGCCCTGACGCCAGTCTGGCGTGTGCTTGATGAAAAAGCACCGACTTTGAAAAAGCTGACGGACACCCAACGCGCAACGATTGCCAAAATGCGCAAACAAGAAAACCTCAACAAAACGTAACAATCTTGGCCAAAGCGCCGCGCGTTCTCGCTAATCTTCCACTTCGTAGCGGAACTGAGGCAACATGCGGCCCGGTATTGAACCCGACGGGGACGAGCCAATTTGCACAGCTCCCATTCGTTCGTAAAACGGAACAGCGTTCGGGTCGCCATCAATTGTAAAACTGAACACACCATTTTCCTTGGCTTTTGCAACAGCCCAACGGAACAGCCGTTTGCCAACGCCTTTTCCAATTGCTTCCGGCGCCACAAAAATCTTTTCAAGAACGCACGGGCCAGACAGTATATCAACCTGAACGACACCAAGCACCTTGCCATCCTCATCAGCCACGGCCAATTCAGAGTTGCGCATGATTCTTTCGGTAATTGTCAATTCTTCCCGGCACGCCTCAATGAACTCTTCATCGTAGCCCCAATAAGCTTTGGACCGCAGGCACAGCTCTGACAGTTCAGAACATTCAGACAGTTCTGGTGGGCGAATTATCAATTTGTATTTTCCTAACTTTCGAAGCCGAACGGCTTCTTAGCTCTATAAAACGTCATGATACTCAGGATGTCTTTTAAACTGAGCTTTTGCATATGGGCACAGCGGAATAACTTTCAGTCCGCGCTCACGGGCAACTTCCACCCCGTGCTTCACCAATGCGGAGGCTGCACCTGTCCCCTTCATATCATCGTTCACTTCAACATAATCAAAAATCCATGTTGTTTCGCCGGCCTTTGAAAAGGTCATTTCTCCAGACCGGACAGGTGTATCGTGACCTTCCTTTGGGGCATACATAGAAAACACGCCCTTGGAATCGCTTTCGCTCAGCATAATTTCAAATTCAGTCATTCGATTGCTCCTGCCTATTGCTCCGGCTCTGCTTCCAAATGCGAGCGAGCCATCGCCAACAGCTCGTCACGCGGCAATTCAAATCGCTGCGCGATCCAACTAGCCTCCAACGATGACAATTCTATGCCCAGCGACGGCCCCGGTTTGAAACCTTCAGATAGAAGATCTGCGCCCTTGATTGGAAAAGTCGGCACTATCCAATTCTCAAGCGGCACAATTGTTGTTTGATAAGAATGATCTGGCTCACTGGCACTTCGGGTTAAAAGATACACGGCATCATCAATGGTCCCGGCCCCATGCCTGTAGGCTTTCAATCGAATTGTATGACGGTCACCAACATCACTTGCAGCCAAATCATCTAGCGCTACGGTTAAGGCGTTCAATAGAGCAATATCGGCGTTAGAAAACCGAAGTGTTTTCAAACACGCTAACAACTGCTTGGTCTGGCCTTTCATCAGCAAAGCCAAACGCAAAAGCGGGTCTGGTCTGTGACACACCGCGAGCGGTGAGATGTCATCAGGCCCAACGTCAATTCCAAATTCCTTTAGAAGCGGCCGTGCAGCATTCAATGCCAAGCAAAGCTGTGCCGGACCAGGGGCAGCAAGCAGCTTTTTCAATTCTTGCTGAACCCGTTCAACCGACAAATGTGCCATAAGGCCTGTCGCTTCTGCCGCGGCACGGGTGCCATCAGCGTCCAATTGCCCATCGCCAAAACGAGCAGAGAACCGAAAGAAACGAAGGGCCCGCAACGCGTCTTCTTTGATACGAAGCTGTGCATCGCCAATAAAGCGAACGTTGCCAGACAGACAATCATCCAGCCCCGCGACCAAATCGAACAATGCTCCGTCTTTATCGACACTCATTGCGTTCATTGTAAAATCACGGCGTTCTGCATCTTTGAGCCAACTGGATCCAAACCGAACGACCGCGTGCCGACCGTCTGTTTCAACGTCTTCACGTAGCGTTGTTACCTCACAGGTGAAGTCATCTCCGATGACGGTAATTGTGCCATGTTCGATGCCAGTCGGGACTGTTTTGAAACCAGCTTTCGAAGCCCGTGACATTATCTCTTTTGGTTGGTGAAGTGTCGCCACATCCAAATCGCTGGCTGATGCGCCGCGCAAAGTATTACGAACCGCGCCACCAACCACACGAACCTGTGCGCCATCTCCGCCCAAAGCAAGCAGGAGCTTTTGCAATTGAGGTTCGTTCAAAAACGCTTTTTGAAACTGATGCTTATATTGGAGATTCGGCGTCAAATAATTACTCCGAAGTCGCGGCCTCGGGCTGTATTGTCGTGCCCGGAACGATGCGACCATCCTCAAATCTTGCTGGTTGATAAGTCCCTTCAGCAGAGAAGCCAGTATAGTTTGTCAAAACCACAATCACGATAACAGTCAACCCTGCGCCGGCAACTGAAAGCCAACCAAGAGCCTTCACAGTGAGGCTTTTACGGACCGCATCCTTCCCCAGACTGAAATAGATGTAAGACGCGTACAACACGAATGGTACGAGAAACAGAAAAGCATAGGTAAGATAAAATCTTGTCATGGGCGATATAGGGTCTCGTAAAGGGTTTTAAGAATTCCAGCAGTAACACCCCAGATATAGTGCGTCTTATAGGGAATTGCATATGTTTGTCGTTTCGCACCCTTCCACTCGCGTTCAAGCCTTTGATAATTTGAACTTTTCATAAGAAATGAGAGCGGCACTTCAAAAATTTCATCTACCTCATCAGGGTTGGCGACAAACGCGGCAGAAGGCTTAATCAATCCGACAACAGGCGTAATGTCGTATCCACTTCCTGCCTTATACGGATTCATTTTTCCAAGGAGTTGAACATGGTCTGAAGCCAGCCCAACTTCTTCCCTCGCTTCACGTAACGCAGTGCCAAGAACAGTGGCATCTTCCATGTCAGCCCGGCCACCGGGAAAAGCAATTTGCCCTGGATGGGATGAGAGCTTCGCAGTGCGTTTGGTCAGCAGAACAGTCGCCCCATTTACGCGGGGCAAAATGGGAACCAGAACAGCCGCCGGCTTTAAATCTGTCGGAGGTTCAGGGCGATTCAGATCCAACATATGGTCGCCAGTTTCCTGTTTAGGCCTGCCGGGAGCAAATACGGTCAGAAATCGATCGCAAAAATCTGCCAAGGCTGCATCAGCAGGAAAACCTGCTGCCTGTTGGACATCATTCGGCGACGCTATATTCATCATCAAACGCTGTTTTCCATGGCGCGCTCTAAATCGATCATGCGCATCATTGGAAAGAAGCTTCCACAACTGGTGACACCAAACCAATTTTCATCTTCGATAGCCTGCTCTTCACCCAAATCTGCCAATTGATACAAAAGCGGCCGGCCAAGACGCGCTTCCAAGCGCCCTCTGATCAGGCAATATGGTGTAAGCCCGCCAGTTTCTGGATCATTGTAAAACCGCAAAGGGTGGTCTTGGGAAATTACGACTACATCATCCACATTGGTTCGCAGAACCAAGGCTTCCGATCCGTCATCTTGCGCAATCTTATCAAGCTCCACGCCGACGAAGGGAACATCGTCGACTTGAAGACCCACTTTTTCAACCGGAGTTACCAGCAGATAACTGCCATCTTCATCGTATCGCAGAACAGAGGAAAACAGTTTCACCAGTGGCATGCGCCCTATAGGCGTTCCCATGTAAAACCAGGTTCCATCGCGTGCAATTCGCATGTCTAAATCGCCACAAAACGGCGGGTTCCAAAGGTGTACAGGCGGCGCGCCGCGCTTTGAATGCACGTTGGCTGCTTGCAGAATATTGTCGTAGCGGGCCTGACGTTCGCTCTTGTCGCCGGCGTTTTCTGCCTGCTTTGCCATGTGCTTTCCTCTTGCAAGTCTTTTGGCGCACAACATAGATGCTACCTGCCTTTGTTTATCCTATGTAAGCCTGTGTCCTGAAAACTGCAAAACCAGTGTCAACATTCCTGCCAATTTGTAATATTTAAGGCCTCGACGGCAGTTGTGCTTTCACGCAAGATGCATACAGGCAAATTTTGAAGGGTGTGCAATGAGCGAATCGACAATGGCGCCGGCCGCCAAAAATGCTGATCAGGCCGAAAACGATATTGTGGCACAGGCTGATAAGGCCGCAGAAACCCTGCAATCCGTGAAAACCGCCATCGGAAAAGTTATCTACGGTCAGAGCGATGTAGTAGAGCAAGCCCTGACAACGGTCTTGGCTGGTGGCCACGGCCTTTTGGTTGGCGTGCCCGGATTAGCAAAAACCAAACTCGTAGACACAATGGGCGTTGTTCTTGGCCTGGATGCAAGGCGCATTCAGTTCACGCCGGATTTGATGCCATCGGATATTCTGGGCTCTGAAGTTTTGGAACAGGCCGATGACGGCACCAGAAACTTCCGCTTCATCAAAGGGCCGATTTTTGGTCAGCTTCTGATGGCCGATGAAATCAACCGTGCCAGCCCACGCACCCAGTCTGCATTGCTACAGGCGATGCAAGAATACCATGTGACAATCGCTGGTGAGCGTTTCGATTTACCAGCGCCATTTCATGTATTGGCAACGCAAAATCCGCTTGAACAAGAAGGCACATATCCGCTGCCCGAAGCACAGATAGATCGCTTCCTGATGCAAATCGACGTTCTGTATCCGGAATTGGATGCGGAACGCCAGATCTTGCTGGAAACAACAGGTTCGCTGGACGCAGCTCCTGACGCTGTTCTAACGCCCGAACGCCTTATTGAAATGCAAACATTGGTGCGCAGCATACCGGTTGGCGAGAAAGTCGTGGATGGCATTCTGTCATTGGTGCGCGCAGCAAGGCCAGAAGGCAACGATGAAGACGGCCTAACCCGCCACATTGCATGGGGCCCTGGCCCGCGCGCCGGACAAGCCTTGATGCTGACATGCCGCGCACGTGCACTGCTCGATGGACGCCTTGCCCCATCGCTCGATGATGTAGCGGCACTCGCGGGACCTGTTTTACAACACCGCATGGCCGTTACCTTTGCAGCGCGCGCAGATGGCGTATCTGTGCGCAAACTGATCGCGGATCTCGTGGAGGCACACCTTTAGCCTATGCTTTGGCCTCAACCCAGTTCTGCAGATGCGACAGACGCGCCAATGGATTCTGATCTTCAGACCCATGCTGCGCGCGAAGTTGCAGATGCATTGCCGGATCTCCTTGTGGCAGCGGAC
>JBGCFS010000195.1:0-39741 GCA_045107035.1 Hyphomicrobiales bacterium
GCCGAGAACGCGCGTAATAGAAGAGCCTGTCGATCCAGAATTGTTCAATCAATAGGCTGTATGTCCCAATATGCAAAAAGATCCTGTCCTGATTGACTTCTTTTTGGAAATGATGGCCAGCGAACGAAATGCTGCCGAAAATACTATCGCTTCATACCGGCGCGATCTGGAAAACGCCGCTGCTGAGATGCGCGCAAAAAAGCGCAATCTGGTCGTCGCGAATTCTGTCGATATCGAAATTTATCTGGATGGGTTGAACGCAGAAGGCTTGGCCGCGAGCTCTGTCTCTCGCCGATTGTCCGCGCTGAAGCAATTTTATCGATTTTTGAACACGGAGAATATCCGTGAGGATAATCCCACATCCATCATTGATGGACCAAAAACGCGAAAGCCTTTGCCGAAGAGCCTAGAGAGCTATGAGGTAGATATATTGCTGACGGCGGCTAAAATCCGCGCAGACCAAGCAGACACAGATGCCCTTGATGATAAAAAATCCGACCCAAAACCAAGACGGGATGCACCCATGGTGCGTTGGCGCTTCTACGCTATGCTGGAAGTTCTGTATGCGACAGGCCTGCGGGTTTCCGAGCTGGTTTCCTTGCCCAAATCAGCAGCCAAGGTCAAAGGGCCATTCATAATGGTAAGAGGCAAAGGCGACAAAGAACGCCTGGTTCCGCTTACGCCGCAAGCAAAGGAAGGCATGGCCACATACCTTGATCGATTGTCTGACTATAATGCTCAAATGGAACGTAAGCAGCTCAGCCCCTTCCTATTTCCAGCCAATAGTGAAACCGGATATATGAATCGCCAGAATTTTGCGCGCGATCTGAAGGAACTTGCCAAGGCTGCTGGTGTGAAAAGTACAGTTTCTCCTCATATTTTACGCCATGCTTTTGCCAGCCATCTGCTTCAAAATGGTGCTGACTTACGGGCGCTGCAAACACTGCTTGGACACAGTGATATTTCAACCACACAGATTTATACCCATATACAGACTGACCACCTGAAAGAGACGCTTGAAACCCTGCATCCATTGGCAAATAAAAAGCCCGCAGAAACCAAGACATAGAAAAGTCAACGAGCTGCTTGCAAAGCACTGCGCACGGTGAAATAAACTGGCGCGAAACATAGAGGCACTGATGTACAGCTATCTTGAATTTGAAAAACCGGTTGCGGATCTTGAAGGCAAGATTCAGGAACTGCGGGCGATGTCGTCTGAAGAAGATGGCGTGTCCATTAATGATGAAGTCTCGCGGCTGGAAACGCGGGCAGGTGACGCGCTACGCGATATTTATGCGAATCTCACCCCATGGCAGAAGACTCAGGTTGCACGCCATCCAGACAGACCACACTGCCTCGATTATGTGAATAAGCTGATTAGTGACTTCTCACCTTTGGCTGGCGATCGGTCATTTGGTGAAGACCATGCGATCATCGCAGGCCTTGGCCGTTTTAAGGGTGAGGCGGTTGCGGTTCTTGGACAGGAAAAAGGCCAAGACACGCAAGATCGCATCAAACGCAATTTTGGCATGGCGCGCCCGGAAGGCTACCGCAAAGCAGTGCGTATTATTGAAATGGCGGATCGGTTCGGTCTTCCAATCATCAGCTTGGTAGATACTGCCGGCGCCTATCCCGGCATTGGCGCTGAAGAACGCGGCCAAGCCGAAGCGATTGCTCGCTCAACAGATGCATGCCTTGGTGTTGGTGTACCAACAGTGTCAGTTGTGATTGGCGAGGGTGGCTCAGGTGGCGCCATTGCGATTGCAGCCGCAAACAAAGTGTTTATGCTGGAGCACGCAATTTATAGCGTGATTTCTCCAGAAGGCGCAGCCTCCATTCTCTGGCGTGATTCAACACGGGCAAAAGACGCGGCAACAGCCATGAAAATCACGGCACAGGATTTACTGAATTTCAAAGTTATCGATGGTATTATCAAAGAACCAATGGGCGGTGCTCACCGCGCTGCAGATGATGTGATCTCGGCAACCGGGGACAGAATTAATGCAGCCTTTACCGATATGGCTGGGCAGGACGCAGATACACTTCGCAAGGCCCGCCGTCAAAAATTCCTGGAAATTGGCCGAACCTTGTAGGCTTCAGTCTCGCGCAGACAATTTGTTGAGCTTAAGCTGAAGGAATTCGGTTCAACGCGCCCCGTTGGTGAGCGTGACAAATTGCAATTGCCAAGGCATCTGCTGCATCATCTGTATCGAACACAGCGCGCGGCATAAGAATCTTCACCATGGTGCGGATTTGTTGCTTGTCTCCGTGACCGGCACCCGCCACTGTTTTCTTCACCTGATTAGGCGCATATTCGGAGACATCAATTCCGGCAAGCGATGGCACAACCATCGCAATACCACGCGCCTGACCAAGTTTCAGAGTCGCTTTCGCATCCTTATTCACAAAAGTTGCTTCAACTGCGGCTTCTTGAGGCTCAAATGATTTCAGGATTTCATCGAGGCCGTTAAAGAGCTGGGTGAGGCGAATGGCAAGTGGAGCCTTGTCCACTGACTTCACGGTTCCAGAACCGATAAAGCGTAAGGAACTGCCTTCGCTTTCAATCACGCCCCATCCCGTGCGACGAAGGCCAGGATCGATGCCAAGAATACGCACGGAATGCTGTTTCATTTTTTGGTCCCAACTGTAAGCCGCTCACCTGCCGTCAGGAACCAGCGTCAAAATTACTCTGCCGCCAGTTTTTCCATTGTTTCATCGTCGATTTCAAAGTTGGAATAGACATTCTGAACGTCGTCATCATCTTCCAGAACCGTGATGAGCTTCATCAAGGTGCCGGCTTTATCTTCTCCAACTGGAATGCCATTTTGGGGCTTGAATGTGGAATTAACCGAAGCACCCTCGCCAAGGCTTGCAGCCAATGCGGTCGACACTTCATTCATGTCTTCAAATCCGCACAAAATGGTATGGCCATCTTCATCGGATTGAACATCCTCGGCGCCAGCCTCAATAGCAGCATCCATAACAGTATCTGCATCGCCAACGTCTGCTGGAAACACAATTTCGCCCACACGGTCAAACATGAAGCCAACTGAACCAGTTTCGCCCAATGAACCGCCAAATTTGGTAAAGGCCGCACGTACATTGCTGGCTGAACGGTTACGGTTGTCTGTCAGCGCCTCAACGATAATGGCAACGCCACCTGGGCCATAACCCTCGTAACGAATTTCATCATAAGTTTCAGCATCGCCGCCTTCGGCCTTTTTAACAGCACGTTCGATGTTGTCTTTTGGCATAGACAAAGCGCGCGCATTTTGCATCGCGAGCCGCAAGCGCGGATTACCGTCAGGATCGCCACCACCCATTTTGGCGGCAACTGTTATTTCCTTGGATAATTTTGAAAATACTTTGGAGCGTTTTTTATCCTGTGCACCTTTGCGATGCTGGATGTTCTTAAATTTGGAATGGCCTGCCATCGTACTACCTGGATTGGGATTGTCTGAAAAACGTTGCGTTAATTATCTGCTTGCCGGGCTTATAAGCGTGGTTGGATTGAAAATCCAGCTAAGGCTAGTTTTCAGCGACCCAAAAGCTTGGAATATGCTCCTGCAACCGTCCACCAAGGCGCACTGGTTCAACCGCTAAGGCCAATCCTGTTGCATCATCGGTTACCACAGCAACACCGCTCAATGTCGGCTCACCAAGGGCTGGTTGAAACCTGCCTGAAGAGATCGCACTGGTCATACGTTGGATAGGTTCTGCACTGTCCATACCAATCACCGAGTTATAATCCCCTGACATTCCGGCATCCGTCATGAAGGCCGTGCCACCGTCCAGAATTTGATGATCAGCCGTTGGTGCATGTGTGTGCGTTCCCACAACAAGGCTGGCATGACCATCTACAAAATGACCCATAATTTGTTTTTCGCTGGTGGCTTCTGCATGAAAGTCAATCATCACAGCATCGGATACGGCACCAAGCGGCGCTGCATCCAGCTCTCGCTGGACCGCTTGAAACGGGTCATCGAGGGGATTCATGAAAATGCGGCCCATTGCGTTCATCACCAAGACACGCGCACCATTGCGCGCACTGAACAAACCAGCGCCATGGCCTGGTGTTCCCACAGGATAGTTGAGCGGCCTCAGAAAATTATCGTGACGCGAACAAAACACCAGCGCCTCGCGTTGGTCCCACACATGGTTGCCGGTTGTCACGACATCTGCGCCAGCGTCCAGCATGTCCATAAAAATGTCTTCTGTAATGCCAAAGCCACCAGCAGCGTTTTCACCGTTCACAACGACGAAATCCAACGCGTAATCTGCAATTATTCCAGGAAGGCGCTCTTGCACCACATTACGCCCGGCGCGTCCCACGACATCGCCAACAAAAAGCAGTTTCACGAATTCAGTTCCTTTGGTTCATAAATGCCAGCTTCGGTGATTATGGCAGCAAGCGGCATATCGTGCGGCTCGTTGGGTACCAGCGGCACCTCTTGAGCGCTGAATGCAATCCCAATTGTAATGGGCACAATATTCTTGTTCAAAAGTCTCTGGATTGCGCGATCGTAGTGGCCTGCACCATATCCTATCCGCGCGCCAAGCCGATCAAACCCTGCCAATGGCATAAGCAACACTGTCGGATCGATGATAGCCGCATCTCCGGAAGGTCCGCTTGTGCCAAACCCTGCGGTTTGCAACGCGTCACCCGGAGTATAGCGTCTGAAAACAATGGTGGTTTTGTCTTGTACAATTGGCAGCGATAAGCCCGCGCCAGCCACGTGCATTTTGGGGAGCAATTCACCCAAATCAACCTCAGAACGGATAGGTAGGTAAGCTGAGACCTGCCTATTTTTCAAAAGGTCATGCGCTTGAAGATATTGCAAAGCGTGTTCGCAAATACGGCTCGATCCGTCTTTGCGTTCGTTAGGAGAAAGCTGATTGCGCCGCTCTAAGCAGGCCAGTCGTACAGCTTGTTTTTCAATAGCGCGAGAACTCGTCAACTCATTCGTCCTAACAAAAGCGAAGCCGCGGCGACCGTGAAGCGGTGAACAATCCCGGGAACCTACTAAGTAGGTGGGCGCCGTGTGTCCCGGCCCACGAGCCAAGTCAGGAACAGCTCCCATATGGATTGATAAGGCCCCGGGGATAAGTCGTGCAGTCACGAGAAGCGCAGCTTCAATCTTTATATAGGCGCGATGCACGGCAATATAAAGCCACCATGTTGGCAAGCAGGAAATATAACTGGTTCATGTTAGGACCAAACGCTGCTGGCATTAGCAATTCAATCGCACTAAGGTTGTGTTTTGTATTTGTGGCAATGAATTTTACCGACCAATTTTTCCTGATTTTGGAGAATCTGCGTTCCCTCACGATAAAATTTGGCCAAAAAACAGGTCGAGTGGCATTGGATATAGCCATTCCTCCATCCTGTATCTCTTGCGATGAGGCTGTGATGGAACCTGGGACCCTGTGTCCCAGCTGTTGGCAGAAACTCAGGTTTATCACTGAACCACGATGCGAAATCTTAGGAACGCCCTTTGCCTTTGATCTCGGCCCCGGAATCATCAGTGCACAAGCATTGGCAAGCCCTCCCCCTTTCGAAAAAGCGCGCGCTGCCGTCCTCTATGATGAAATTGCGCGCAGCCTCGTTGCCCGATTAAAATATGAGGACAGGCCTGATTTGGCCACAGTTATGGCCCGCTGGATGGTGCTGGCAGCGACCGACCTTCTGGAGGCAAATCCAGTTGTGGTGCCGGTGCCTTTGCACCGGTGGCGTCAGCTAAATCGGCGGTATAATCAATCAGCGCTGCTTTCTCGTTTCATTTGCCAGAATCTTCAATTGGAGCACCAACCACTTGCGCTGGAACGGGTTCGAAAAACGGCACAGCAGGTTGGTCTCACACGCCGAGAACGAGCAGAAAATGTGCGCGGAGCCTTTCGAGCCACATCCAATGGGATGATGCGCATGACCGGCAGACCAGTGTTGTTGATAGACGACGTTCTAACAACAGGCGCAACCATGGAGGCGGCAAGCCGGGCATGTTTGCGCGCGGGTGCTGAATCTGTACGCGTTTTGACGTTTGCTCTTGTCGCAGATCCTCTTGGATCAGCCGCAGAAGGTATCTTAACTGACCTTGATCCAATTGATATTTAGACAAGTTCCATGTCGCATCTTGTGAACAATCCACCACAAGCCTTATATAGACGCCGAACCAACATTGAAGGATCGCAATGAGCGACGTTACAATTTATACCCGCGCCATGTGTGGCTACTGTTCTGCAGCCAAAAGGCTGCTGAAGAGCAAAGGCGTCGATTTTGATGAAAACGATGCGACATTTGATCAAACCCTGCGCAGAGAAATGATGCAACGTGCCAACGGCGCTTCAACTTTTCCTCAAATTTTCATTGGCGATATCCACGTTGGTGGATTTGACGAAATGAATGCCTTGGAACGCGCTGGAAAACTTGATGCTTTGTTAAAGGCCGCGTAGGCTCACCTAATGTCTAACAGCTCTTTCATTGCTGCCTGTGTGCAGATGAATTCCGGAACAAACGTGGCCAAGAACATGGCAGACGCTACGCGGCTTATACGCCAAGCAGCCGCTGCAGGGGCTCACTATGTTCAAACACCGGAAATGACGACCATTGTTGACCAAAACCGCAAGGCTTTGGAAGCGGCCATTGAGCCACAGAGCAACAATTCATCAGTCGCAGAATTCTCTGCTTTGGCAAAAGAACTGAACATCTGGCTGCATATTGGCTCTATGGCCGTTGCGCTGGACGCGGCCAAAGAGGGCCCAAAGATTGCGAACAGAGCTTTCCTTTTTCAGCCTGATGGTGTTGCTGCCGCACAATATGACAAAATTCACATGTATGATGTCGATCTGGACAATGGCGAAAGTTGGCGAGAGTCGAATGCATATCGGCCGGGTGATGAAGCTGTCCTATGTGAAATAAACCCAAATTCCGCAGCTGCAACGCTCGGTCTCGCCATTTGTTATGACGTTCGCTTTGCCGCTGTGTTTAGGGACTATGCACAACATGGCGCTAATGTTCTGGGCGCGCCTTCCGCCTTCACAAAACAAACCGGGGAAGCCCATTGGCATATTTTGCAACGTGCGCGCGCCATTGAAAACGGTGCTTTCATGATATCTGCTGCGCAGGTTGGTCACCATGAAGATGGCCGCGATACATACGGACATTCCATGATAGTTGACCCGTGGGGAGTAATTCTTGCTGAAGCAGATGGGTTGCACGAAGGTGTGATAACCGCCAGCATTTCACCAGATGCAGCACGAGCCGCCAGAGCGAAAATTCCTGCGCTTTCCAATGGTCGTCCTTATAAATTTTCAGGTAGTACCTGCAGCGAGACGGCGGCATGATTCGCTTTTCCCTGAAATGTGATGCTTCGCACGATTTTGACGGGTGGTTCCGCTCTGGGGATGATTTCCAAACCCAGAAAAAACGCGGCCTACTCGCGTGCCCAAGTTGTGGCTCTACCGAAGTTGAAAAGGCGCTTATGACGCCATCTGTACCCAAAAAGGGAAATCAGGTTCCAACCGCCGTGCCAATCGAGCTGGAGGCTCCCTCTGCCCCTCCTCCTGTTGCAGCTACTGCTGCTGCAGCACCAACACCAGCGCCGGTTCCTATTGCTCAGGCACCGGAAAATCCACTTACAAAAATGCCACCTGAATTAAGGGAAAAAGTAATTGGCGCTATGAAAGAGTGGCGAGATACCATTGTTTCCAAATCAGAGCATGTAGGCCCACGATTTGCCGAAGAAGCGCGCAAGATACATTTCCAGGAAGCCGAAGAAAGACCAATCTACGGCGAGGCTAGCCCAGAAGAAGTTCAGGAATTACTGGAAGACGGTGTAGAATGCGCGCCCTTGCCCATCCTTCCAGAAGATCACAACTAGAGCGTTTCCTCTGCCGGCTCGATTTGCAGATCCACTCGCCTTTGACCCAACAAAAACACGATGACAAACAAAATAGCCATGACCAGCACAATTGTTGGCGCTGGCGCGCTGTTGATATGAAAGCTGGCGAATATGCCAATGATGGAAGATCCAACGGCTATCAAAACCGAATAGAGCAACATGCGGTCAAAACGATTGGTCAATAAGAACGCAATGGCGCCTGGCGCAATAAGCAACGCAATTGATAGAATAATCCCAACGGCAGACAAAGCGCCCACAATGGTGAGAGATATTAACGCCAGCAGACCATAGTGCAAAACACGCACTGGCAATCCAATGGCACCGGCATGCTGAGGATCAAACGAGAACAGCAGCAAGTCTCTCCGCTTCATGAAAATTACTGTCAATGTGAAAACGGAAATTGCGGCTGTAACCAATGTATCCTGAACGGTTAACCCCAGCATGTCTCCAAACAGGATGTGGTCAAGATGTACGTTAGTTTCCACCTTTAGATACATCACCAGGCCAAGACCGAACATGCCTGAAAAGACAACGCCAAGGACGGTATCCTGTTTCACGCGGCTGTTTTCCTGAACGTAACCCGCCCCCAAGGCGCAGATCATGCCGGCAATAAACGCACCAATGGCTACTGGAATGCCAATTACATAGGCAAGCACGACGCCAGGCAACACGGCGTGGGCAACCGCGTCTCCCATGAGGGCCCAGCCTTTCAATACCAAAAAGCACGACAGCATCGCAGCGGCAGCGCCAATGAGAATTGTGATCACAAATGCTTTTTGCATGAAGGGAAACGCAAATGGCAGCCAGAAGAATTCCAAAATCTGTTCCATCGACTATACCTCCTTCAAGGCCGTAATGCGCCGACGCGCAGCCAACCGGCCATGCTTTGGCGCAAAGAAAAACGCCGCAAGGAAAATCAGGGTTTGAAGCACAACGATTATGCCGCCCGTAGCACCGTTGATGTAATAGCTGCCATAGGCACCGATCAGACTGGAGACGGTGCCAATAAGTACGGCAATCCCGATCAAGCGGGTAAATTTGTCTGTCAGCAGGTAAGCCGTTGCGCCCGGCGTCACCACCATGGCGATGACCAGAAATGCCCCAACCGTTTGCAGTGCTGCGACCGTCGAGGCGCTGAGCAAGGTAAAAAACAAAACCTTCATCGCCGTTGGATTAAGTCCAATTGAACGGGCATGACTTTCATCAAAGAACGTCACCATAAGATCTTTCCATTTGACCAAAAGAATAGCCAAAGTGACACCACCAATTAGCACCAGCTGTATCGTGTCAAAATCGCTGATTGCCAGAACATTGCCCAAAATTATGGTCTGGATATTCACAGATGATGGCGACAGGGACACCATAAACAGCCCCAGCCCAAAGAAACTGGTGAATATCAATCCAATGATTGCATCTTCTCGCAACTTAGTACGTTGATTCAAAAACAGCATTGCGCCTGCTGCCAGACCACCGGCAAAAAACGCACCGATAGCAAAGGGAAGACCCAACATATAAGCGCCTGCAACGCCAGGAACGATGGCATGAGAAAGCGCATCTCCAATAAGCGACCAACCTTTGAGCATGAGAAACGCTGATAGAAAGGCGCACATGGCGCCCACCAAAGCGCTAACAAACATTGCTTTCAGCATGAAGTTGTACTGAAAGGGTTCAAGCAGCAGGTCAATCATGCGCTTTTGCCTCGGATTCAGGCTCTATGTCGGACTCTCCATACAGAACAAAGGGCCGTTCATCATCGGTGATGACAGTGACCTGACGCGCATCATCATCGTCATGCAAGTCTGATCCGCTGAGAATGTGGTGACGCAATACGCCTCCGAATGCTTGTTGCAAATTATCTTGCGTGAACACCGTTTCGGTTGGTCCTGCAGCTAAAATTGTCTCGCGGATCAAGACCACGCGATCACAAAACTCCGGCACCGATCCAAGATTATGTGTTGCCACCAACATCATACGACCTTCTGCGCGCAGCTCGCGCATCAAATCGATGATTGCATCTTCAGTCGTCACGTCAACACCGGTAAATGGTTCATCCAGAAGGATCACCTGTGCCTCTTGCGCCAAAGCACGTGCCAAGAAGACACGTTTTTTCTGACCCCCAGATAACTCCCCAATCTGTCGCTCTGAAAAGTCGGCCATTCCGACACGAAAAAGGGCCTCCGCCACCTTCTCACGATCTGCGGCACGCGCCATGCGTAGAAAATTCATATGGCCGTAGCGGCCCATCATGACCACATCTTCCACAAGAACTGGAAAGTTCCAGTCTACTTCTTCATTTTGCGGAACATAGGCCACAACATTACGCTTTAATGCGCGGCCAGCAGCCTCTCCCAGAATATCAACCTGCCCCTGCATCAAAGGCACAAAGCCCATAATGGCTTTGAATAGTGTAGACTTTCCGCTGCCATTAATGCCCACCAGCGCAGTTATACTGCCACTTGGAATATCAAAACTGGCATCACGCAAAGCTGTATGACCGTTGCGATAGGCGACACTTACATTTCTAACGGAAAGACCCGCGAGTCCTTCGTCCCCTGCTGAATTACTCATTGGCAAAACCATCTGCAATTGTCTTCACCGTCACACGCAGCAAATCCAGATATGTCGGAACGGGTCCATCCGCTTTCGACAGTGAATCCACATACAAAACGCCGCCATATCGGGCTCCGGTTTCAGACACGACTTGCTTTGCCGGTTTGTCAGACACTGTGCTTTCACTAAACAGAACAGGGATGTTTTCAGAGCGAACCTTATCGATAACCGCTTTTACCTGCTGCGGAGAGCCTTGCGCATCAGCGTTTATCGGCCACAAATACAGCTCTTTAAAGCCAAGATCACGGGCAAGATAGGAAAATGCGCCTTCACTTGAAACCAGCCAACGTTGATCAGCAGGAATAGAGGAGAGCTGCTCCTTTAGCGGTTCGAGCGTCTCTCTTAATTTGTCACTATAGGCTGCCGCGTTCGTATTGTAGGTTTCAGCGTTTTCTGGATCGTATTTTACCAAGGCCTTACGAATATTTTCGATGTAGGCCTGCGCGGAAATAGGTGACATCCAGGCGTGAGGGTTTGGGCGACCTTGATAAGGACCAGTGCCAATTCCGATGGGTTCAATACCTTCGCTCACGACAGCACTGGGCACATCACTCAAATTTTGGAAAAACCGTTCGAACCAAAGCTCTAAGCCAAAACCGTTCCAAAGCACCAGATCCGCACCTTGTGCCTTTATGATGTCACGAGGCGTTGGTTGGTAGTTGTGAATTTCAGCGCCGGCCTTGGTAACCGATTCCACAATTGCGGCATCTCCAGCCACGTTGCGTGTCATATCGGCAATAATGGTAAAAGTTGTGACGACTTTAAATGTTTTTGCATTCGCGGCGCCCAGCATCATTCCCCAAATAATGCCAACACAACTGACAAATTTCAAAAGATTCATTCGATACGCCTTTTCAACTACATGAGCTTAACTGAGAAAATTCTTATTGCAATTGAGAATGATTTGCAAATAGAGATTCGAAAGGATGCAGTCCAGACGGGAAAATTGCATTCTGCCATTGATATTTTCCCCAATGATCAATGGCATAAAGCATGGCTAAATCGTCTCAAATGCGAATTGCCCTTTTGCACGGCCACAAAATCGCGCTATTCCTTATA
The DNA here is from genome assembly GCA_045107035.1 of Hyphomicrobiales bacterium. GTDB lineage: Bacteria > Pseudomonadota > Alphaproteobacteria > Rhizobiales. The sequence continues at coordinate 11,568 of JBGCFS010000195.1, forward strand.
AAGAAACAACGCATATGAAATTCCAAACCACCTGGGGCGCGGTTGGTTGGAGTTGTATTTGTCTGACGGAGTTAATCAATCAATGGCGCGTGACTACGATCCGTATCGGCTCTCTTCGCCACAGGTTTTCCTCTGGCGCATGATCATCTTCCTTGTCATCACCAGTTTTCTGGCGCTGATACTGTACCAACAAATCTTCACTGCGTTTGCCAGTAACCCAGGCCTAAATGGCCTAATTCTGCTGGTTTTGATCATTGGAATACTATTATCTCTGCGGCAAGTTCTGCTGCTATTTCGAGAAGTACGCTGGGTGAACGGCTTCCGGCGCTCCGATCCAAACATTGAGTATGCTAAACCACCTATTCTGCTGGCTCCTATGGCGGCCATGCTGGGCGATAAGCTAGGAGCGATGGCAATTAGCCAGCAAACCATGCGTTCGGTTTTGGAATCAATCGGGGTTCGACTGGATGAATCGCGTGAGATTTTACGTTATCTCACTGGTCTTTTGGTGTTCCTTGGACTTTTAGGCACCTTTTGGGGTCTTTTGAGAACAGTTGGATCTGTGGGCGACACAATTCAGTCCCTTAATGTTGGCTCAGGTGACGCAGGTGTTATTTTTGAGGACTTGAAGACGGGTCTTGAGGCGCCATTGTCCGGCATGGGCACAGCATTTTCCTCATCTCTATTTGGTCTTGCTGGCTCTTTGGTTCTTGGTTTTCTGGATTTGCAGGCCGGTCAGGCACAAAATCGCTTTTACACTGATCTGGAGGATTGGTTGTCGACAGTTGCCGATTTGGAAGAACCATCAGCAGACGGTAGCGGCCACGGAGCACTTGCTGCAGAAGACTTACGGATCGCGATTGATAAACTCACCCGTGCGATGGCCAGCGACAGCGGAGGTGGATCACAATCCACCGCTGCGGCAATGGCAAGCCTGGCAGAGGGTATTCAAGGGCTTGTGCAACACATGCGCTCAGAGCAGCAAGTGGTGCGAAGTTGGGTTGAATCACAATCTGAACAACAAACTCAAGTGAAACGCCTGCTGGAAGCGCTGGTACAGATTAACCGCCAGCGTGATAGCGAATAGGGTTTAAACCGGAATGGCCCTCGGCAGATCAAGACGGCGCGAAACGCGCGGGGACTACTGGCCTGGCTTTGTGGATGCCATGGCATCACTTTTGCTCGTCATGATTTTCCTATTGTCGCTATTTATGCTGGCTCAATTTTTTCTTAGCCAGGAAATTTCGGGACGTGATGCTGTTTTAAGCCGCCTGAATTCTCAAATCGCGGAGCTCACAGAATTGCTTGCGCTTGAACGCGCTGGGCAGGGCGAGTTAAAAGAGAACCTTGCATTGGTGGAGTCTACTCTCACTGAAGCTGAGGAAGAAAAAGCAAGGCTAGCACGCCTCCTTGCCAATCAATCCGGTACAAACGCACAGCAAGACTCAGCTTTATCAGAAGCGAATGCCGAGTTGGATGAAGAACGCAAGCTAAGCGCACGTGCCCAATCGCAGGTGGATTTACTGAACCAGCAATTGGCAGCGCTGCGCCGACAAATTGCCTCTTTGGAAACCGCATTGGACGCATCGGAAGATCGAGATCGGGAAAGCCAAACACGCATCGCGGATCTTGGCAGCAGGCTGAACGTCGCGCTTGCGCAAAAGGTTCAAGAGCTTTCACGATACCGCTCTGATTTCTTTGGCCGCCTGCGGGAAATTCTTAGCAATCGCTCTGACATTCGTGTTGTGGGTGACAGGTTTGTATTCCAATCTGAAGTGTTGTTTGCCTCTGGTGCTGAAGAGTTGACGAGCGCTGGTGTTCAGGAAATGAATAAGCTTGCCAATGCTATTCTTGAGCTTCTTGGACAAATTCCCGACGAGATCAATTGGGTGCTACGTGTGGATGGTCACACTGATGCCAGGCCCACGTCTGGTGGGCGGTTCGCAAGCAACTGGGAACTGTCTTCAGCACGTGCAATTTCTGTGGTTGAATATCTGGCATCGCAAGGCGTGCCTCCCAACAGGCTGGTCGCTGCAGGCTTTGGTGAGTTCCAACCAATTGATCCAGGCGACAACGCAGAAGCTCTGGCAAGAAATCGCCGTATTGAACTCAAGCTTACGGAGCGCTGATTTGCGCACACTCATTCCTTTGAGACGGGCCTGACATTGACACGGGCCGTACCAGTTTTTCTTCGTTTCGTAACGCTATTGGCAGTTCTTAGCCCCGCAGTCATTTTCGGCACGGCCAATTTTGTCCTTTATAAAGCCGACCAAACTGCCAACGGCGCGCCTTTTTGTGTGCAAGTCGCGACGCAGAATACCATTGGACAGTACAAGACAGTGCGTTCTCTGTGGCAACTCACGATTTTGGCCATGCATGCGCGTTATCAAAGCCTTGGAGGGTCTGACAGCTTCCAGTTTGCATTTCACGGTGTGCTTGTGGTGGATCGCACAGATCATGCCGAACTTTGGCACTGGTCGTGGACACAATTTGGTTGGCACCCAATCTCCGATGGCGAGCGGAAAGCCCTGCGTGTGGAGCCAGCTTGTACCCCGAACAAGAATTTCAACGATGATCTACCGATTGTTTGAATTACTCAGCGGCAATACCGTCTTGAAATTGTAAATGCGCCAAGCGCGCATAAAGACCATCTTGTTTTTGCAACGATGCATGAGTGCCCGTTTCAACAATATGCCCGCCATCCATAACCAAAATACGGTCCGCTTTCAGGATCGTAGCAAGGCGATGAGCAATTACCAACGTGGTGCGGCCTTCCATTAATCGTTCCAATGCTTGCTGGACCAACGTTTCACTCTCAGCATCCAAAGAGCTTGTTGCTTCATCCAACAGCAGAACTGGTGCGTCTTTCAAAATAGCACGTGCAATCGCTATTCGCTGTCGTTGGCCCCCAGACAAGGTGACACCGCGCTCACCAACAATGGTCTTATAGCCATCCGCCATTTTTGAAATAAACTCATCAGCCCTTGCCGCCTTAGCAGCTTCAACAATGGCATCTTTATCCGCGTTTGGATTTCCCAGAATGATGTTGTCTGCAATTGAGGCACCAAATATCATCGTTTCTTGCGGGACAATTGCCAAATGATGGCGCAGTTCTTCCGGTTCCAGTTCACGAATATCGATATCGTCCAAAGAAACCTTACCACCGGTGGTATCGTATGCGCGTGTCAAAAGCGAAAAGAGTGTCGACTTGCCAGCACCTGAAGGTCCTACAATTGCGATGGTTTCCCCGGGTGCCACATCAAATGAAATGTCGTCCAATATGCCCGCATCCGGAGCGCCAGGATAGGCAAATTTTACATTCACAAAGGAGACAGCACCCGAAACATGCTGCAAAGTGTTCGGGTTTTTCGGAGCGGCAATATCTGGCTCAATTGCCAAGAGCTCTCCAAGGCGCTCGGCCGCGCCAGCGGCTTGAGCCACCTCACCCCAAACTTGCGACAGAGCGCCAAGGGCGCCGGCAGCAAATACAGAGTAAAGTACAAATTGAGACAATGCGCCGGGCGTAATATTTCCGGCAAGTAGATCTTGCGAGCCATACCACAACACAGCGACAACACTGGCAAACACCATGAAAATCGCAAAAGCCGTTAGGGCGGCACGGGCACCTACGGCAGAGCGTGCCGCTTCAAACGCTGCATCTACGGCCGTTCCAAAGCGTTTGGAAGCCCGTGCTTCTGCCGTGAAGCTTTGAAGCGTACGAACGGCACCAATTGCTTCCGCAGCATATGCAGTCGCGTCAGCCAGCGTATCCTGCGCAGCACGCGAGCGCTTACGCACATTGCGACCAAATGCGACCATGGGAAGCACCACGAGCGGTATGGAAGCAAGCACAAGAAGAGAAAGCTTTGGACTTGTGATCACCATCATGATCATGGCACCGATCACCAGAAAGAAATTACGCAGGGCGATCGAAATACTCGATCCCACAACAGCTTTGATTTGTGTCGTGTCTGCCGTCAGGCGAGATACAATCTCTCCAGATTTAGCGGTATCGAAGAATGCTGCATGTAAAAGCATGACATGAGCAAACACATCGCGCCGAATGTCACTGACAACGCGCTCGCCAATCCAAGTTACAAAATAGAATCGCGCCGCACTGGCCGCAGCCAAAAAACCGACCAAAACGACCAGCATGCCAAAATATTGATCAATGAGCGCGTTGTTTTCTGAATTGAACCCATAATCAATCATGCGCCGCACCGCCATGGGCACTGCCAAAGTCGTGCCGGCCGCTGCAATCAATGCGACAATCGCAAGAGCCACTCGCTTCCGGTAGATCTTCAAATATGGCCATACCATTGCCAAAGAGCTGACGCGGCCCTTGGTACTATCAATCGAATCTCCCGACCGCTCAGACATTGTCGTTGGTCTCGCCTGAGAAGAGATTGCTTGTCGGTTTGCCATAAAAACCCATTCAATTTACGGAATATGTAGTGCTTTTTCTAATGAATAGCCGACAATGGCAAGCAGCAACAATCACAAAGATAGGCAGAGACAAAGTAACTACAATGCAATTGATCCGTACTTGGCTGCACAAACTATGGTCTTTTGGCTTGCGAAGTAGGGCCCCTTTGCATTATAGAACCGGCAAGAAAAGAATTTTGTCGGGCGCGCTGCCCGATTTTTTGTTGGTGAAACAGGCGTTTCTGTTTCTTGGCCGAAAGAACAACCGGAGTTTTACGCTCATGAAAGCGGACATCCACCCAGACTATCACACCATCAATGTGGTGATGACAGACGGTACAAAATACACGACACGTTCCACATGGGGCGCCGATGGCGACACCATGAACCTTGATATTGACCCGACATCCCATCCGGCATGGACCGGTGGCGGCCAGCAACTGCTCGACCGCGGCGGACGTCTGTCACGCTTCAACAACAAATTTGCTGGTTTCATCGGCAAATAAAACTTGTTGGTACGTTATTAAAAAAACCCGCCGAAGCATTTGCTTGGCGGGTTTTTTGCGTCTTCAGTCTATCGCTAGAATTAGTGTTTACTCAGCTGGCGTAAAAGCCGCACTCAGGCGCGCCATTTGATCCGCAACAGCGCCAGGCCCAGACGTTTCTTCTTCAGTTGGTGTGTCACCAAAAGACTGCCCGCCCATACCAACGTCAAGATGTCGAACACGTTCTTCCAGCCGTCCTGATTGCTCGATCAGCTCTTTCAACTCTTCAGGAAGTTCATCCCAACCTGCACCGGTTGTCGCAGGTTGCAAACCACCCAGCCGAACTTTGGCTTTCTCATCGCTGCCTTGATTGTTGGTCATTTCGCCTTCATTCACAGCGCGCTGTAACAACAACCAGGATGCTACCTGCATTAACCGTGTGGTCAAACGCATAGACTCGCTGGCATAAGCAACAGAACCCAAACGCGATAGTTCTTTCGATGCGTCCCGTCCCGGGCCATCCAGATAGGTTGCCGTTTCTTCAATCAGCTGCATGCCGCTGTTAAAGAGGGCCAGAAAACCTTCGGTTTCTGCAATGTGAGGCGCAAGTGCAATAGTTGATTTGGGGGACTGTGTGGACTGGTCGCTTTGGTTCATTATCTCATCGCTCAAACATGGCCGGTAAAAACGTTCAATTGGAACGTAAGCACGATAGCCGGAAACTGTTAAAATTCACTATGGAGCGCGTAGTGAAGCGAGGCAAGGTAACCGAAATATTAAGTAAATTCTTCGTTAATTTCCACATCATCCCTGATTCTAACTCTAAGCACACACAAAAAAAGAGCCGCGGGAGGGAGCGGCTCTTAGTCTAACAGGGAGGCGTCCATTCAAATGGGGGAGTGACCACTTGAAGATTCGGATGAACCGAATACACTTTAAAGTAGCGAACAAAGGTTAACAACAACTTAATTTCATGTTATTTGTGTCAATGTACAAATTAACGAGTTGTTAACAGGATTTACTCACTGATTTGAAACGCAAAACACGCAAAGCCATGTTTTGCGCCATTCTTGGCAAATTTTCGTTTAGTATCAGGCTAGTATGGTAAGCCAACATAGTTCTCCGCAATCGACTCCTGTTGCGCTTTGGAACTGGCCAAATAGTCCAAATGAGCTTCCTGGATACGTCGATCAAATTCACCCTCATCCTCAAAGTTGTGCAACAGACGCGTCATAAACCATGAAAATCGTGATGCTTTCCACACTCTGGCAAGAGCCTTTTCTGAATAGGAGGAAAGGCCATCGTTCGAGCCTGAAAGGTATTTTTGTATTAGACCTTCGCTTAAATAGTGAACATCTGACGCCGCAAGATTAAGACCCTTTGCGCCAGTAGGCGGAACAATGTGTGCCGCGTCGCCGGCCAAGAACAGGCGGCCATAACTCATTGGCTCGGAAATAAACGATCGCAAGGGTGCAATAGATTTCTCAATAGAGGGCCCTGTTTGCAAATTGTCTGCAATGTGAGCAGGCAATCTTTTTGTCAGTGCGGTCCAAAAGCGATCATCGGACCAATTTTCAACCTGATCGGTGATCGGACACTGAACATAATAGCGGCTAAGCGTATCGGAACGCATAGAACACAAAGAGAAGCCGTCCCGGTGGCGGGCATAGATTAATTCGTGATCAGCGGGAGGCGTTTTGGACAAAATGCCAAGCCATCCAAACGGAAACACCCGTTGATAGTCTTGGCGCACGTCAGATGGAATCGACAATCGGCTGACGCCGTGAAACCCATCACAACCCGCAATATAATCACAATCAATTCGCTGTTTTTCGCCATTTTGGGTGAACGTCACAAAAGGATTATCACTCGTTATGTCATTGAGAACGACATCATCCACCTCGTGTAAAATCGTTCCGCCCATTGCGTCGCGCGCATTGTAAAGATCGCGGGTTAACTCTGTTTGGCCATAGACAGTAACTACCTTGCCTCCAGTGAGCTTTTTCAAATCAACACGGACCTGCTTATCATTGAAAGCAAGTGAAAATCCGTCATGGATCTTCCCTTCCCTGTCGAGGCGTTCACCCACACCTGCACGACGCAGCATATCGGTGAGGCCTTGCTCTAAGACACCAGCACGAATGCGGGTCAAAACGTAATCACGGCTTTGTCTTTCCAGAACGATGCTTTCGATCCCAGCTCGATGCAAAAGCTGAGACAGCAGCAAACCAGATGGTCCGCCACCAATAATGACAATCTGCGTCTTCACAATTCCCCCGAGTATTTGCCAACAAACCAGAGCAAGCTCTTAGCTTGATGATCTAAACGTCACGATCCGGTTAAAATAATCCGTCTGTTTCCGACAGAAAGCATGCCGCATTGAAGCCCATTGCATGGTTGAAAACAGGCATTTTTACACTCCGGTCCAATAGCATCGCATCCAAAGACAAAGGAGGGGTTCCGGCTTTAGAACACCAATCTTTGTTCGAGCGCCCATCTGCGATGTGCCGTGGCGAACAGATAACCGGATCCAAAACCAGATCGCGCATGCGATCAACATTGGGATGATCGCTAAATCGGCGCACATAAATCGGCAACCAGCCAAAATTACCTTCAAAATAACTCGTTACGGGGCTCACCGCAGTCTTGGGCGCGGCATGATTGACCTTAGCATATTTTAGCACATGCTTTCCCCAGTTTGACCAGCCGGACAAAGCAAAACCAACACCCTTATGCAGGCTTTCGCCCTTTGGCCAACGTACATCGTAAAGATCAAAATCCTGAGACTTTGCGATCTCTGCCATGGCAAACAAATATGATAGCTGAAGACCCGTATAATGCAGAGCTCTCGACCCACGACGCGTTTCGGTAGGAAAGCTGCCGTCGCCACGCTGGCTTAACATTGCCGCTTCAAACTGGGGCAGCCCACGTTCAAACAGAGTTGCGTCGCCTAGCAGGGCACCAAGTGTCATGCTAGGCAAAACAGCGGCCAGCGCATGATTGCGTGCAATGGTGCTGTTGAGCGCACCTACACCGGTGTTCTTTTGCGAAACAAAATTAAAATGGTTCACCCGGTCATACAGCCAATCCAAAACTGGCGCGATTTCTTCCGTCGGCGGATTTTTGGTTTCAATCACCAATGCAGTTGCAAATACAAGTGGCTGAAGAACCGTGTTGGCAATCCATGCCGCACCATCAAAATTCTCAGAATTCGGTCGCTTTTTGACCGGAGTGGTCAATGCATCCTCAGCTGGCCATTTCTTGATATAATCCCAAAGAATATCACATTGCGTGTTGTCCCCAGCAGCACAGCTCGCGCTGGAAACAGCAAGACCTTCAGATATGGCCGAAAACCAATCATCTTGATTTGGAATATAACCTTTTACGAAAGACGCATTGTCTTCTGTAAAGCGTGAAACAGGCTCCCAATCGGGTTCCACAGTTGGCAATCCCAAATTGTTGTTACAATGCCGGTCGCTGATGTTCGGATACTTTTCAAGGTAGGCGCTTCGTTCTTCAAAACCTTCCAAAATACGTCCCGGATACTGCAAACTTGGTTCTGCCGGTGCATTGCGATGCAAGAAATAAAGCGTTGAGCCCATAACATTTTCTTGTTCGGGCAGATTAAGTGTGACGCGATACTCGTTCAGCGCCTTTCTGGAGCGAGGCCCCCAGGCACCATCTGCAGTTCCAGGATCCAGTCCTAATTCCTGCAGCGCTTCTTGCACATAAGCCACAGTTTCTGCCGACTGGGCGGATAAACCCGAAATAGATCCGAATATAAATAAACACAAAAGAGTGACAACGCGCATAGCTCACCCCCTACTTTTTACTGACACAATATCCAACACTAACATCAAGGTATGCATATTGGTAAACAGTAGGTGAAATAAATTTCAACACCTGTGTAGAAAGCTGCAAATACACCTAAACACACGTTGTCTATCAAATTAAAACTGGTGGTTTAAATCAATCTGGGAGCAGAATTCGTGCGCTCACGGGCCTCTAAAGACAAGATATCTTTAGCCGGCAATTGGGAGAGTTTCACATGCGCTTCAACCGGCACAAAGCCTCTCATTTGCAAATCCAGGAAACGAAGACAGCACACGCGCAGGAATGATGTGAAATTTCCAACATCATGCCCCGCATCAAGGCTTTCATTGTAAAGTCTGTGCAAAAGTTGTGGAACGGCTAAATCTTCTCGCTCCCCTATAGATTCCAAAGTACGCCAGAAAAGTTCCTCCAAGCGCACGCTGGTTACCATGCCATCCATTCGAAATGAACGGGTGTGAGAGGCCCAAAGTGCCGGTTCGGCATCAACAAACAGTTGGCACATTTAGACATCTCCCATAAAGTTATCGACCGACACGTTCCTTAACGTCCGCAGCAAAATCTTCGTAACGACGCATGGATTTTACATCTACCTGCACATGGTTGCCCATTTTCTGCATGATAGGAAGATCAAACAAGATGCGATCCAAATCATCTGGTGTCGCCACATCAACAATGGCAAGCACCTTGCGTTCACCTACGATTTTCCAAAGATCAACCACCACACCAGCGGATTTCGCGCCAAGTGCAACCTCAGCCTCTTCTGCCCAGATGGTGAACAAACCCTGTTGTCCGATGGCTGAATCGTAGTCGACAGTGAAGTCTAACTTATAAAGCATAATCTCTCCCAGTATGTTGTTGGCTAGGCGAAGCGCCCACCCTTTTCGATAACCTCAATTTGATACCCATCCGGATCTGCAACGAAAAAGAATTTCGCAACGCGTGTGCCACCGGGTTGAAAATCAACGATATCGCGAGGTTCGAGCCCCTTTTTTGCGATATGCTGGCGACACGCCTCCAGATCATCAACGACAAGCGCGAGATGACCGTATCCATCTCCCAATTCGTAGGGCATATCTCGATCTTTGTTGACGGTGAGTTCAAGTTCGAACTTGGATGACGGCAAGGCCATGTAAACAAGCGTAAAGGTTTCAAAATCCAAACGATCAACGACCTGCAGGCCAAACGCATCTTGATAAAACGCCACGGAGGCAGCTTCATTCAGCACTCTGATCATGCTGTGAGCAAGTTTTGTCATAGTGTCTCCCTTCATGTAGCAATATCACCGAAGCAAGACAAAGTGGTATTAGCTGGTTAATACACCGACATTTCTTCTTTCATTTGATGCATCACACTATTCAAATCCAAGGAAATTTCTTCAAATGGCGCTGGCAGTGCGAAGCGGACTTTGGATCGAGACGATATTTTCTGGACTTTTGTTAAGGACTGTTTTCAACATGCCTCCCAAGAGATTCAATTCCTCAGGACAACCATGACCAATCCTTCAGCGCCCGAACCTTGCATCATCTGTGTTGCCATTACCGGCTCTGTTTCGACAAAAGCACACAATCCAGCTGTACCTACAACCATTTCCGAGCAGGTGGAGAGCACACATGAAGCCTTTGAAGCCGGTGCGACAATTGCTCACTGCCATGTCCGAAACGATGATGAAACGCCAAGTTCAGACCCTGAAAAATTTGCTCGATTAAAAGAAGGTTTGGAAAAGCACTGCTCCGGCATGATCATTCAATTTTCGACCGGTGGCCGTTCCGGCGCCGGGCAAGCGCGCGGCGGCATGCTGCCACTGGCACCGGAAATGGCATCATTGACGGTTGGCTCAAATAATTTTCCTACAAGAATTTATGAGAACAGCCCAGATCTGGTTGAGTGGTTAAGCAGTGAAATGCTGACTCACAACGTGCGCCCCGAAATTGAAGTGTTTGATCTGTCCCATATTTTCAAAGCAGCAGAGATGTACAATGCGGGCCAGTTCAACGGACCACCACATGTGCAGTTTGTCATGGGTGTGAAAAACGCGATGCCCGTCGATAGAGCGGTTTTTGATTTTTATTTAGAGACTACAAAACGCCTGTTACCCGATGCAACGTGGTGTGGGGCTGGCATTGGTCCGCATCAAAAAACCCTGAACGAATGGTGCGTATCAGCTGGTGGACACGCCCGGACCGGACTTGAAGACAATGTTCGAATGGACAAAAACACGTTAGCGCCCTCGAACGCGGCCCTGGTCAAACGTCTGGCAGAAATATGTGAAGCACATGACAGAATGCCGGCAAGTGTGCCACAAGCGCGCTCGATTCTTAAACTACCGGAGATAACAGCTGCATGACTGACCTGACGACGCCCCCGATATTTGACGGTCATAACGATGTTCTAACAAAGCTAACTCGCAAGAACGAGCAAAATCCCGAACAGTTTTTCATGAATGGCGACAGCGGTCATATTGATTTGCCTCGCTCAAAAATCGGCGGTTTTGCCGGCGGGTTCTTTGCAGTTTGGGTTCCCTCTCCAGTGGACAAATCGTTCCGCTATGAGGATATGGACAAACCCGCCTATGACATCGCGTTACCGCCACCGGTAGAGCAACCTGATGCCCTAAAGATCGTGTTGTCTCAATCCGCCTGTCTGTTTCGTCTAGAGCGCGAAGGCGCGCTGACAATTTGCAGAACAGCATCAGAACTTAAAACAACGATCGAGGCAGGAAAAATTGCCGCAATCTTCCATATTGAAGGCGCCGAAGCGATTGATCCTGATTTTGAAGCATTGGATTTGTTTTATGCCGCGGGATTACGATCGCTCGGGCCGGTTTGGAGCAGACCTACGATTTTCGCCAACGGTGTGCCATTTCGCTACCCTAGCAGCCCAGACACAGGAGACGGCCTGACTGACATTGGCAGGGAACTCGTTCGGGCGTGTAATCAACGACAAATCATGTTGGATTTGTCCCATATAAATGAAAAAGGGTTTTGGGATATTGCAAAGCTCAGTGATGCGCCCCTTGTGGCCACCCATTCAAATGCGCACAGCATTTGCCCGACCGCGCGGAACCTGACGGACAAGCAACTGGCTGCCATCAAAGAAAGCGAAGGTATGGTTGGCATTAATTTTGCCGTTGCCTTCTTACGAGAAGATGGGCGCATGAAGGCCGACACACCAATTGAAACCATGTTGCGTCACATCGATCACCTCATTTCCCATCTCGGGGAAGATCTTGTTGGTTTTGGCTCAGATTTCGACGGTGCGGTCGTACCCAACTCTATCGAAGATGTTGCAGGACTTCCTGTTTTACGAAAGGCTATGATGGATCATGGCTATTCCAACGAGCTCATGGAAAAGCTGTGTTATAAAAACTGGTTACGAGTGTTGGAGAAAACTTGGGGAGCTTAACCGCTCAATATTTTATGCCTGTTTTCAGTACCATTCAGCTGCTGAACAAACAATACACATTGACAAATGTTGTTTCTAAACACGCTAACTTGGGCCCAATGAAAACTGTTTCGAAATTACCCTTGCATATTGGCCCAAAGTAGCGTGGGATATTAATATGGATGGACATATTCCATCCAAGCCAATTCTATCAGGAGGCATTTATGAACCTAATCAAAACCCTCATTGCGGGTGTGGCTTTGGGCGCTGTTGCGTCTACCGCCGTGCTGCCGGCTTTTGCTGACACACCGCCAAATATGCTGATCATCGCAAACCGAATCGATGACATCACAACACTAGATCCACAAGAAAGCTTCGAATTTGCAGGCTCCGACGTTATTCGTAACGTCTATGGCAAACTGGTTAATCTGGACCCGACCGATTTGAGTGCAGGTTATAAGCCTGATCTAGCGGAAAGCTGGACAGTGTCTGAAGACGGCATGACCATCACGTTCAAAATGCGTGAAGGTGTTAAGTTCCACTCTGGTAACGCTGTTACAGCCAAAGATGCAGAATTCAGCCTGCGCCGCGCCGTTACACTGAACAAAACACCAAGCTTCATTCTCACCCAGTTTGGCTTTACTGCTGAAAACGTTGGTGAGACCATTGTTGCGTCCGACGACATGACACTGAGCATCACCACAGACAAACGCTATGCGACATCTTTCGTGCTTAACTGCCTGACAGCCACTATCGGCGGTATCGTGGACAGTAAAACAGCCATGGAAAATGAAGTTGATGGCGATCTTGGCAACAAGTGGCTGAAAACAAACACTGCTGGTTCTGGTCCTTACAAGGACGTTATCTGGAAAGCTAATGAGTCTGTCACAATGACAGCCAATACGGACTACTATGCAGGCGCTCCTGCCATGCAGCGTGTTATCGTTCGCCACGTTCAGGAAAGCGCGACACAGCGTCTTTTGCTGGAACGCGGTGATATTGATGTTGCTCGTAACCTGAATCCAGAAGATGTTGCTGGTGCTTCCAGTGCAGAAGGCATCACTATCGACAGCGAGTTGCGCGGCCGGTTGATGTATTTCTCTCTCAACCAGAAACACGAAGCGCTTTCCAATCCCAAAGTCATCGAAGCCACAAAATATCTTGTAGATTACGAAGGCATGCGTGACAGCTTCCTGAAAGGTCAGTGGACCATTCAGCAGGCATTCTTGCCACAGACATACCTTGGTTCTATCGATGAAACGCCATACAGCCTGGATATCGAAAAAGCGAAAGCTTTGATGATGGAAGCTGGTTACGGTGATGGCATCGAGATCGAAGTTGGCGTGCGTGAAGCGCAAGAGCGTATCGAAATTGCTCAAGCGATGCAGAGCAACTTTGCTCAAGCTGGCATCAAGCTGAACATCACTGTTGGTACAGCGAAACAGATTCTGGCGCGCTACCGTGCTCGTGAGCTGGATATGTACCTAGGTGCATGGGGTCCAGATTATCCAGATCCACACACAAACGCTGCAACTTTTGCGATGAACCCAGACAATGCTGACGATGCTGGCAACACTGGTTTCCTTGCATGGCGTAATGCGTGGGATATTCCTGCTCTGACAGAAAAAACTGCTGCTGCCGTTGTCGAGAACGACCGCGAAAAGCGTGCAGAAATGTATCGCGAAATTCAACGCGAACATCAAAGCACTTCGCCGTTTGGCGTCATGTTCCAGAAGATTGAGCAAACCGGTCGCAAAGAAAGCGTCAAAGGCTTCTCAATTGGAGCAGCAACGACCGCTGCAGCTTATTGGACTGTCACCAAGTAAGGACCTGCCAACATGGCAATAAGTGGTTCCGGCCATGATTCAGAGAAGGGGCGCCAAATGGCGCCCCTTCCTCCTGTCATAACAAAAACGGTCAAAATCCTGCTGACGATTCTCGTCACCATGCTTGGCCTGATGTTCATCACATTTGTAATTGGACGCGTCATGCCGGTTGATCCGGTGTTGGCCATTGTTGGTGAAGCCGCATCCAAGGCAACCTACGATGAAGCACGCCTCTCTCTTAATCTCGACAAATCAATTATCGTACAATTCTGGTACTATGTCCGGGATGTATTTACGGGCAACTTCGGCGATTCCCTGCTGACAGCGCGACCAGTTGTAGATGATATTATACGCGTCTTCCCCGCCACGCTTGAACTGGCGACCATTGGCACCATTCTGGGTGTCGTGCTCGGTGTACCGCTTGGCGTTATCGCCGCCGTCAAACGCGGAACATGGATAGACCAGATCGCACGCGTTGTAGCCCTCGTCGGTTACTCAATGCCGATCTTCTGGCTTGGCCTTATGGGCCTTCTCATTTTCTACGGCATTTTAAACTGGGTAGGCGGGCCAGGCAGGCTTGACTTCTTCTATGACGGAATGGTCCCGACAATCACAGGCATGATTCTGGTCGACAGTTTGATTGCCGGCGATATGAACATTTTCTGGAATGCTGTATCTCACATCATTTTGCCAGCCTCGTTGCTTGGCTATTATTCCATGGCTTATATCAGCCGCATGACCCGCAGTTTTATGCTGGAGCAACTGTCAGCAGAATATGTCACCACGGCCCGCGTGAAAGGCATGTCTGAGCGGCAGGTCATCTGGGGCCATGCATTCAAAAATATTCGTGTTCAGCTGATAACGGTCATCGCGCTGTCCTATGCCGGCCTTCTGGAGGGCTCTGTATTGACGGAAATAATTTTCTCCTGGCCTGGAATCGGCTCCTACATCACAACCGCCTTGCTCTCAGCCGATATGAACGCAGTTTTGGGTGGTACCGTTGTGGTTGGTCTGGTCTTTGTTCTCTTCAATGTGTTGTCAGATCTGCTCTATCAGTTCTTCGACCCACGCGCGAAATAACGGACGCTTTTCATGTCAGATTCCAATACAGCGTCTAACGAAAATATGCCGGGTTGGCGCGCCTGGCTTCTGACCGATACGCCGACATCAAGGCGTCACGCCAAATTGGCATCGCTCTATCAGAACTGGTTGCAGTTCCGGAGCAATCCAATGGCAATGTTCGGATTTATGATCTTGGTATCGCTGGTGATTATTGCGGCGCTTGCGCCGCTCATTTCACCCTATGACCCTTTTGCTCAAGAGCTTGGCAACAGGCTGAAACCACCGGGTGTTGAAGGACATATATTAGGAACTGATTCACTCGGTCGCGATGTTCTTAGCCGGCTCATTTATGGTGCCCGCATCACGCTTTACATCGTAACACTGGTTGCAATCATTGCACCGCTCGTAGGCTTGTTTGTAGGAACAGTTGCCGGATATGCAGGCGGATTTATTGATGTCATCCTGATGCGCATCACCGATATCTTCCTTGCATTCCCTCGCCTCGTTCTGGCTCTGGCTTTTGTCGCAGCTTTGGGAGCAGGTATTGAAAATGCAGTGCTGGCCATTTCACTGACGGCCTGGCCGCCCTATGCCCGTATTGCGCGCGCCGAAACTCTAACGATCCGCAATTCTGACTACATCCATGCCGTGCGCCTGCAGGGCGCTGGCGCAATGCGCATTATCACCAAGCATATCTGGCCGCTTTGCATTTCTTCACTGATCATTCGCGTCACATTGGATATGGCCGGGATTATTCTGGCAGCAGCTGGCCTTGGTTTCCTTGGTCTAGGCGCACAGCCACCTTCCCCAGAATGGGGCGCAATGGTTTCAGATGGGCGTAAATTCATCCTCGATCATTGGTGGGTAGCAACCATCCCCGGTATCGCAATTTTCATTGTTAGCCTTGCCTTCAACCTTTTGGGCGATGGCCTGCGAGATGTGCTTGATCCTAAGGAGAGCGGACAATGACAAATCTCCTTGATGTCGAAGACCTTTGGGTTCGTTTCCCAACGCGCAGCGGCATTTTCGATGCTGTGCGTGGCATTTCATTTTCGCTTGGAAAAGAGCGCTTGGGTATTGTTGGCGAAAGTGGCTCGGGCAAGTCCATGACGGGCCGCGCCATTTTACGCCTCATCCGCCGCCCCGGAATGGTGGAAGCAAAGCGCATTGCTCTTGAAGGCCGCGATCTGATGAAATTATCAGAAAGTGAGATGCGCGCGGTGCGCGGTTATCAAATCTCGATGATCATGCAGGATCCGAAATTCTCGTTGAACCCAGTTGTGAAGGTCGGCGATCAGATTATGGAAGCCTATCAAATCCACACAAAGGGCAGCGCGAAAGAAGCCCGCCAGAAAACACTCGATATGCTGGAGGCAGTGGCCATTCGCGATCCAGAGCGCGTGTTTGATGCCTATCCGCACGAAATGTCAGGCGGCATGGGACAACGCGTCATGATCGCCATGATGATGATCCCTGATCCCAAAATACTGATTGCGGATGAACCTACCTCAGCGCTCGATGTATCTGTTCAAACCCAAGTGCTAGACATCATGGACAAGTTGGTCCGCGATCGCGGGATGGGTTTGATTTTTGTCAGTCATGACCTCAATCTTGTTGCTTCTTTCTGTGACCGAGTGCTGATTATGTATGGCGGTCGTATCGTGGAAGTATGCGACGCAGACAAACTTCATGACGCGAAGCACCCTTATACGCGCGGCCTTCTCAATTCATTGCCAAGGTTGGATGAACCACGTGAAAAACTGGATGTGTTGACCCGTGATCCTGCATGGCGAGATGAACCCAGCGTGAGTGGCGTGCTATGAGCGGCATAGTTCTAAAAGACCTGAATGTTTGGTTCGGTAACGGTCCTGCACGTGTGGATGCGGTAAAAAACGCCACTTTTAACGTGCCTTTAGGTGAGAGTTTTGGCTTGGTTGGCGAAAGTGGGTCGGGTAAATCCACCATTCTGCGCGCCATTACCGGATTGGCTGAGACGTGGAACGGACGTATCGAGATTGACGGTAATTCACTTGGGCAACATCGCGATGAACAATTCTATAAGACTGTTCAAATGGTGTTTCAGGACCCATACGCATCACTGCACCCTCGACACACCGTCGATCAGGTTTTAAGCGAAACCCTGTCCTTGCATGGCTTCAATGATGTTGAATCACGCATTGAGAAACTGTTGTTGGATGTTGGACTGGGTCCCTCGTTCCGCTTCCGCTATCCGCATCAACTGTCAGGCGGGCAACGCCAACGTGTAGCTATCGCACGCGCGCTTGCACCTCAGCCTCGCATTTTGCTGCTGGATGAACCGACCTCAGCATTGGATGTATCTGTACAAGCAGAAATCCTGAACTTGCTGACCGATTTACGTGAAAAACGCGGCCTGACATTTCTCATGGTGAGCCACGATCTGTCTGTGGTCAGTCATATGTGCAGCCGTATGGCGGTCATGCAATATGGCAACATCGTTGAGTTATTGTCTGTAGAGGATATGCGCGCCCAAAAAGCCAACCATGAGTATACGCAGCATTTGCTTGCAAGCTCGCTTGGTTACACACGTTCTGAAGCAGTCGCTGAGTAGGCCCCATGGGACGCGCTGATGCACTTGTTCTGGGCGCTGGTATCGTTGGCGTTTCAACAGCACTTGCACTTCAGGAACGTGGCATAGCGACCATTTTGGTGGACCGTCAGGCACCTGGCCTTGCCGCATCCTTTGGCAACAGCGGCGTTCTTCAACGCGAAGCCGTCATGCCATATGAAATGCCACGCGATGTAAAAACTCTTTTTACGACCCTGATCGGGAAAAATACCGCAGCAAGACTGCACTTATCGGCATTACCGAGCCTGATACCCTTCTTGGCGCGATATTGGTGGTATTCTGAAAAATCCCGACACCACGAAATAGCAAAATCCTATGCGACCCTGATTGAAAGATGCCTCGAGGCCTATGCCGAGTTAAGCACTGGCACGAACGCTTCAAGCTTGATGACTAACAGTGGAATTGTCGCTGGATTCCGGTCAAGGCATAGCTTTGCAACAGCCCAAAAGGCAGCGGATTATGCAGCCGCTACATACGGTGTTGAATACACAGCTCTTGAGAGCGACACAGCTATTCGCGAGGTAATTCCGCATATCAATTCCGGTTTTGAGGCGGCTATACATTACAAAGATTCAGTTACCGTCAGTGATCCACATGCTTTGCTAACAGAGCTATTCAACAAGTTCGAAAATTTGGGCGGGCAATTTGCAAATGCGGACGCCATGGCTCTGCGACTCGAGGGAGATGTATACTCCCTAATTGGCAATGGTAACGACATTCAGGCTTCGCATGCAGTCATTGCGCTTGGGGCTCATTCGCCAATTCTCGCCCAAAAATTTGGCCTGAAAGTACCAATGGGATTGAAGCGTGGGTATCATTTGCACTTCGCACAAGATCCAAAAGCACCCCTGACGGCAACATTTGCTGATGAACATTATGGCTATGTCCTCACTCCCAAAGTCGCGGGAATCCGGCTAACCACCGGTGCAGAATTCGCCAAACCCAATGTTGCTCCCACACCACACCAATTGGAGCAGGTCATGCCGATAGCCCATAAGCTTCACCCTCTGGGTGCCCAAATTGAAGAAAAACCCTGGATGGGAATACGCCCCTGCATGCCAGACATGTTGCCAGTGATTGGCGAAACACCGGGCCAAAAGAATTTATGGTGTGCCTTTGGACATGGGCACCAAGGTCTGACCCTTGGCCCCATTACCGGCCAACTCATCGCGGACCTGATTACTGCCCGACCTCCAAAAGTGAATTTGGAGCCGTTCTATCCAGGACGTTTCACGCGCTAGGATCCATCTGGGCAATCGCCTGTTCGACTTCCAGCGCCAATGCCGGTTCAATATTCAGCACGCGTGCAAGCATTGCCAAATACGTTTTTTCATCGGGCGTATCCGGATCGATCGCCAAAACAGAAGCGGCATAAACTTCTAGTGCCATCTCCGGAGTTTTGGCTTCATTCGCCAATTGATCAATGGAAGCCGGGTTTCGCATTTCACCAAGCAAAAACGCTTTATCCTGTGTATCCAAATCCAGATCATCTAGGCGATCAAAAATTTTGGCCTGCTCATCTGCATCAATGTGCCCGTCAGCCTTCGCAGCAGCAATCATTGAACGCATAACCAGCAATGCCATTGAATTTTCACTTACAGGTGCTGCTTCTGGCTCGAAACCTGAGCCAGATGGCGCTGGCAAAATTGGTTGCTGTGCCTGTGCGGCCGGAATTGAAGGCACGCCACTACTGGATTGGTTATTTTTGTAGGAGCGGAATGCTGTATAGGCCAGACCACCAACCAAGGCCAAACCACCAATGCCGGCGACACCCTGACCAACTTTCATGGTCTGCTTGCCAATTTTTCGGCCCGCTTTTGAATTGAGCAGTAGCCCCGCAACCCCACCAAGCGCTGCGCCTGACGCAAGCGTTCCAAGGTTCAAACCACCAGATGGCGCTTGTGCTGTGTTCTGTTGCGGCGTTTCGCCAGCGGGTGTGTTCTGATTATTTTGGCCAAAAGAGCCGAGAAACTGATTGAGAAGGCGGCTAGGGTCCATGTGGTCCTCGTAAAATTTAAATTTGGAACCTCTCCCCAGAGTACATCTCACATATGCATCCATAGCCGGGATGCAATGCCTCATATCCTTTTTGCTAACGACAAATTTTCGACTCTCCCTATTGAAAAATTCTTCACGGTTGGTCCAGATGACTGGAAACACCTCGGAATTGCTCGTGTTTACCGCATAGAGTGAAAAGATGTGTTTGAAATCTTCATACTTTTTCTACCTAAACACGCACCTTGTTTGTTTACAGATTGCAGATAGTCAGAACTCACTCGTTGTTTTCAAGCAATGAAAGTTTGTCATTTAAAAGTGGACCCGAAATGGGAATTCTTCTGGCTGTTGATTATGATCAGAATCTTTACGAGGGGATCTCGGAAGACGATCAGGTCGTATTTTCTAATGCTGTTTTCAAACTGGCGAAAAGTCATCCAGAAAACTTTGTGCAACAGCTCTCTTGGAAGCTGTCGGATAAACCTGATGATTTATTTTTCAATGAAAGCGCATTAGGACCGGCTGCTTGCTTTCACTCACGCATATGGCTGGAGAGTTGGCTTAAAACCCTTGGCAAATGCGAGAAAACGTCCCTCCAATTTTTGACTGGAAAGATGGGTGGCCAAACAATTATTGCCATTCCATTGACAGTCAAGCCGGGAAAATTCGTGACATGCGTCGAATTCGCCGGCCAAAATGTAAGCGACTACAATATTCCAATCGTCCATCAAAACCTTGAGCCGTACCTGTCTCAGCCAATGCTGAATGCAATCGTGCAGCAGATAGCTGAATTGTTCCCTGATGCTGATTGTGTAGATTTCCGAAAAGTTCTCCTAGATGAAGCGGCCCCTTGCAAAGATGAAGTGCAATGGCAGGAAGATGCCGAGTTGACCCATCTTTGCGCCCTGACCGGTGATTGGGAGCATGACCTATCTCAATTTATAGGCAAATCGACCAAAAAGAAGCTCAAGAAGAAACTTCGGAAGTTAGAAACCTTCGGCAAGGTTACATTTGAAGACGTTACGGCAGCCTCCAGACGCGCTGAGGCGGGTGAAAAGCTCATCAATTGGAAAGCACACCAACTGAAAGATCTTGGCGCGGCCAGCGTTTATAACAACACTGGCTTCTGCGACTTTTTAAGAGCCACAATTGTAGAAGATAACAGCGGAATGGTTCGGCTGTTTTCCATGAACATCAATGACGAACCGATTGCACTCATTTACGCTCTTTGTTTCGATGATTATTGGTTCCTCTACCAAATGTCCTACACATCAGAAGAGCCTGGAAAATACTCCCCAGGTTACCAACTTTTGCTGCATGTTATGGAAATTGCCTGCCATCAGAATGTAAGGATGTTCGACTTCGGTTGGGGCAATGAGGCTTACAAGCATCGCTTCGCCACCCAGAGTAAGCCGCTATATAATGCCTTTTGCCCATTAACGACAAAGGGCAAGCTGGCACTCCGACTATGTAACTCCAAAATGTCTGCAAAGAATTTTGTTAAAACAAACAGACACTTACAATCCGCGGCTAAGTTTGGGCTTCGGACCATCGGAAAATTTCAAACGAATTAGGACCGTACTCATTGACCTTTTGACCGATAGAGCCAGTTAAACTCCACTGATGCTTGTCATCTCCGACTTCTGGACCGGAGATGACGAAGTCTAGATTTCAGATCTGTACGGGGCGCAATGTGGCACGAAACATAGAGATCAAGGCAAAAATTTCCGATTTGAATACTGTGCTGAAAACAGCGCAGTTGTTGGTTGGAAGCGAGCCTGAACTGATCGAACAACAAGACGTTTTCTTTCACTCGGATAACGGCCGTTTCAAACTTCGGTTCCTATCGGAGACTCACGGCGAGCTTATTTTCTATCAACGCAGTAATATTTCCGGTCCCAAGACCAGCACTTATCGAATTTCAGAAACAAACCAGCCAAATGAACTGAGAACTGTCCTGGCCGCGGCCAATGGAGAGAAAATCACTGTGCGTAAAGTGCGGCACTTATTTCACATTGGCCGAACCCGTATTCATGTCGATGTTGTGGCAGACCTGGGTGAATTCTTGGAGCTTGAAGTTGTGCTGGATGATACTGAGGGACCAGCAGAGGGCGAAAGAGAAGCTCTTGAGTTGATGGCGAAACTTGGGATCAAATCTCAGGACCTTGTAGAAGGCGCTTACGCCGACATGCTGGCGGAGCAATCTAATTAGGCCGCTGCAAACGAAACAGGCGCAAATCTCGCGATCTGCGCCTGTGTGAACATTCAATAGATCTGACTGTTATTTAACCGCCTTCACCTGCACGATTATAGACATAATCTTTCAGTTTTTTCATGTGCGGTGTCAGCATTGGAATGACAAGGCATGCCGCTGCCATAGCAAGAATTGCCAAGGTCAAAGGTCGCTCCCAAAGGAAGGACCAGCTGTCATCATTGATCAGCAAGGCACGGCGCAGATTCTCTTCCATCATACCGCCCAATATGAAGCCGAGGATCATCGGTGCCATCGGGAAATCCAGGAATCTCAAAATGACAGCCACAATGGCAAAGATCACCATCAACTGAATGTCAAAGGTATTGAAGCTAACGAAATAAACCCCGATCAATGAGAAGAACAGGATCAGCGGCAACAGGAACCGTCCCGGAATCGCCAGCACTTTGGCAATATAAGGAATGAGCGGCAGATTGAGGATCAGCAAAATGATGTTGCCGATCCACATGGACACGATAACGGACCAGAACACCGCTGGCTCATCAATATACAGCCGAGGCCCAGGTTGAATACCGTAACCAATCAGCGCACCCAGCATGATAGCTGTTGTACCAGAGCCAGGAATGCCAAGCGTCAGCAATGGCACAAATGAGCCGGTGGCCGCCGCATTGTTTGCTGTTTCAGGCGCGGTCAATCCGCGAATGGAGCCCTTACCAAACTCTTTGCCCTTCTCCGGGCCAGCAATACGCTGCTCGGTGCCGTAAGCAAGGAAACTGGCAATCGTCGCACCAGCACCGGGTAACACACCAATGATGAAGCCAAGAACAGATGAGCGGCCAATGACCGGCGCCATTTCTTTCACTTCGTCCTTGCTAATTTTCATGGAGCCAAGATTTTCGGAAGCTTCTTTTTCCTTCAAGCGGCTAGCGTCATCACGTGGTTTTAGAATCGCAATCATCGCTTCAGACAAAGCGAAGGTTGCCATCACCAGCATAAGGAATGAGATGCCATCAATCAGGTCAATCATACCGAGCGTAAAACGCGGAACACCCTGAGTTTGATCGGTACCAACAGTGGACAACATCAACCCAACGACGGTCATCAAAAGCGCTTTCAGCATATCGCCTTTGCCCGCAAAGGCAGCAACAGCCATAAGGCCCAATACCATAAGGGCAAAATAGTCGGTCGACTGGAACGATAACGAGACACTGGCCAATACAGGGGCTGCTAATATTAAAAACAGAGCCGCAATAACACCGCCAGAGAATGACGAATATGCTGCAATAGCCAGTGCCTTACCGGCTTTGCCCTGCTTCGCCATTGGATAGCCATCAAACGATGTCGCAACCGTACTGGCCACACCCGGCGCATTGATAAGGATCGACGATGTTGAGCCGCCGAAAATAGCGCCGTAATACACGGCTGCCATCAAGATAATGCCTGCAGACGGGTCGAGACTGGCTGCAACGGGGATCATCAGCGCAATGGCTGACATTGGTCCAAGGCCCGGCAACATGCCAATGAATGTACCAACCAAACAACCCATTATGACGAACAGAAGGTTGGTAAAAGTCAGAGCCGTTGAAAGGCCAATAATAATGCCATCAATCATGATCTAATCCGCACTTCTCAAGAATGTAGGGAGTGGCTCGATGAACACATCCAGCCCCTGTGTCATCAACACCCAAAATGCAACAACCATGGGCACGGCAACCAGGATTAATGTGATGGGTTTCCGCTCTCCCAAAAGCGCAAATCCAATCATCAAAAACAGCGATGTTGAAACGATAAATCCGAGTGGACGAATGGTCAGGCCGTAAAGGGACATCAGCGCCAGAAAGACGGCGCCTATCAACCAGTTATAACCGCGGATTTGTGGTTTGGCGTGAGATCCAGGAAAGACAATGATTAAAACCGCAAGACCGATACCAATCACCGAAAGAACTTCTGGCATGGTACGAGCATGAAAAGCCACATTGGCCTGAAATGGCAGGAGTTTGATTTGCTGGCTTAAAAGCCCGTAGACAATGCAGAAAATCAGCAGCAGCAGGCCGCCAATCCGGTCTTTTGAAAACAGCATGGCGTTCTCCTCCCAAAGTTGCCAAGTCAGAAACAAAAAACCACTCCGAACGCGTGGGCCCGGAGTGGTTGATTTATATTAGTGGCCTAGAGGAAGCCAAGTTCTTTCATCAGATCGCCGATTTGTGTTTCCTGTGCTTCCAGGAAAGTAATGAAATCGTCGCCTTGGTTGAAGATGTCGACCCAACCATTGCGGTCACGGACTGTGGCCCAATCGTCAGTGTCATACATTGCGGCCAAAGCATTTCCATATGCAGCTGCATCTTCGTCGGAAATGCCTGGAGCTGCAAAGAAACCGCGCCAGTTCACGAATTCTGCGCCAGTTGCGCCTGCTTCATCACATGTTGGCGTATCTGTAGCCGCCGGAAGACGCTCTTTGGAAGTTACGCATAGGATACGTACTTCACCCTGACGCGCCAATTCGATTGCTTCACCAAACCCAGTAGACAATGCTTTGATTTCACCTGACAGCAATCCAGCCATCGCTTTACCGCCAGCATCATAAGGAATGTATTTTACATTCTTAGGATCATTGCCCGCGCTTTTCATAACCAGTGCAGCTACAAGGTGATCCATGCCACCAGCAACAGAACCGCCACCGATTGCAACAGCTTTTGGATCCATTTTGTAGGCTTTAAGAAGGCCGGCAAAATCCTGAATGTCGGAATCCTTGTTCACAACAAATGCCGCATAGTCACCGATGGTGCCAGCAATTGGTGTGAGGTCACGGAATGACTGAGGGAAAACACCCTGCAATGAGCGGATCACGATTGGTGTAGAATTCACCATCAGTGTGTTTGCAGCTTTTGTCTCGATGATATGCGCAATGGCTTTACCGCCGCCGCCGCCAGACATATTTTCGTATGTGGCATTACCAACGATACCAGATTTGGTCAGCGCTTCGCCTGTACCACGTGCTGTACCGTCCCAGCCGCCGCCAGCGCCGCCTGGAATAACGAAATGAAGTTTATCAAGAGCCTTGTGGCCCGCAGCCTGTACACCGCCAATAGCAGCGACAGAAAATACAGTAGCCGCAAGGGCTACCTTAAAAGTTTTCAACATGAATACCTCCCAAGTGATCATGAGCCGGGTTTCTCCCCAGCGAACGCCCAAAGAAACATATGAAGCTGACAGAAAACTGACAGTTGCCCTTCAATTTCGAATTTTGCCTATTTTTCGCGGAGTGCTTTGTTCCATTTTTGCACGAAGCGAGCGCGTTTCACCTGATCCAGGTAGACCAATAAACCCGGGCTTACTGAAATGGGGCGAAGTTGAGCACCGGATTCCAAGCGCAACGCACTGGCGGTGTTTTCACCGGTGACATTTGGATGCAACGCTGGAATACCAGCCTTAGTCGCTAAAATTTGCTGCCCTTGTTCAGACATCAAATAATCCAGAAACCGGACGCCCAATTGTGGCCTCGCCGCCGCCTCCGGCACCAAAGCAATTCGAGACATCACCACCGTGAAATCCGAGGGTAAAATAATGCCGAGGTCGGGATGGTTTTCCACCCAGCTTTTAGCGTATGAGCCAAGAATATTATAGCCGACTGCAAAGCGACCATCAGCGACACGTTCAAGAATTGCCGACGAGTTGGAGTATAATTTGACGCCAGCAGCGCCCATTGCCTTTACCAAGCTCCAAATGTCGCGGGCATGTTCGGCATCTCTTGCCAAAAACAAAAAACCAAGGCCTGCTCGTTCAATATCATAGGTGGCAATACGACCATAAAATGGATCGTCCGGCTCATTTA
Organism: Hyphomicrobiales bacterium; assembly: GCA_045107035.1. Classification (GTDB taxonomy): domain Bacteria; phylum Pseudomonadota; class Alphaproteobacteria; order Rhizobiales. The sequence continues at coordinate 37,228 of JBGCFS010000195.1, forward strand.
GAAGCTCTTGCAAGGCTGCACGGGTCTTGGGCACTGTTCGCCCGTCAAAGCTTGGCTTGTGATATACAATCACCGACGGTTCATATGTCAGAGCAAAAGCGGTATCGCGCCAACTTGCCCAATTTGGCCAACCAGCCGCACCTGCAAGATTGAGCGCCTGAGCATAACCGTCATTTGCCAGTTTCATCTGCAAATCCATCGCCGATGAAATAATAAGATCTGCGGTGCTGACATCGTCTTCGGTTTCCCGAATGACCCGCTCATAGATCTCAATGGTCTGCATCTCATAATAGTGAATACCAACATCAGCATTGGATTCTTGAAAATCCATGATCAAAGGTTCAGCGGCACTTATATCAAGCGATGAATATATGATGAGAGTTTGGTTTGCAGACGCGGAGATCGCTGGATACAGCTTGTCATTTGCCAGAGCAGAAGCGCTCCAAGCCAAAAACAGAACCAATGCGGATAGATGTCTCAATCTCATGGCCGCAACCGTTGCACGATCAATCATTCCTCGACAAGCCTGTCTTTAATTTCACGCAATAACCGCTGCACTTCACAAGTGAGACGCATGACGATAGGGATTATATCGGGAGACATAGATGCGCATTCTTTTGGTGGAAGACAATTGTGAATTGGCCAACGGGCTTATTAAGGTGCTTGCGATCAGTGGATTTCAAGTTGATCTGGTAGCCACCGCAGAGGATGCAGAAGCAGCGATCGCCGCAAACAAATTTGATCTCGTGATTCTTGATCTCACTCTTCCCGACGGTGACGGCTTGGATGTTTTGAAGAATATTCGTGACCGTGGCACAGATGTCCCGGTGATCATCTTAACAGCGCGCGGCAATTTGGATGACAGGGTCCGTGGGTTGGATCTTGGAGCAGACGATTATCTGACAAAACCCTTTGAGGTTAGTGAGCTTGAAGCACGCATGCGCGCCCTAATCCGGCGTAGCGCAGGTAAGGCTAGTTCTCGCATAGAATTCTCTGGTCTTGTGCTGGACATCGCACAAAACCAGTTAACCAGTGGAGAAACACTGGTAGACGTATCGCCAAGAGAACTCAGCGTATTGCGAGCTTTGCTGATGGCACAAGGGCGCATTGTACCAAAGAACCAACTCGCAGATTCGCTGTCTACCTTTCAAATAGATATGAGTGACAATGCGGTTGAGCAATCTATTAGCCGGCTCCGTAAACGCCTGGCGCCACATAATTTGGGCATTCGGACTGCACGAGGCTTGGGCTATTATTTGTTTGCCACGGAGGAAGGAAACGTTTGAATTCCACGCGGCCACAACCCCAACAGGAAACCGAGCATAACCAGAACGCATATTCTCTTCGGCGGCGTCTTCTGCTGTGGCTCCTAATACCGCTTTGCACCATTGGTGTGATTGCACTAGCGGACGCCTACAGATCTGCTCGTCAAACCGCCAACGAAATTTTTGACCGTGTTCTAACCGGATCTGCGCTTGCGATTGCAGAACGTGTCTTTGTAAATGAAGACGGCGATCTGGATGTCGATATTCCCTATGTTGCGCTGGATATGCTGACATCCGCTGCCCAAGATCGTGTTTTCTACCGTCTTGAAGGCGCAAAGGGTAGTTTTGTAACTGGCTATGAACGACTAGCCCTTCCAGAACCGGTTGCGGGTAGCACCGACAGATTCTCCTATTCGGACAGTGTCTTTCGCGGCACACCCATTCGCATTGCATCATATAGCGGTGTGGCATCAACAAGCGATGCGCCAATCTCCTTTCGAATTGCCGTGGCCGAAACCACAAATGCACGCAACGCATTAACAGCTGAATTGCTGTTGCGGACAGCCATTCGTCAGGCTTTACTTATTGGAGCTGCGGCCATAATCGTCTGGATTGCGGTTACACGGGCCTTGGTGCCATTTCGCCGCCTTGGCGGGGCAATTGATCGGCGCAGCCCTGACGATTTGCGCCCAATTTTGCACCGCGTACCGGCGGAGGTTTCAGGTCTGGTTGGTACCATCAACAGTTTCATGCATCGATTGGACTATGCGTTGTCGGCGCTTCGCCATTTCACTGCAAATGCCAGCCATCAAATCCGAACACCGCTGACAATTATGCGCACACACTTGGCATTGGCACATCACGCGCAAACACCAGAAGACACCAAAGCAGCATTAGATGCATGTGATCGCGCTATTGTGGATGCGGAACGCACCTTGTCGCAATTGCTGCTTTTGGCGCGTATCGATGAAGCATCGTCGCAGGCATTGGCAGAGCAACAGGCCAATCTGTCCAACATTGCCAAGGGCGTTGTTGAAGCAAATATTATTCGCGCGACCGAAGCCGGGTTTGATCTTGGTTTTGAGGGAAGTGGCACGGTCTCATGCCGCGGAGATGAAGTGTTGCTGCATGAATTGGTCAGCAACCTTGTCGACAATGCCATAACGCATGGAACATCTGGCGATACAATTACAGTTCGCGTCATTGAGACAGCCGGATCATCTATTCTTCAAGTCGAAGACAATGGAGC
>JBGCFS010000196.1:0-2745 GCA_045107035.1 Hyphomicrobiales bacterium
AAACTCACTTGGAACTGATTTTCGCATTTGGCGAGATGTCATTGTTCGGTTTGTGGGCGAATGTGCAATTTTGACTTACGACAAACGTGGTCATGGCCTGTCTGAACTTGGACAAACCCCTTACACAATGGATGACCACATTGGTGATCTTGAAGCGCTGCTTGATGAGTTGGGTCAAAGCCAAGCGATTGTCGTTGGTCTGTCAATTGGTGGTTTGATTGCGCAGGGCCTTTATAAAAAGCGCCCCGATTTGGTTCGGGCAATGGTGCTTTGTGATACAGCGCACAAAATTGGCGACGATGCTCTTTGGAACGGCCGCATTGAGGCCGTGACCCAGAACGGAATTGAATCGCTTGCTGATGGCATAATGCAACGCTGGTTTTCCAAAGAATTTCCTCTGGAGCAACCCGCTGCATATGATGGATATCGAGCCATGTTATCTCGGCAGTTAGATGCAGGCTATTCTGCGTCTTGCGCAGCGATACGTGACACAGATTTTACCAAAAGTGCAGGCGAAATTGGCGTGCCAACGTTGTGTGTTGTTGGTGACCAAGACGGAGCAACGCCTCCATCCCTCGTTGCAGAGTTGGCCAAGCTAATTCCAGACGCTCGATTTGAAGTGATTAAGAATGCTGGACACTTGCCATGTATCGAGCAACCAGAATTGCTTGCAGATATGATAAAAACATTTTTTGACAGTGCCGGTCTTTGGCCTTCAAAATAGCTGAGCGCTACGGCTCTGCGTTGTCATATCCCGTCATTTCCAAATAGCCGACGCCTGTGTGGGTGCCCGATACATTTATCGGACCTTCCCAATACCGGATGGATGCTTGCATCCAGCTATCTGGATTAAGGGGTATTGTTTGGATATCAAGCTGCCGGGATGGTACTTCCAAACGCCAGCTGGTTGGTATTTCGGTTTCTTGAGCCTTTGTCCGTTCCAATTCCGTAAAGCGAATTAACGAAGGGGGCAGGGGCTCAGTTGATCCGTCTGCTGAAATCCAAGTGCCGGAATAATAGTCTTCCGATGTTGTGTCTCTTAGCCGAAACAGCATGACTTTTTCACCGCTATCAAGGTGAATTGAAAACCAGTCCCAACCAGATTGGGTGGCAGACAAAGGTTGACTGCTCCACTCGCGATCAAGCCAGGCGTTGCCCACAACATTGATGGATTGGCCTTCAATGTTTAGCTCACCGGAAACGCTGTAGAAAGGTTGGCTGTAGTAGTAAGAGGACTGGCCTTGTGCAGATTTTGTGCTGATGCCTGATTGCCCATGAAAGACCAGTTTCCGAGGTGTGGTCAGGTTCAAATCGTATGAAAAGTTTTTGGCAGTTGCTTGCAGTGCTATGGCCGAAAGAACATCAGCGCCAGCTTTTGCATTTGATTTCAGACTCCAATCATCGATCCAGGCTGAGAAGGGTTCAATTTCTGCTCCGGCCTGACCCGTAAGACCTCTAGCAACTGTTTCTGCACTGAGATGGACGTCTGGAGCCGATATCGCAGCATGCCCGAGCCACACTTGCTGGCTATTCCAGCCGTTACGCTGGGGTGGTGGCGCGGTGGCTTGGCGAAACAACGTCCATTGAACGCCGTATTGCTTGCCCGTTTCATCCTTTAAATTTGCTGTAACATACCACCACTCAATTCGATAATCGGGATGCGCGCCATGGTCTTGAGGATATGCGAAAATGTTTCCCGCTTCGACTTGAGCATATCCCTCACCTTGCGCGCCCAACCCCGCAAACCCTTGCCCGAACAGCGTTCCAGTCAAGATGTGAAAGATGGCGACAGCTAGTGCTAATCTAACGCTCATTTGCAAACACTTTCAAAAGCTCTCCAGGTGGCGTCTTTTTGAGTTTGTAAGCAGGGTAAGCTGCAGCGAGAACGGCTGTAAGAAGTGCCAGAAGAAGCAAGCGGACCCAATCCGATGGGAATAAGGATATCGGAATGCGCCAACCGAACGCTTCCACGTTGATAACATCAAGTAGTATCCAGGCTACCAGGAGCCCCAATGGCAATGCCAGAATTGCGGTGAGCAACGCGAGTAACACAGCTTTGGTCAATTCGATGAATGCCAGCCGCTTTCGTGTAAGCCCCATGGCCCAGATGGGCGCTAGCTGCGGCAATCTCATTTGAGACAAAGTCAGCAAATTAGTCAGCAACGCAATACCTGCCACAACCAAGGTGAGCGCGTTGAGAGCAAGGGTGACTGCAAAGGTTTTTTCAAAAATCGATTTCGAAAGGGATTTCAGTGAACCTTGATCGACAATTGAACCTTCACCGAATTCAAATCTCTCAGTCAGTTCGGATACGATCCGGTTTTTTTGTTTCGGCTCTACCTGTAATCCAAACCGTGTTTTTTGTGATGACGGCCAGTATTTTGTGAGTGTCTCAATGGACACCATTATTTGGCATATCGGATTCCCATAGTCAGAATAAATGCCGCCGACATTTAGCGTTAATGTTTCTAACTCAGAACGAACAGCAAAGGTGTCGCCAGCAACAATTCCAAACTTGTGGGATAGTTGCTCGCTAATGAGGACGCCTTGACCCAGCGCAACATTGTCCCAAACATTGTCTATGCTTTCCGATATCGGCCATTTATCGCGATAGATTGCATGATCCTTGATACCGTAGATTTCAATTGGCCAATCCTTGAAATGTCCCTTGGTATTCCAGATAGGAAGAACCGCTAGCACACCGGGCTGGTCATCCAGGAAGGCTAGTACTTTTTGTGATTGATC
>JBGCFS010000197.1:0-9527 GCA_045107035.1 Hyphomicrobiales bacterium
CTGCCATCGTCCAAGTGTTGCTCTAGGATTTCGCCTGGATTTCGGTGCGCTCGCAACCGTTCTTGGATCCATGCTTCCCGGGCGTCGCCCGCACTGAGGTATTGTCCACGTTCAGCGCCCTTGCGAATAATTTCCTCGAAAGTTGCGCCGGGCACCATAAATTCCGCACTGGTGGCGTATAGATCTTTGTAGCGAGAATTGCAGATTACAAGACGGTCTTCATTGTCATAAAACACAAAGCCATCCGGAAGTGCTTCAATGGCCTCCAATAGCCTTGTTTCAACATCTTTTACCCGCTCCTCACTTTCCTTTCGAAAGGTAACATCGCGAAGAATACCGGCATACATCTTCTGGTCACCAAGTTGAAACTGGTTCATAGCCAGTTCTAACGAAAATGACGTTCCATCCGAACGGATACCCTGAATTTCTCTCAAAACACCTATAGTTTCTCGATCACCAGTCTCTTCAAATTTCGAAATCCGCGCCTTGTGGTGCTCAACATCCTGATCCCTGATCAGATTCGAAAAAGGTGTCCCAATTAAATCGGATCCTGAAAACCGGAACATTTGCTCCAACCCAGAATTGACCGTTTCTATCTGACCGGCCTGATCAAATGTAACAATACCGTCGATGGTTGTATCCAGCACTGTACGGATACGCGCCTCACTATCCTCAGCTCTGGACAAAGCATCTTCAATTTCTGCCAGATCACGACGGTTTCTGTAGATCAGACGTCCAAGTAGGAGCACGGCAATTGCAAATGCAGCTACCATAAAGGCTACAATTTGAAGAAGCCCTGTCTGACCGAAGACCGATGATGACCTTAGCGGAACAGTTACCACTTGGATGCCGCGAACATCTCCCTCTTTCCAGCCAATTCTTGGTGTTTGCGGATGGGTATTGTGGCATGCAACACAGGTTTCACCCAAAGTAACAGCCCGCGCAAAAGCTAGTGTTTCCAAGCCATCTTCTTTGAGAATCTCAAAGATGTCTCCATCTTTTCCAGCTGCATATGCAGCAAGAGCACTCACTTCGAACTTGTCCAAAACGCGGTCGCTACGCCAGGGAAAAGGAAAATTGCTGACAATACGAAATTCAGAACCTTCGCTGAGTACCGATAGTTTTTCTGCTAGCTCAATGGATAATGTAGCGGGCAAAGGAATTGCCCCGTCTTGAGATCTGTAATCGTGAGAAACTGAAATTCCAGATTCAAGGTCAATTCGTCCGACAACTTCGCTGGAATATGAATTTCGAAACACAGTCAAAGCCTGGGTCATATCGCGCGCATGCTGGAGAGCCATGGTCTGATTGAGGTTGCTAACATGCCAGACGATGAGCAGAATAATGCTGGCTCCTGCGAACAGAGAGAAAAACACCAGCACCCAAAATGTCCAGCCGAATCCTATGCGTTTTTCTAAAGCTGTCATGCGCTCTTTCACTTGCGTTTTGAAATGCTTAACTAAAAACATTTGCAACTGTCTCGGGCCACCAACTTAAGGCTATTCCGACCAACGTCATGTTGGCAAACTAAGTTTGATATCGACCAAATTTCCATTACTGTTCTCGCATTGCATGCGTCAGCTGATTTGTTAGTGGCTGTAACAGATATTCTATCGGAGACCGCTCACCAGTCTTGGCAAAAACCTCGACCGGCATGCCAGGTAACAAGGCCACATCACCAAGCGTCTCTAGCTCCTGATCCGAAACGGAAACCTTTGCCCGGTAGTATGAGCGTTTCGATATTTCGTCCGTTACACTATCCGGGGAAATAGTGGTCACAACCCCCACCAACTCTGGCGTTGTTCTTAGATTGAGTGCGGTCATGCGAACGCCAGTCTCCTGGCCAACGAACAGTTCATCGATGAATTGCGGATCAACTGTGATTTCGATCTCAAGCTTACGCCCTTCCGGAACAATCTGCAGAACAGTCGCTCCGGCTTGCAGGACGCCGCCAATCGTGTGAGCTGCCAACTCATGAACGATTCCAGCAACAGGCGCCCTAACACTTATTCTGTTTAGCATTGTACGGGTGACCACCAATTGTTGCGAAAGAGTTTGAATTTCCAAATCAGTCTGAACTAAAGAAGCCGAGACCTCCTTGCGGAACTCATTGGTTTCCTGAAGTCGTTCAATTTTGATTTCTTCAATCGAGTTTTTGATGCGAGCGCGAGCAGCGATCGCCTCGCCAGCCTTACCGTCCAAACTCGCGATTTTTTGTTTCATTTCGCGCAGTTGCGCCTCAGCGACATGCCCTTTCTTTCGAAGGTAATTCCAAGTTCCCAGCTCTTCATTGGCAAGGTCGAGTTGATCTGCAACAGAGTTTTGCTGAGCATCAACGCCCTCAATTTGGTTTTGAAATTGAGCGACTTTGCTTTTCATGCGTTCTTCCTGACTGTTCAAAAAGTCTGAACGCAGTCGAAAAATGCGTGCTTGAGCTGCTTCAATGGTATCATTGTGTTGAACATCCAGTTCGGCAAGCAAGCTTCTGTCCCATTTAATAGTTTTCCATCCGGCTTGCTCCGCGAAAAGGCGACTTTGCTTGGCGATTGCCTCACGCAAGCGAGATTCGTAGATCCTCATATTGGCAGCCAAGAGCGTGTCATCCAGCCTGATCAACTCAGCGCCTTTCAAAACCCTTTGACCATCTTCAACAAGGATAGCCGTCACAACACCTCCGTCGGCGTGTTGAATGGACTTTCGTTCTCCTTCGACCACCACTGTACCACTGGAGATCACTGCGCCATCTATAGAGGCCATTGCTAGCCAGGAACCGCACACAACAAACAGAATTACGAAAGCGAGCCAGCCGGCGACTATGGGACGCAGCAAACTGGTTTTAAGCAGAGGGCTTTGCGACGATTTTTGAACTGTTTCCGGAATTGTCATTTTCTAACCCACCAATTTCATTGGAGGCGGCGATGCGGGTTCATCCACAACATCGGCCACGGGTCCAAATTTCATCTGGCGACCTTCATTGAGCACCAGTACTTTATTCACTGCCGAAATCACGCTTGGCCGATGTGTCATGACCACGACAATCGAACCCATTTCCCTAAGAGTGTGAATGCAGGTCTTAAGCGCGTTGTCGCCGTCAGCATCCAGATTTGAATTTGGCTCATCCAACACGACCAACGAGGGCGAGTCGTAAACAGCCCTTGCCAAAGCAACACGCTGCGCCTGCCCCCCTGAAAGCCGGCATCCACCACTGCCAATCTTGGCACCGTAGCCGCCTGGCAATCTCATAATCACGTCATGCGCGCCGGACATCCTTGCAGCAGCAAGAATGCTTTCATCTGATGCGCTTGGGTCAAATCGTGAAATGTTTTCTTTTACCGTCCCGGTCAGTAGCTCTACCTGTTGAGGTAGATAACCAATGTAACGGCCAAGACTGTCATTGTTCCAGACTTCATAAAGCGCCGCATCCAGCCTCACAGAACCTCTGTCAGGCACTTGCAGCCCTACCAAGATCTGAGCAAGAGTAGATTTGCCAGATGCGCTTGGCCCAATAACGCCCAACCCATCGCCAGGGTTAAGTTGAAAATCAATCCCCTGAAGAATTGGGCGAGAATTCGCGTCGATTTTGGCTGTCAGGCCAACTGGTAATTTTAGGAGAGTTGACAAGACTAAAGGACCGTTGGGCTTCGGTAAATCAATTGGCTGAGTTTGCGCATTCCGACTGGTAAATACACCTTGGATGCGGCGATAGGCGATCCGAGCCTGAACAAATCCAGACCAATTGCCGACAGCTTGATCCACTGGTGAAAACGCACGTCCTGCAACTATCGAGGCAGCGATCATCGCACCCATCGAGACTTCTTGATAAATCGCGAGATATGCACCAAGAGCCAGCAAGCCAGACTGTAACAACAACCGAATGCCTTTAATCGCAGACGACATAGCGTTTGTTACAGTTTCTGAACCTTGCATTTTGGCATTGTCACGCGTCCGCAGTTCTAACCACTTGTTAGCTAAGCGTGGCGTCATACCCATTGAGGCAATAGCATCAGCATTCTGCAGGCAGTCCTGCCGCATATGTTCCTCTTCGCCACTCTCTTCACTTGCAGCGCGTTGCGAACGGCTGGTCGCGAACTCATTGATCAACGTCAGAGACAAGATCAAAACGAGTCCAGCAACGGTGAGCCAACCCAGACTGGAATGCAGCATGAAGACGAACGCCAGATAAATCGGCACCCACGGCAGGTCAAACAATGCAGCTGGACCATTACCCGAAAGAAATTTGCGTAGAACAGAGATATCCTGGACTGATCGTGATGGGGCTTTATCGGCTTTCGAGGCTTGCTCAATACCAGCCGTCCACGCTGTAGCTATCAAGTCTTGTTCGAAGCGCAGCGCAGCTCGATTTAAGATCGTGGATCTTAGAAAATTAAACAGCGCCAGAAACACATATAGCACCGCAACCAGAAGAAACAGAACGACGAGCGTTGGCACAGAATGACTGGGCAGAACCCTGTCATAAATTTGTAGCATGAACAGCGGGCCAGCAAGCATCAGGAGGTTAATAAACCCGCTGAACACTGCAACGTTTCCCAAGGCGCTGCGCAATTTGCGCAGCGCACCGTTCAGTTCGCTATGAGGTGACAATTTGGTCATTGGAAGTCCACCGAACGTTGGAGGTTTAGCCTATGCGAACATGATATTGTCAGATGTGAAAACATCAGTCGTCACATCATGAACAAGCACATTTTCGGTATTGCTCAGCTGGAACAACACGTCGTCGCCCTGTTGAGACATGTATGAGTTTGAATCTTCAAAACTGGAGAAATCAAAGCCTGCAAAAAGCAACATATCTTCAATACTGAAGTCATAGATTCGGTCAGATCCGATCAATCCATCAGCATGGTCGAATAAAAATGTATCTGCACCTGTTCCACCGATAAGCTTGTCGTTGCCAAGTCCACCAATCAATGTGTCAGCACCGCTACTGGCTGTCAGGTAATCGTTACCTTCACCACCGAACAGTTCATCATTGCCTGAGCCACCGTAAAGACGATCGTTATTCTCGCCGCCAGAAAGTGTGTCGTCACCACCTCCACCGATCAGTTTATCTTTACCGCCGCCGCCATTTAGAATGTCGTTACCGGAATGGCCGTTTAGAGTATCTGCGCCAGACTCTCCATTTAGGGTATCGTCACCGCTGTTACCGTTCAGAACATCATTTCCGCTACCGCCGAAAAGCGTATCTGCTCCGGAGCCACCATTCAGCGTGTCTGTTCCAGAACCACCTGACAACTCATCATCGCCACTTCCGCCGGAAAGCAAATCAGTGCCGCCATCACCATTCAGGATGTCATTTCCCGAATTGCCATCAAGCGTATCGTCGCCTGCGCCACCGTTAAGCTCGTCTGAACCAGAATTTCCAGTCAAGACGTCCTTGCCGTCATTGCCGTACAGAATGTCGTTGCCAGAATTTCCGAAGAGCTCATCATCCCCGGATCCACCTGCGAGATAGTCGTCTCCGGAAATCCCGTACAGGACGTCATCTCCGTCGCCGCCATAGATGATATCGTCATCCGGCAAGTTTCCGCCATTGCCCGAAGGCGTTGGCAAAAGGCCAACAACATTGGTTTGGCCAATGTCGACTACGATAACTGTATCATCGTAATCATTGTCACCGCCGCCATAAAGGTCTTCAAATCCAATCAGCACTTCACCAGCGACTGCGTTGGCACGGCCAACCACATGGGAATAGGAATCCGGATTGGGGGCATACCCATTTGCCGCATTTGTTGCTGAGTGAAAAACGGAATAGCCATATTGGCTTTTGATGTGGGTATCAGCCCCACCATTCGCATCAACCAACCACAACTCAACTTCAGCGTCATTGATTGAACCCGGTTGTCCATCAAGTGTACGGAATACAAATGTACCGTCAGTAGACGACAAAGCTTCTGCATTTGCAGAACCTTTTCCATAACCATTGGAAACGACAAAGAAACCTAGTTGCGTACCTTCTGAGACATCAAATTGTACATTTGACTCGCCAGGTATCAGATCGCCGCCGCTGCCCGTTTTTGAAGCATTTGGAAACAGCACCTGAACATTTGAAATAGATCCATCTGAACCGATTTCATAAACACCCAGTGCATTTCGGTAGCCAGCACCTTCGTCCATGAACGTAACAGTTGCGGTTGTGTTTTCTGTCATGGTCAGATTGGCCATATCCACATAGGCTGGCCGCCCATTCCCGTACATGATGTCATTGCCACCTTGGCCGTACATAAAGTCATTACCGGTTCCGCCAAAAACTTCGTCGTTCCCGCTTAATGCTCTAATTGTGTCATCACCACCTAGGCCGGAAAGCACTTCAGATCGACCGGTACCGGTCAGATTATCATTGCCATTCGTGCCAAGTCTGGGTGAGATATTGAACTCTGTATCTACACTCATCGTTGCTCCTTCGACGAATCCCTTCTAGATTCGCATCATTTGCCGGTCTCAAAATCGAGCCCGGATCTGGTTGAAGGAATAAAACGCAACGTCTTTCGAAGATTTGGTATACTTGATGCTGAACACCAACAACAAACAGCAAGCATTCCATACTCAAAACAGCGAAGCGGATTATTCCCTCGCTTCGTAGTTTCAAGTATTGTGCCACTATCAAATTCGTTGATTTTCAATGGTTTACGAAATGCTAATTAGCCTGCAGGCATTTAAAGAGTTCGATTCTGCAAACCGATTTGCAATCTGCAATGCCGTGGTTTCACAGCAAAACTGAATTATCTGCGTATTGGATACACTAAAATCAAAATTTCCTATGTTGGGCGAACCACTGGTGCGCTCAGGAAATCAGCAGATACCAACAGAATACAAAAGGGGAAAGCCAACACACCAAGTGGCGCGATGTAACGCGCCACATGATACAGGTGATGTATGGAAGAAAATGGTGAGCCCTCACGGGTTCGAACCGTGGACCTACTGATTAAAAGTCAGTTGCTCTACCGACTGAGCTAAGGGCTCCCAATTTCGGGCGGAACATAGGCAAGGCCGATGGTTCGGTCAATAGGGCATTTTCTACAAAATGCTTTTTATTTCAGACCACTGATCTTGGCAGCTCCAGAATATCCAAACTATCAGCCAACCCCTTAAAAAGCCTTAAAGGTTGGAATAGTAGATGTGTCCTTAATTCCAGAGAAATGCTGGATTTTCTCTGTGACAAAGTGACCAATGTCATCGGTTCCATCGACAAAAAACTTAACAAGCAAATCATAGTCACCGGCTGTGGAATAAATCTCCGAGGCTATTTCAGCGTCGGCAATTTGATTGGCGACTTCATAAGCTTTGCCCAAATGGCATTTGATTTGCACAAAAACGGTCTGCATGATCCCTCACAACGAGCAATTTTGAAAAAGTCTTAAGGGAAAAGCCGCGCTATGGAAAGCAAGTTGGATATGGAAGCTGAATATGACAATCGGGCTTTAGTGCCTGAACATGTTGAGATTCTGCCACGTTGGGAGCGTGAAGCCGCAGCATTCCGCTCGATTCATGCGCCTGATACGAACGAATATGGGCCCTTAGAACGTAACAAGGTGGACATATTTAGATCGAGTGATTCTGCAGCGTCATCAAAACCAATGATTGTTTTCATTCATGGTGGCTACTGGCGCGGTCTTAGCAAGGACATTTTCAGCCACATGGCCGCAGGGCTTTTGGAGAACGGATTTGATGTAGCAATGCCAAGCTATACGCTTTGCCCAGATATTTCAGTGGCCGGAATTTGCGATGAAATGGAAGCTTGCCTCGCATTTCTGGCAAATTCAGAAAAACGACCCATCATGGTCACTGGCCACTCTGCTGGTGGACATCTCGCTGCGTGGCTCTGCAAAAAAGACGTTGCAGCAAGAATCACCCAACCCATTGTCGCGGGCCTTGGGGTTTCTGGTGTTTATGATCTTACGCCGCTTTTACATGTCTCGATGAATGATGATCTTCGGCTCGATCTAAAGAGCGCCCTTTCGGGCAGTCCATATTTTGCTAATCCTCAGGATGAAGTTTTTTTCGATGTTTGGGTGGGTGCTAACGAATCGAGTGAATTTTTGCGCCAGAGCGAAGACTTCTCGGCCAAGTGGCGCGAAAACGGCGCATACACTGCGTATATCGAAATTGCAGGGACAAACCACTTTACCGCGATCGAGCCATTGCTGAACAAGGATAGCCTATTGGTGAAGCGAATTGTCGCGTTAGCCAGTTAGAGGGCTGACAAATCCATTCGATGCGGTTTAGCGTACCCTATACAGGGCATTTATAATTGGAGGGTTCACCATGCGTAAAACTGTAAAGGGCCATTTGTTGGCCGCCGCTTTCGTGCTTGCAAGCTTCGGAGGTGCGCAGGCAGAAAGTCTCGCACCTGCTGATCAAAGTGCGATTCAATCGATTATCCAAAATCAGGTCGACGCGTTTTTAACAAACAACTCAGCCACTGCATTCTCTTATGCAGCACCATCCATAAAGCGCATGTTTCAGAACGATCAACAGTTCATGAGCATGGTAAAACAACAATACCAGCCCGTATTTCGGCCTCAGTCGTTTACCTTTGGACGTATTGCAGACAAGGGAAATGGCCCTGTGCAAGAAGTTTATATTACTGGGCCGGCCGGAAAAGATTGGGTGGCGGTCTATACGTTGGAAAAACAGCCTGACGGAAATTGGAAAATCAATGGTTGTTATCTTCAGCCAGACACAGGCGCCAAAGTTTAAAAATTCTTTATTGGGATAATGGTGGCACCAGATCGGGGCCAAGAGCGCCTTGTGTAATCAGGTAGAGAACAAATGTGACCGTAAATACGGAAATTCCGGTGCCCAGCAATACAGCGCTAGACGCGCGCTCAATGTAAACATTGTACTGCTGGGCAATCACATAAATGGTTGCCGCAGGTGGCAAGCAGGCCATAAGCACGCCGGTTGCGACCCATATCGGATCGAAATCTCCGACAACGCCAAGCATTAGATAGGCTATCAATGGATGCGCGACCAACTTCACCGCAAGCAATCCCGGCATCTCAACGGGAAAGCGCTTCAAAGGGCGCAGTGCAACAGTAACTCCCATTGCGAACAAAGCTGATGGGGCTGCCGCAGATTTCAGGAATGTAAGAATAGTTTCAATTGCCTGTGGAGGTTGAACCTGAAATGCAGCACCTAGAACTCCTGCAATCGTTGCAAGAATGAATGGGTGCAACAGAACCTTTTTCACAATCTGCAAAAGCAAAGTTGGCACAGATTGTTTTTCTGTACTGGCGAATGCCATCAACAAGGGCGCCAGTGTGAATACAAGCGCAACATCAAAACAGAAAATCAGCGCCGCGGGCACAGCAGCTTGCTGTCCCAAAACAGCCAGGGTTAGTCCCGGCCCCATATAACCAACATTTGCATAGCCACCCACCATGCCTTGAATTGTGGCAATGGCGACATTGCCACGCGTCACAAAAATTCCAATGCAAAACGCCAAGGCAAATGCGCAATAGGTTGAAAAGCTTGTAGAAAACACAAACGCCCAGTTGGCTAGTTCTTCA
>JBGCFS010000198.1:0-3162 GCA_045107035.1 Hyphomicrobiales bacterium
CCGCCCCCACGATGCCGCCAATTCTGCAAAGCCCGCACCGAGTAGCACAGCATTCCTGCCGCTTCATGTTCATCCACCAACTGGTCAGGATCGGGTTGTGCTCGCATCCCTGTTTCTTGCTCGTGTTTCATACTGTCTCCATTCTCAAACGCTGACTGCGCAATTTGTGAGAAGAGGCTAACTCGGCGCAAAGAGTGGAAATAGTATGCACAATTAAAATTAATCACCGCACCCGAGTGCAGTGATTAATAATGAATATATTTCAATTGTTTATATGATTTTGTTAAACTTTTCGAAAAGAATCCCCGCACCTAGTGCAGTGATTTTTTTCGACCAGCTTTGCGCATATTGGGTGGCGCGACTGCGACCCAAATCCTGTCAAAACTACGCTGTGAAAGAGTGGGAACAGCCCTAAGCACGGCTTCCTGATAATCGATTCTTGACCAGTTCTTTACAGAGTGTTCAGCGATTAGCTTTTGAAGCTCAGCTTTTCCCGCTTCCTCTGGCGTCAAAACAACAGACTCTTCGTTAGGCATACCAAAGCGCGTTAACCAAAGTTCCAGATCCTCCTTCAGAATTGAAGCGGGTGCTCTTTTGCAAGGGTTCGAAAATTCAAATGGAACACGCACCATGGACAGGTGATAAACAACCCGAAATCCCGCCAATCGTTTCCATTGCTTCCAATCTACAAGCATATGAGACCCAGCTAGAATATTGAGCTTCCCCGTCTCAAAAGCCCCCTGCAATTCACTGCGAACTTTCTCGAAGCGCTGAAACGCGTCAAAGTCCGTAAAATGGGCCTCGCTTACGTTTGGGATGTCAGCCAAACGATCTGTCAGGGTCCTAATTTTGCGATCAAATTCCGAAAGCTTCTGAGACGTTTCCTCTAGGAGATCGCTGTCATACTCGGCACGCATTAGAGGGGCCAATTTCTGGGCCTCGGATTCCATTTCTGCGATTTGCATTTGAAGGTTTCGTCGCTCTTCCTTGAACGGCTGTGGATCTTCTGTGGGACGCGCAAACGCTTCTCTCCCAGTCCATGCCTCACCAAAGATGCGCCGCCCTGTTTCATCAAAGGCTTGTAAGAGTGAATGGTATTTCCTCAGGTCTAGTTGCATGGCTCCCCCTGTTTCTGCCGTCCCTAACGTTAATGTAACGTTAGATAGGACGTTCTTCCGTTATGTTACGAGACGCAATGGTGTCGGAGCTGGTGCCTTATGGCGCATGGCGGCTGCCAATCGCCCAGCCACTTGGCCAGCCGCAGTCTGTACAGCATGGTCAGCCAAATGTGCATAACGCAGCGTGGTCTGCAGGTTCTTGTGTCCCATGATCTCTTTTAGCGTGAAAGGATCTATCCCATTCATCACCGCTACTGATGCATAGGTATGGCGCAAGTCGTGCATCCGAACATCGTTAAGACCCGCACGCTTCCGAATACGTCGCCAAGGTTTTTGAAGGTTGATCAGGTGACCCTGCTCTAACTCACCTAATATAAGATAGGGATTACCCTCTCGGCGAGGCAGAGCCATAAGTATGTCATAGGCCTCTCGTGGCAATGGAATGCGTCTGCGCCCTGTCTTGCTGTCTGGCAGTTCGAGGTGGCGGGGAGTTACGTATTCCCATTTCAGCGTCAGTATCTCGCCAAGGCGGCAACCGGTCAAAATCAGCAGCTGGATAGCCGCCACCGCGTAGACCGACTCCTGCCCTGTCTCTAGAGCCTCTGCCAGCGCCTCACCAAGACGCATTTGCTCATCATCAGAGAGATACCGCTTCTTCTCTTCCTCGCGATATTTCTTGATCCGCCGCGCGGGGTTTGTGCCCTCGGTCCGCAATCCCCAATCCTCGGCAAGATTAAACATCTTTGACAGCATCGCGACTGCGCGGTTTGCCGTGTAGGGGCGATCTCTGAGGTCATGATGAAACGCGACAATATCGGCGCGGGTAAGTTCGTTGATCTTGCGGTTGCCGAGACGGGGCTTCACTGTCGTCTCAATATAAATACGATACCCTTTTTGCGTGCTCGGCTTGCAATGGTGCGCGGCATACTCATCAAGAAAGCGATCACATAAGCTGCGCACGAGAGGCGCGCGTAGATCGGTCAAACGTTCCTCGGCGGGGTTCATGCCCCGCGCTACGTCTCCAAGCAACTGCAGAGCGATCTTGCGCGCCTCATCCGCTGTCAGGACCCCATGCTGCCCAATAGAGCGTCGCCGAGATCGTCCACTCGCACGATACTGGATTAGGTATGACTTCCGCCCAGATGGAAAAACACGTAGCCCAAAACCTCGGCAATCATCATCCCAAAGGAAGTAGTCCTTTGCCGCAGGCGCAGCCTGATCCACCCTTCTCTTGGTTAACTTGGTCATATTAAAATCACTCCCCCAAGAGTGCCTAAAATCCGGAAGCATAGCGGAAGCACTATGCAGCGAAACATGGCGTAGATGGTGAGTCATGGGCGCTCAAACTGTCAACGAAAAATAGAAATTGTCGTTCATTTTTAGTTAGTTAGCGCATATCAGAGAAATGTGGCGAAATCACACTGGGGCGGCTGTTAATCAATTGGTCGTAGGTTCGATCCCTACCGCCGGAGCCAATTTTCACATAAAATTCAATTGGCTATTCGCGTCGTGGCCCGAGAAAAGCATCAAGCAATGTCTCTGAACGGCTATCATCGACAGCTTTGTCGTGCGTATTGGTTAGAAACTTCGAATGGAACACGTTTGATTGTTACCGGTGCTCGCTCATGATCCGCCCCAGTTCTACCCCAGCCCCAGAAGTAAGGATACTGGGTTATGGAAAAGAACCAATGTGGACATAGATATTCAGCGCAATCTGCCAACCTTCAAGATACGAGATTGAACGCGGGTTGATGTCCAAAGAGACAACGCATCTCTCATCCGGCAGTATGGCTTGGATCAAACAGCGCGACGCATGAGCCCGCGTTCTCGGCGCCAAGCTGCTCCCGCCCCCGAAGCGCTACTTGTCCTGATCTGCCTCGGGCGGATCGTCATAAACGGACCAACCGAACGTGCCCTCAGTCGGGGGCAGCTCCTTTTTATCCACATTCCGCGCCAAATAGGCTTTGGCGATGAAATTCGCGGTGATCGGCGCTGTGAGGAACAAAAACAGCGTGATCAGCAACTCATGAACCGAGATATGCCC
>JBGCFS010000199.1:0-16116 GCA_045107035.1 Hyphomicrobiales bacterium
CAGCACCAAAGTGAGCAAGGACAAAGCTTGCGGGCAGTATGCCCGCTAGGGTCGCAATCAAGAACCGCCAAAGGTGCAATCGGCTTAAACCGGCAGCATAGCTCATAGCATCGAAAGAGATGAATGGCAGAAGGCGCGAACTGAAGACTGTAACCATCAACATGTTTTGTGAGCCAAGTAAGCCTTTGGGAATCTTGTTTCCAAGCCATTGTTCTACGAGATCGCGACCAAGATACCGAGCGATGGTGAAAGCCAAGAGGGCTCCCAACTCTGACCCGATTGCGACATAAATGGCTCCGTTTATGTGTCCATATGCAGCACCACTTACCAACGCAATTGGGGCGCTTGGAATTGGGCTGGCAACGATAGAAGCAATCATTAAGCCTATTATCAAAACAGGTCCCCATGGGCCTGCCTGCATAACCCAATTTTCGATTACCTCACGGTCTATTTGTGGGATCAACCCTGCCATCCATACGAGTGCAACTATCGCGAAAACGGCTGCTGCAATCCATAAACTTAGGTAACGGGATTTGGTCTTTTCAGATGGCATAGATCACTACCAAAAATAAGGCTGCCGATAAATCATAGACTACACAAAGAGGGATGTACCATCGCGGTACCTTCGCACCAAATGAGGGATTGTGGTGCATCAAATCCCAAATCGCGTGTGCAGCCAACCCAATGGGTATAGCGCTCCAATGCCAAAGAAGGCTTGCAAGAGCCGTCAGGCCAAATAAACAAGCAACGAAAAGTTCGAGTGCCATTGCATTAAAATGCTCTGACCTTGCGCCAAAGCCAATGTAGGCACCGCCAATTAAGCTAAGAGTAACTGCAGATAAGGCGATTGAGGGTTCTTGTGGTAAAAACAGGTGCACTGGTGCGGATATTAGAAATAGAAGCCCGCCGATTGGAGCGGGGTGTCGCACGTTCAATTCTGTTTCCATGAGCGGCCTCACAAACTACTTCAAATGTGAAAATAGCAGGTTCTAGTGAGGGGAAGGTCAAGCGAATATCTAAGCTAGCTAACTTTTCGTGCACACTGTGTTTTCAAGGGCGAGCTCACGGCACATTCTATGTCCTAACGCCACTCAATCGGTGCTGCTCTGAGCTTCAAACACGGAAATACTAACGCTTTTGGGAATGCTAAGCGATCAGCCTACACTTCGTTCGACAATAGGTACCCTGCTAGGTTGGATTTCGATGACTGCTGTCTCAACATCCGTTGTCTTCGAGCTGTGACAAGACTTACCCATCAACTTAAACATCACCGCATGTGCGCCAATGCAAAGCGCAATGGGTGCAAAAACGCTCGCATTACTCCAAAGACCTGCAATACTGCAGACGGCTATAAAGAAACCTGCCACAGGTATAAGCATGACTGTGCAGCAAGCTATCATCCCGTAGTGCATAATTTTGGATGGTGCGTTTGGTTTTTGGGTCTCGTTATCCGACATGGAATCCTCGTTGAGAGTTTGTGTACCATCTGTATCGAAGCATACGGCATGGTAAGGTCAAGAATACATTTGGGTACAATTTCAGGCTAGCATTCTATCGCAACTTAAAGTGTGGATCGTCAAAGAAACAGTAATTGATGTGGGCTAAGACACGGATACGTGACTGGCTCATTGAGTTAATATGCATATTTTGCGATCATATTAGCTGGCCAGTTGCCGAAAATAGGATCGAAGACCCATGTTGACTAGACGCCATTTCATAATTTCAACGGCTGCGTTATTTTCCGCTTCATTGCCCGGTACCGCAAGTGCAGGCCCAACTTCTGACCGCACAAAATGGTCAGCTTGGGATGCGCGTGTGACACCAGCTGGTTATGATCCGGCTACGACCAATCCTTGGGGATTTCATCCGAGGTTCCTGCCTCAGCTTGTAGAGGCTAACGATGGCCTGAAAGCTGGTGATATTCACGTAGATGCGGTCGCGCGCTATCTTTACCACGTGCGAGACAATGGCACTGCAATGCGCTACGGAGTGGCAATTGCTCGTGGCAATCTTTATGAGCCTGGCACTTACAATATCCGAAGAAAAGCCAAATGGCCAACGTGGACCCCTACGGCTGCGATGATTGAGCGGGATCCAAACTTATACGAGCAGCATTCTGACGGCATGGATGGGGGCCCATCTAATCCGTTGGGTTCGCGCGCTTTGTATCTTTACGTTGGAAACCGCGACACCTATTTGCGAATTCACGGCACGCCAAGCCCGCGGTCAATTGGGGGTCGCGCCAGCTCTGGGTGCGTGCGTATGGTCATGGCACACATTAACGGGCTGTATGAACAGGTTGAGACGGGATCATCTGCTATCCTTTATCCGCCTGAAAACTGGGTGACAGCGAAAAGCTAAACTGAACCAGTTATGATAGGTCAGCCCGTTGTAGCTGGCTCGGGTGCTCGCGTGCAAATCGGACGCTCGTTCGCAGTCTTGAGGGGTAGGTATGTCGTCTCAACCGGACCTACATATCTATACACATAACACCCGTCAGCCGGGTTAATTCGAACAGCTTTCAGGTTTTGATTGGGTCCGGCGACATCAATAACAGCTTGCGGTGCTTCTATGTAATTTGATGAGCCTCCACTTTGGATGGGCTCGCATGCTGTCAACAATAATGCCCCCGATCCAATGAACCAAAAACTGCGTTTCATGTGTTGGTCTCCCCATCTGGCATATTAAACCGCCAATTTAACTTTGCTGGAATTTTTAGATCAAGGCCAGAGAACAAAGAACAAGGATACAATTTAAGACATAACGTTTTGTGCTAGTGAGCGGCCTTACCCCGCGCCATTGCCAAGTGATGGGTTTGATGATGCGCACCGGTGGACATAAGCCCAGAGAACCCCAACGCCCTAATTTTTTGAGCATCTCCTTTAACGCTCATTGTGACGCCACCGTCTATTGACGCGACGGATACGTCCCAACCAGTTTCACGCCCTAAGAAAGGGGCGTGTGCTGGGACCATTGCTTTTATCGCTAAGGTTGTTCTTGGGTCACCGGTGATTTTAAAGCTTGCTCCATTGGGGACAACTTCTACCTCGATATTGGCGCTGAGGGTCAACAAGTTCATGTCCACCAAATGCTCTCGGAGCGCATCGATGTTGACCGTGGACCAATCTGTTTCTGGATCGTTTCGTAATAAATCTGTGATTTCGGCGATAGCTGCGAAAGCGGCTTGGCCGGACTCCGATGGGATAGAAGACTTGTGGGACGAGGAAGAGTCGTGGGTGTGTTGTGCGGACACTCCGGTTGCGGATGAGAGGATGATCGCAAGTGCTACAATGTATTTCATGAGGGCTCCATTTAGAAATATAATTGTAGTGGCTATCAATATTTTTGAGTTCGTCATATGATTTCAGTCATATGCTTCCTTCGCCATTCAATCTTTTATCAAACGGCTCTGTCTCTCCGTTAACACTACGACGCGGCGAAGTCTTGTTTCGTCACGGGCTTCCAACAATAGGTATGTTTATAGCCTCTGATATTGATGTGCATTTGGTTCGCGTAGGGCCAGATGGTGAGGCGATCTTAATTCACCGAGCCGTTGCAGGAAGTTGTTTTGCGGAAGCGTCCTTGTTTTCTGAAACATACCACTGTGATGCAATCGCTCAGGGCGACGGGACTGTTTTCCAGATCAACAAATCAGCTATTTTGAAAGCGTTAGAGCAACCTGAATTCGCGGCTTCCTATTGCCAATCCTTAGCCGTTCAAGTGCAGCAGATGCGTCAAATCCGCGAAATTACAGCTATCAGATCAGCCGAAGAACGCGTTTATGCCGCTATGGTTGCGGGCTTGCTAAAAGGGCAAGTTATAGACTTTGCCGCAACGATATCACTGACCCACGAGGCAACCTTCAGAGCACTGCGTAAACTCGTCCGGCAAAAGAGAGTGGAAAACCCAAAGCGAGGAATTTATCACTTGTTGGCTTAGCTGGCGAAAAGCTTTCAGCTTGATCTAGGCGTGACTGGCGAAGACTTGTGTTGATCCATCGTTCAGAACCAACAGGACGTCAAAATCGTCGCGCGCATCCCCCATTTCCATCCCTGGTGACCCCATAGGCATTCCGGGAACCGTAATACCAAGCGCTTTTGGGGCTTCCGTAAGCAGACGTCGAATGTCTTCGGCGGGTACGTGACCTTCAACGAAATACTCGCCAATTACTGCTGTATGGCAGCCGGCGAGGTTAGGAGTGATCCCAAGACGATCTTTTGTATCATAAAGAACGTCCTGATCTACATTTGTGATTTCTATAGCGAACCCGGCTTGCTGCATTTTGTCGGCCCAAGCACCACAACACCCACAGGTTGGAGATTTCACAATTTTAAGTGTCGGCGTTACATCTGCTCGCAATGGGTTTGTTGATATCAGCGCGGCTGCGCCTGCAAGGAAATGTCGTCTCTGCATAATATTCTCCATTAGTTCAAACGAATCTAAGCTGCGCACCGTGATAAGTCGAGAGATCAGTACAGTCAGCTTTGATACATTTGGCGACAAACACAGGGGTGGGCGTTTCGTGATTGCACCGACTATAAAGCACGCATGAAAGAGCAACCTCATATCTTAGTCGTGGATGACCATGCTGAAATCCGTAATTCCGTCTCGCAGTATCTTCAGAAAAATGGAATGCAGGCAACTGGTGCGCAAGATACGATTGAAATGGATGCGCAGCTTGAAATGCGCACGTTTGATCTGATCGTGTTAGATGTAATGATGCCGGGTGAAGATGGATTGAGCGCTTGTAAGCGTCTGCGCGAAGCCCTCAACATCCCTGTTCTCATGCTTACCGCCTTAAGCGATGATGACGACCGGATTGCAGGTTTGGACGGCGGTGCCGATGACTACCTAGCAAAACCGTTCAACCCCAAAGAGCTTCTCGCTCGTATCAAAGCAATTCTACGGCGTGTTCAAAGCAATCCGCATGTGGAACCGTTTGCGGGGAAGTCCGTGCGTTTTGCACACTTAGAATTGGATTTTGACGGACGGACTTTGGTCGATACCGAAGGTTCACGTACGATATTGACGACCGGCGAAATGAAGTTGCTAACCTTGTTGCTTGAGCGCCCTCGAAAGGTGCTGGACCGAGTTCATTTGCTTGAAATGACGACGGGACGAACGGCGGGGCCATTTGATCGAACAATTGACAATCACATAAGTCGGTTGCGCCGCAAAGTTGAGAAAGACGTCCTTAGGCCACGCGTGATCTCGACAGTTCGAAACGGCGGCTACAGTTTAGCCTGTGACGTTGAGGTAATTTCTTGAAAGGCTTCGCCCTGCGCCTTCGCACCCAGATTGCCTTATTGGTGCTTGGGGTTCTGTTCATTGCACAAGCCTTAAGCCTGTGGCTATTCGTAGATGAAAGATCCTTAGCTGTTCAAGCGGCCATAGGCGCAGAAGCTGCGGGGCGTGCCGCGAACGTGGCGAAACTGATCGCAGGGGCGCCACCAGATCTTCATGACCAGATTATCAGTGCTGCCACATCACCTCTTGTTCGCTTTGAATTGTCAAATATGCCGACAGTCACGCATGAGCATCACGATGAAGGTGGTGCTGTGAAAGCTCGCGTCAGAGCTTTGTTGGGTGACAGCTTCAGCAGGGATATTCGTGTTGAAGTTCATGAAATCGAACAAGGCCTTCTACCGCTTCCTAATTTATCACCTGAGATGGCCGAACTGCATTCTGAAATGATGCAAGGCAGTTTAGCTGCTATTGAAATGGAGCTTTCTATAGCCTTGTCTGGTGGACAGTGGCTGAATGTTGGAACGCGTTTCGAGCGCCCGCCAATTCAATGGTCATTAGCGTCTAACACTTCATTCGTGACGACGGCATTGTTGCTTCTGATCGTCAGTTTCTGGTTCCTTTTGGCGCGGCTAACTGGTCCGTTGAAGACCCTTGCAGAAGCCTCAGATCGACTGGGGCGGGGGGCTGGCGACGGGCCATTGCCAGTCACTGGGCCCAAAGAAGTTCGTGACCTGACCCATGCGTTTAATACCATGCAGGATAGGCTGACGCGGTTTGTTTCTGACCGAACGCAAATGCTGGCCGCGTTGGCTCATGACCTTCGGTCGCCGCTAACGGCGCTTCGTGTGCGAGTGGAAATGGTTGAAGACGAAGACACACGGTTATCCATGGTTGCCTCCAGTGAAGAGATGCAAAAAATGGTTGAAGCCACATTGGATTTTGCGAAAGGCGTCGGCCAACATGAAGATGTGGTCCCTACAGACTTGCGAGACCTGATGGCTCTACTGGACGTTTCCGTAATACGATTGGATAGTGACACATCCCTGATCGTTTCCGTCAAGCCTGGGGCAATGCGACGCGCGTTACGTAATTTAGTCGAAAATGCAGTGCGCTATGGTGAAGAAGCACGTGTGTCTTGGCAGATCGTGGGTGATAAAGCTGAAATCCGCGTCGAAGATGGCGGGCCGGGTATTCCAGAGAATGACCTTGAAGCTGTGTTTGCGCCATATGTGCGTCTTGAAACCTCACGATCCCTAAATACTGGAGGGCATGGTTTGGGGTTGTCCATCGCACGCAGCATTGTGCTCGAGCACGGCGGTTCAATTTTATTGGCGAACATCGCTGATGGTGGGTTGCGCGCTTCCATCAGTCTGCCTTTGGATCCGCACTGAGCCTTAGCAATACATATCATTACAAATATCCGAATCCCAAGCTCTTCATGAACAGCTAAGAAGCAGATACTTTTGAACGAAAGAAATCTTCCAGCTGAGGCGTGTTCAATGTCGGCAAAACCAAATACACTGACGCGCCGTGGCGCCTTACAATCGCTGGGTGCAACGATACTCTTCGCGCCATCATTGCTGAGAGCCCAGGGCCAATCATCAGTTCAACGAAACGCCTCTGCGTTTTTTACACATAACTGGCGAGATCACTTTGATACGATTGGAAAAGGGATATTGCTGTCTGATACGACTACAAGGGTTTTGCAACACTGGACGCCGGATGGCGAGATGAGAATCTATCCCACCTCTGTCCCATTGTCGGATGATTTGACCAAACGTGGCTACACTGAGGTTGTCGACAAACGTGTGGCACCGGGATGGGGACCAACGCCTGCCATGCGTGAACGAAACCCAGAGTGGCCTGCTTATATTCAAGGTGGTGATCCGCGTAATCCGCTTGGTTCTCACGCCATCTATTTATCTTGGCAATATTACCGCATTCACGGAACCCAAGACACTCGTAAGATTGGTCGGAAGTCCTCAAATGGCTGCATCGGACTGTTCAATGAGCAAATCGAAGAAGTCTTCGGTCGGACCCCGATCGGAGCACAAGTGAAATTGATTTGATGTTGAATTCAAGAATTTTGATCGGGGCCGGCCTTGTCGTCGCTGGTGTCGTATTTGCTTGGCAACTCATGCCGTCGGGACAAATGAATGGTGGGCACTCTATGGTGCCGCCAGATTTGTCTGACGTTGAAAAGGGGGCGGCAATTGTTCAGATTGTTGTTCCAGAAGAACTGTCAACGAATGCTCAGATCGGAAAAATCGGATTTGAAGCAAAATGTGCAGCTTGCCATGGCGTGAACGCTGCGGGCCAAAACGGAGTTGCTCCACCTCTGGTTCATATAACCTATGAGCCAAACCACCATGGAGATGCGAGCTTCATCCAAGCTGCAAAAAACGGAGTTCAAGCCCACCACTGGGGTTTTGGAAACATGCCACCTGTTGAAGGTCTTACAACCGGTGATGTTAAAATGATCGTTGCGTATGTCCGTGAGTTGCAACGGGCCAATGGAATAAACTGAGAGGAAAAACATGAAATATCTTATCGTAGCTGCGCTTTTTACGCTAAGTGCTGTCCCTGCTTCTGCGCATTCAAAAGCAAACAAGATGAAGCCTGCGAACGGCTCTGTTATAAGTACTGTGCCGAGTGAAGTGTCTTTGACCTTCGTTAAGGAAATTCGACTTACCAAAGTTAGTATGACCCACGCCGGTAAACATTCTGAAGAACTTGATCTGGGAAATCAAAAAGCATTTTCAAAAGCTTATTCTGTCCCAATGAAGGACTTAGGCGGTGGTTCGTACGTGATTGAATGGCGTGGCCTCGGTGTTGATGGACATGCAATGAACGGCAGCTTTTCGTTTGACGTAGAATAACGACAGTGCCCGATTTCTTCGGATTTGCAGCCATTGCCACAAAAATGATGCTCTATTTCGGCGTCCTGACAAGCACAGGATTGGTCATATCCGCTCTTCTTTTTGCAGCTCCTTTGGATGCCATAAAAAAGGATGTTCGAAAGTATGCAATTGCTTTTGGAGCGCTTGGCTACTTGGCTTCAATTGTCAGCTTTTCTCTTCGTGGTGCCGCTTTGACGGGCGATGCTTCCGGAATGACGGATTCCGATATTTTGGGTATCTTGTTAGAGACCCAAGTGGGAACGGTATTTTATCTTCGGATGGCTGGTATGGCCGCGATGCTGATTGGGTTGTTGATTGGTGGCAAAGGGTACTGGTTATCGCTTGCTGGCGGGTTGGTGACCATATGGTGCTTTGCAGAAATAGGGCATGTTCCGGGTCTAGAAGGGTTCTGGTTGCAACTGCTGTTGGCTGCCCATTTGACCGTTGCTGCGTTTTGGATAGGCGTGTTTATCCCACTTCGTAAACTTGCTCTGAATTCGACGCAGTATTCTCAAGCCGCCGAACTTGGACATGGGTTTGGGCGTGTTGCGAGTATTGCAGTTCCGGTCCTTTTGGTGGCTGGCGTGGTTTTGAGCTGGAAACTGGTTGGATCTGTGCAAGCGTTGTATAGCACTGGTTACGGCATCGCGCTGATGGCAAAAGTTGGCGTTGTAACTGCATTGCTGGGTCTTGCCGCCGCAAACAAACTGCGCTTTGTACCCGCTCTGCAGAACGGGCGGCCAGATGCCGGACACTCTCTCGCACGCGCTATCCGTTTTGAATGGGTGTGTGTATTTGGAATATTCCTCGCAACCGCGACTTTCACCTCAATCTTATCGGTGCCGACATGACGCTTTCAAGAAGACATTTTCTTACAGCTACAGCCGCCACGTTAGCTATGCCAATACGGCCAAGTTTCGCGCAGGCTGAGATGCCTTTACTGAACGCGAACGTTGCCGACATTCAGTTACTGCCTGAGAAATACAGCAAGACGTCAGTGTGGGGATTTGAAGGGCGCGCGCCGGGTCCGGAAATTCGCGTAACGCAGGGTAAACGCGTCCAGCGCAACCTGATCAACAACTTACCTGACGCCACATCTGTTCATTGGCACGGCATCAGGATTGATAATGCAATGGATGGCGTATCGGGCCTGACACAAGACGCGGTTCCACCGGGAAATAGCTTTCAATACGACTTCGTTGTTCCCGATGCCGGGACGTATTGGTATCATGCGCATAACCGCTCTTTTGAACAGGTGGCGCGCGGGCTTTATGGGGCATTGATCGTCGAAGAACCGGATGCTCTTGATATCGACCGTGAGGAAGTGTTGATCTTCGATGATTGGCTGGTTGATCCTGACACGGCGCAGATTGATAGTAATTTTGCCTCGTCGCATGCCATGAGCCATGCGGGGCGATACGGGAACTACGTCACGACCAATGGCATCTACAATCTTGCGTTGGATGCAAAGCGTCACGAGCGTCTGCGATTGAGACTTATCAACGCGTCAAACGCACGGATCTTCCCATTGCGATTAGAAGGGCTGGAAGGCTGGATCGTGGCCCTCGATGGTATGCCACTTGCCCAGCCACAACCTGTGTCAGATGTGTTCACAATGGCTCCGGCACAACGTGTGGATTTGATCGTTGATGTCGTGGCTATGGAAGGTGAAACGGCACATATTGCTCAAGTTGACCGCAATGAAGCTCTTAGTCAGGTTGCTTTTGAAGTGCGCGCAGGCGGTTCTGCCAATCGGCGGGAGAAACCAGCACCACTTTCGCCAAATTCTCATAGTATGGTGGACTTAAACAATGCCACGCGACTGTCCTTGAAAATGGAGGGGGGTGCCATGGGAGGACTGCGATCTGCAACTTTGAGCGGTGAAACCTTATCGATGCGTGAACTATCCAGAACTGGAAAATACTGGGCATTCAATGGGGCTGTTGATGGTCTGGGAGGGCCACCGCTGGCGGAACTGTCTCTTGGTGAACATGTGCGCATCAAGATTTCTAATGACACTTCATTCCCGCATGCGATGCATTTGCACGGTGTCCATTTCCATGAAATCGAAGCAGATGGGAGCCTTGGGGCCCTGCGGGACACAACACTGATAAATCGTGGGGACACTCGAGAGATTGCCTTTGTCGCGGATAACCCAGGTCAGTGGCTTTTGCACTGTCATATGCTGTCACATGCTGCGTCTGGCATGATGACACGGATTGTCGTGGCGTGACATGGAGTCGTCCGCTTTTGGTTGTTGCGGCCTTGATCCTTTTTGGTGCGGTCGCATTTTTTTGGCCAAACTCGGTGCCGAAGGCCCGCATTGGTCCCGATACCACTGTTGATTTGGTTGCTGGTGCAACTCTGTATGCAGAGAATTGTGCGGCTTGCCACGGAGCAAATCTTGAAGGGCAGGGCGATTGGCGCACTCCGGGACCAGATGGGCGCTTACTAGCACCTCCCCACGACGAAACGGGCCATACTTGGCACCATACGGACAGTCTAATTTTCGCTTACACCAAGCTTGGTGGCAAAGGAGCATTGGCTGAACAAGGTATGGATTTCAACAGTGGAATGCCCGGATTTGGGGATCAGCTGAGCGATCCTGAAATCTGGAACATCATTGAGTATATCAAGGCGCAATGGCCGGAGCGCGAACGCATAATTCAAGCAGAGCGAACCGCTGTAGATCAAAGTTCAGGAGACAAATAGACATGAAAAAATTTCTTACCACTGCCGCGATGATCCTTCTGCCACTGTCAGCCTTTGCGGATGGAGTGAGCGAAGATCGGATCAGAGAGTTGGTTTTAGAAACCATCCGGGCCAATCCAGAAATTGTCTTAGAGGCTGTACAGATCATAAATGCAAGAGATGCGGCAAACGAAGCGGCTGCGTCTGCACAGGTTTTATCAAGCCAACGCCTGGCCTTGGAACAAGATCCGAACGCCCCTGTTCTCGGAAATCCAAACGGGGATGTTACTGTGGTCGAATTCTTCGACTATAATTGCCCTTATTGTCGCCGTGTAAAACCGCATATGGAAAAGCTATTGGCATCAGATACCAATGTCCGTGTTGTCTACCGCGAATGGCCCATACTTGGAGACGGTTCGGTTTTTGCCGCAAAGGCAGCCTTGGCGTCGCAAAATCAAGGTAAATATGTAGAATTTCATTGGGCTTTGATGGAATTGGCAGGACGCGCTGAAGAGGCAAACGTGATTGCGGCGGCCGAGAAAGTAGGCATCAACGTTACGCAGATGCGTCGCGATATGGAGGCACCTGAGATTTCGGAGCATATCGAAACGTCGATGCGCCTTGCCCGCGCGCTTGGATTTAATGGAACACCATCGTTTGTGATCGGTGAGGCCTTGGCCCCTGGATTGATCGAGGCAGATCAGATGATTGAATTAGTTAAAAAGGCACGTGCGGCAAACTGAACGTTATTACCTCGGGGGTTTTCAAATTGTAGTCGCCTCATAGCCAGCATTTCCGATGGCTTTTTGAAGATCAGCGATTGGAAGGGTGCTGTCGACAGAAACTTGTCGAGATTCAAGATCAGTAGTGACTTTTGCCGTTGAGTCTTGGGTGAATATGGCTTTTTCGATTGCCGCTGTGCAGTGACCGCAGCTCATATCAGGGACGTGGAATTTCATGATTTTATCCGTTCTGGTTACGACTTGATTTAGAAGGCTTCCCCCTAGTGGAAGGTCAAGAAAAATAACTATCCGCAGAAAATAAATGAAAGTAGGCCTTGAGCTTCTAGTTACTGGAAGGCCTATCTATGGGTGAATAGGCTTCAAAGGATTGACCGATGTCTGATTCCAAATCAATTAAACTGTCCATCGAGGGCATGACCTGCGCCTCTTGTGTTGGCCGTGTGGATCGCACTTTGGCCAACATACCGGGCGTCGAAGAGGTGTCCGTTAATCTGGCAGCAGAGACTGCGGTATTCAAAGTCAACGGTCCTGATGGCGTAAAAGCTGCATCCGATGCCTTGAGAGACCTTGGCTATCCTGCGCGCACGGCGCGGGTCACATTCAACGTGTCTTCCATGACGTGCGCCTCTTGTGTTGGTCGTGTGGACAAGGCGTTTGCTGCGGCTGCTGGCGTGGTCGATGTTTCCGTCAATCTCGCCTCTGAGACCGCCACAGTGGAATACTTAGAAGGGGCGACGACACCTGCGGATTTGGCGAACGTTAGCACGGAAGCGGGATACGCGGCCGAGATTGTGCAGGCTGACGCACAGTTAACGAGGGCGGAACGAAAGGCTGACGAAGCGCTGCACCTGTCAAAGCGGATGATCTTTGCAGCCATCCTGACGTTCCCGGTGTTTGTTCTTGAGATGGGTGCACATCTGATCCCCAGCTTTCATATGCTGATCGAGCGCACCATTGGCACTCAGACCTCTTGGTTGATCCAATTCGTGTTGACCACGATTGTTTTGTTTGGACCGGGGCGGCAGTTTTTTTCCAAGGGCATTCCGGCTTTGCTAAAGGCATCACCGGATATGAACAGCTTGGTCGCGCTCGGGACAGGGGCCGCGTGGGCCTATTCAGTTGTGGCAACATTCTTGCCCGCTTTGCTGCCTGACGGTGTGCGTGCCGTTTACTTCGAGGCAGCAGCCGTCATTGTGGTTCTAATCCTCTTGGGTCGTTGGCTTGAGGCCCGCGCGAAGGGGCGCACCGGGTCTGCCATTCAAGCGCTCCTTGGCTTACAGGCAAAGACTGCAATGCTTGTTAAAGATGGAAAACACGAGGAGATTTCGATTGATGCTCTGCGCTTAGGCGACGTGATTTTGGTTCGGCCGGGCGAGCGTGTACCGGTCGACGGAGAGGTCTCTGAAGGTACCAGCAATGTCGACGAAAGCAT
The DNA here is from genome assembly GCA_045107035.1 of Hyphomicrobiales bacterium. Classification (GTDB taxonomy): domain Bacteria; phylum Pseudomonadota; class Alphaproteobacteria; order Rhizobiales. Next base: position 13,014 of record JBGCFS010000199.1, read on the forward strand.
GATTACTGGTGAGCCGTTGTCCGTCTCCAAAGCTACTGGTGATGCGGTCACGGGAGGTACTGTTAACGGAACGGGAGCTCTAAAGTTTCGAGCAACTCGCGTTGGGGCAGATACGACATTGGCGCAGATCATTCGCATGGTCGAGGACGCACAAGGGGCCAAGCTGCCCATCCAAGGGCTCGTGGACCGCGTTACCATGTGGTTTGTGCCTGCGGTCTTGCTCCTAGCGGTGCTTACGATAGCTGTCTGGCTGGTGATAGGTCCGGATCCAGCGGTGACATTCGCCTTGGTCGCGGGCGTATCGGTTCTGATCATCGCGTGTCCCTGCGCCATGGGGCTTGCGACGCCAACTTCGATCATGGTGGGCACCGGTCGTGCGGCAGAAATGGGTGTGCTGTTTCGCAAAGGTGACGCGCTGCAGGGGCTCAGCGACGTGCAGGTGGTAGCTCTTGATAAAACTGGCACCGTGACGGAAGGCAAGCCGACACTGACCGACTTTGTGCTTGCGGATGGAACCGATCGAACCGAAGCGCTGCGTTTGATCGCATCCGTTGAGGCGCAATCCGAGCATCCCATCGCCGAAGCAATCGTTCGGGGGGCCTTGTCTGAGGGAGTCGTTCTGGCCGAAGTGAAGACATTTACATCGATCACGGGCTACGGCGTCGAAGCTGTAGTTGAGGGGCGTAAAGTTCTTATTGGTGCAGATCGCTTGATGATCCGCGAAGGCATTGAGATCGGCCCGTTGGCCGACGAAGAACGCAGTTTAGCCGAACGGGGTAAGACAGCGCTTTATGCGGCGATTGACGGAGAGCTTGCCGCCTTGATCGCGGTCTCAGACCCAGTGAAGCCTGCAAGTGCGGCAGCGATCCAAGCGTTGCAAGCTCGGGGGCTTACCGTTGCGATGATCACAGGTGACAAACAGGAAACGGCGGATGCTATTGCGAGAGAGATCTTGATTGATCATGTGATTGCAGGCGTGCTGCCAGACGGAAAAGTTGCAGCCCTAGAGGAGCTCCGCAAAGGTGGACGCAAGATCGCTTTTGTCGGGGACGGGATCAATGACGCTCCTGCCTTAGCACATGCCGATGTGGGCATCGCAATTGGAACCGGAACGGATGTAGCGATCGAAAGCGCTGATGTTGTTTTAATGTCTGGCGATTTGCGTGGGGTGGTAAACGCCATCGAAGTATCAAGTGCTACGATGCGCAATATCCGCCAGAATTTGATCTGGGCATTCGGTTATAACGCAGCCCTGATCCCTGTCGCCGCAGGGATTTTATATCCGGCATTTGGTCTTCTTTTGTCGCCGGTTTTCGCAGCAGGTGCGATGGCACTTTCATCTGTGTCGGTTCTCAGCAATGCCCTACGCTTGCGACGCTTGAAGCCGCTGATGTCCGAGCGTGAGGTGCCACTTGCCCCGGCTCAGGTCCTGACATCACGACCCGCAGAATAGGAGCGCTGATCATGAACATTGGAGAAGTTTCTGAGCGCGCCGGACTGCCCCCAAAAACGATCCGGTATTACGAGGATATCGGATTGATCCAGCCCCTGCGCAGTGAAAACGGGTATCGAAGTTTTGCGCAAAAGGACCTGCATAAACTTGCATTTCTGGGTCGCGCACGCACGCTTGGGTTTTCAATCGAGGACTGTCGCGCGCTTTTGGCGCTTTATGATGACAGCACCCGCGAAAGCAGCCAAGTCAAACAGATCGCGCAACAGCACCTGCGGCAAATTCACGAAAAAATTGCACAATTGCAGTCTATGGAAAACACATTGACGCATCTTGTTGAAGCTTGTCATGGCGACAACAGACCGGACTGTCCGATCCTTGAGGATCTGTCGAACACCTTGGTTGATTGAGAGAACTTTTTGCGACCCAAATTCAATTTGGTTTGCGGGCTTCTTCCAGCGCCGTTTTGATTTTTTCTGACGATAAAACTTCTGATAACAATATTCCGTTCGGCGCATTCGGTCCGTAGATAATGTTGAATGGAATCCCAAAGCGATTGTTTGCTTCTAAATACCGCGCAATCTTTGGATCAGGGCGCGTCCAGTCAGCCTGCATTTTAATGACGTGATTTGACATCAAAAGCTGTGCGACTGGTTCTCTATCCAAGACCAAAGCTTTGTTTGCTTTGCATGTCAGACACCAATCTGCCGTCACGTCGACGAACACGGTATTTCCCTGAGATACAAGACGAGGAATTTCACCTCTGTCAAACGCAACCCAATTCTCAGAAACGGCTTGTACTGAAAGGACTGCTGCAAAATTGATAGCAGTCAGAATAGCCACGATCGATGTGGCGGCTAGGGATACCATTCGAGTGTAAGTGCCTAGCTTTGGGACAACAGTCAAAAGAACGAACCCAAGAGACAACCCTAACACGGCTACGGCGACCCAAGTTCCGGCAACACCGCTTAAAACCCAAAGAAGCCAAACGGCTGTCAAAGCTAACAAAAAGCCCAAGACCCATTTGATGATAACCATCCATCGACCAGGTTTTGGCAGATACCTGATCCATTCAGGTCGTGCCGCAAAGACCAGATACGGTAGTGCCAACCCGATCCCAAGCATCGTGAAGATGATGACAACATCGATAGAACGACCTGTCAGTGCGAATGCAATGGCCGTTCCAAGGAAGGGGGCAGAGCAGGGCGTTGCAAGAACAGCTGCAAACGCTCCGGTCGCAAAGTCGCCTAAATATCCTTCTCGTCCGCCAGAGTTCGCCAAGCGCGATTGCAGTTTTGACGGAAGGGATATCTCAAATATTCCGAACAAATTCGTAGCAAACACTGCAAGGATCATAAACATTATTGTCAGGAAAACTGGGCTTTGAAACTGCAATCCCCAGCCGACCGTTATCCCAGACGCTTGCAAGATCAATATGCCCGCAGCCAGCGCCCACATGAAGGTTAAGACGCCAAGTGCGGACATCAAAAATCCACCTCGCACGATATGAGTAGGGCGGTCGCTGTGGCTCAGTACCGACGCAAGTTTGATCGAGAGAACCGGAAGGACGCAGGGCATAACATTCAGGATTAAGCCCCCGAAAAATGCGAATGCAGCAAACATTAGGATCTGACCAAATCCGGGCAGGGAACG
>JBGCFS010000002.1:0-10791 GCA_045107035.1 Hyphomicrobiales bacterium
TGACACCGCTTATCGAATACACTGGCAATACATTTGAACTGGCGTTTGCAGACTATCGAGATACAGCGCTACGCAAAGCCGATGTCCACTTTTCCTCGAAGGTTTATGATGTAGATGGCATACGTGCCGCCTTAAGTAATCTTCCCTCGGATCGCGTCATCAAAGTGTCCGGACAGAATTGCCTACTTGAGGACGCTATTATTATTCTCAATCTACGCTGCCTAGTTGGCGGAGTTGTGCTAACTCTCGGCCAAGGAGCTCCGATCGGAGCATCTGAAGCAGATAAAGCCGCGGTAGTTGAGGCGCTGGTGGCATTTGCCGGTGAGTTTCCATTGGAAGCCATTGCAGCCGCTCACGGCGAAAGTGCTCAGACAGCGGATCTTCCACCTGATCCCCAAAAGGGGCACGAAATGCGCGTGCCCGGTATGAATGTTGCGTCGTTGAACGAACTTCTGCCGGCAGATTTAAAGGCGTCAAAATCGATAAATGTAAAATACACACGCAATGATCTTGGCTTTTTACTTGAGGTCACCAACAACGAATATGGTGAAAATCCCCCTATTAGTTTCTTTCTAAGCGACTGGACGAGTTTTGGCCGTGATGTTTCTGCGGCGCATGAAAGTGTCGGTGAAAACGGTAAGGTCACAGGAACGCGAATGGACAGTTGGGCTGTAACAGTTGGTGAATATAAATGTTTGGCAGCTGGAAGTTCAAATTTCGCGAAACTTGACTGCCTTGTCGATGACATTGCGGTTTTGCTGAGCCAGGAAATTTATGAAAGTGAAGGTGCACCAGACCCACAAAAGGGCTCTTTGGCGAAATTGATCGACTATGCGGGAACAGTCCCGTTTCAAACCATTGCGATGGCTCAGAACAAATAGGCACGCAGGCGGAGTAGACCAATCATGACCAAATTTAATGGCATTATTCCGGTCTTGCGGATTTTCGATGAAGTTAAGGCAAGAGAATTCTACATCGAGTTCCTTGGCTTTGATCAGACATTTGAACACACGTTTGGAGACAATTTCCCAATCTACATTGGGGTTGCTCATTCTGGATGCATTTTGCACCTCTCAGAACATCATGGTGACGCCAGCCCCGGTGCGGCCCTGAGAATTTCGACTGATGACGTTGATGCCTATAGCAAATTATTGGCCGCGAAAGACTACAAATACGCAAAACCCGGCGCAGCCATTCTTACTCCATGGGGTACAAAAGAAATAACTTTAACAGACCCATTTGGGAACCGCTTGGTCTTTTCCGAAGAGGTCCAGTGATCGTATTGATGATCTTGCTCAAACAGGAATAATTTGATGGCAGTAAAACGTATCGTACCAAATTTTGAATGCGCAAACCCGAGTTCTGTGCGTGCGTTCTATGAAAATCTATTTGATTTAAAAGTGGTAATGGACCTTGGCTGGATCATGACGTTTGCATCAGATGCTCCGACCACACCGCAAATCAGTTTTGCCAGCGAAGGCGGTTCAGGAACACCAGTGCCAGACGTGTCCATCGCAGTGGACAACATTGAAGAGGTTTATCAAAAAGCGAAATCTGGAGACTATGAAATCACATATGAACTTTGCGATGAACCTTGGGGCGTTACCCGCTTCTTCGTGCGAGATCCCGGTGGGAAGCTGCTAAACGTTTTGCAACATCACAGCTAAATCTGGCATTGAAAGAATTGCGCTTATATAGTGGACCACAATTGAAACAGCACACCTGCAGAGAAAGAACCCACCAAGGCTAGACCGAAATAGATTGAGAAAATGCGAGGTTTGACCAAGGCCCAAACAGCTATCGCTGCAGGCAGTGACGTGACGCCACCTGCAACCAAAAATGCCAATCCAGCACCCGGCGCCATACCCTGATCAATCAATCCGCCGACAAGCGGCAAGGCCGCATAGCCATTAAGGTAGGCGGGCACGCCTACTAGGGTTGCAATACCAACGGTGGTGAGACCGGCGCCTCCAAGTGTTTTGCTCACCAAATCTGCAGGTAACCAAGCCAACATCAGGCTTTCCAAAAGGAATGCCAAGGTTAGCCATTTGGCGAGAAACAGGGTGGACTTGAAAGCCTCTCTCATAAACTTCTTTACGCGGGCGTCTTCACGCCAGAATGCCCAGAATACAGGTTTTGTTGTGCGCACATTGGAGCCGCCGCAACCACCATCATTCAAATTGTCGCGTAGTGGATCTGCGAGTCCGCTCATTTTCGACAGTAAGTGCACCACGAAACCTCCAAAAATTCCCAAGCTGACAGCTGCCATGGTTTTCGCAATGGCGAATTCAAAGCCCAATACACCAGTCGTCAGTACAAACATGGATGGATCCATAACTGGTGACGCTAACCAGAACGCCATAACCGCGGACAGGGGAACCCCCATAGCCAGAAGCGCAGCGATCAACGGGATGACCCCACAGGAACAAAATGGGGAGAGACCGCCTGCAATCGCCGCAATGAGGACCATGAGAGCCGGGGAGCCAGTAAAGGCGCGGGCTATCAGCCCATCAGCGTCAGTGGCGCCAGCATAAGCGGCAATACCTATAGACAGGATTAGGAATGGCGCTACTTGCAGGAGGCTTTGTAGGGTGAACTCAATGCTTGTCAGGCCTTGTGTCGGCGCTAACAAAAGCAAGACAAGCACCAAGGCCGCCAAAAACAACCAGACCTTTTCCTCATTCCAAAGCAAATCAGTCAGGCCAGTGACCTTCGAGCGGAAAACAAATGTGAAATCTGTCATATCTATAAACCTAGAAATATAGTTATTTTGAAGTGAAAAAAGAGATCAACATTCATCATGCAGCGTCCTCCCGCGAAAGTCTTACACCTACGCAGCACTCAGAGGTTAGAAATGAGATTGTCGTGCGCATGGCATCATAGTCGACACGGTTCACAATCTGGCGTCCATGGCGTTCTTGGATAACAAGTCCAGCATCGACCAAAGATCCAAGGTGGTGCGCAAGAGTGGACGCAGCCATGTCTAGATGCTGGCCAATCTCACCAACATTAAGGCCGTCCTCTCCAGCCCGAACTAGTAAACGATAAATCGCCAGACGGGTGTCGTGGCCTAGGGCCGCAAGAGAAAATGCGATGGATTCATGTGTGTTCATGCAAATAACATAACCAATAAACTAGTTATGTCAATTTATTCAAGACAGTGGGCACAGTGTAATCAACGTATTCCAAAGTTCAGAAAAATTGTGGCTCAACCCATAGATTTAAGCCAGCGCAGACCTTCCAGTGTTTCGGTGGCAGGTTTGTACTCACATCCAATCCAACCATCATAGCCGATTTTATCTATGTGCTCGAAAAGGAATGGATAGTTGATTTCGCCTGTGCCGGGCTCATGACGTCCCGGATTATCTGCAAGTTGTAAATGACCAATGCGATCTAGATTTGCCGCTAATGTACTTGCAAGATCACCTTCCATAATCTGCATATGGTAGATGTCGTATTGGAACAGCAGGTTTGGGGCGCCGACCTTGTCCATGATATCAAATGCTTGTTTGGAAGTGGTAAGGTAGAAGCCCGGCATGTCTTTGGTATTGATAGCTTCAATAACAAGTTGAAGATCATGTTTTGCAAACTCAGCCGCTGCATAGCGCAGATTTGAAACAAAGGTTTCTTCCAGCTCTTCGGCATTGGACCCTGCAGTTGTTAGACCTGCCAAGCAATTGACTTTAGGGCACCGAAGCGCTGTTGCGGCAGAAATCGCCATTCCTACAGTGTCACGAAACTCATCCACGCGATCTGGCAGGCAGCCAATCCCTCTATCTCCAGCGTCCCAGTTCCCAGGCGGCATGTTGTGCAACGCTTGAACCAGCTTAGAATCTTCTAATTCTTTGACTAAGTCGTTGATATCATAGTCATATGGGAACATGTATTCGACGGCATCAAACCCTGCCTTCTTAGCTGCAACGAAGCGGTCGAGCATAGGTAGGTCGGTAAATAGCCAGTTCAAATTAGCGGCAAATTTAGGCATTTTGGTCCTATTCACTCCTGCTCAATCAGGAGATGCTTGCTGAAACACATGCGAGCCGTTTACAACAGTCGTTACAACAAAACAAATGATGCGTAACTGGGAGAGACTCATGAAGAAGACGCTTTTGGCGGCAACGACTGCACTATCTATGGCGTTGCTTGCACCGCTAGCTGTTTCCACAGCACAGGCGGACATTAAAGTCGGTATGATCACAACATTGTCCGGCGGCGGCGCTGGCTTAGGTGTTGACGTGCGCGACGGCTTCAAGCTGGCGCTCAAATTGGCAGAAAGTCAGCAGGTAGAACTGTTGATTGAAGACGATGCGCGTAAGCCAGAAAACGCAATCAAGATCGCTGATAAGTTCATCTCAAGCGACAAAGTTGATGTTCTAACCGGCATTATCTGGTCGAATCTGGCTATGGCTGTCGTTCCGAAAACTGTTCGTGGCGGCACATTTTATATCAGCCCAAATGCAGGCCCTTCCGCTCTTGCTGGCAAGGGATGTCATGAAAATTATTTCAATGCAGCTTGGCAAAATGATAATTTGCATGAAGCCATGGGTAACTACGCGAATGACACAGGCTATAAGAACAGCTTCATCCTTGCGCCAAACTATCCGGCTGGTAAGGATTCACTGACAGGCTACAAGCGATTTTACAAAGGCGAGTTATCAGGTGAAACCTACACCAAACTTGGCCAAACAGATTACGCGGCTGAAATTGCTCAAATCAAAAACTCCGGCGCGGACAGTGTATTCTTCTTCTTGCCCGGTGGAATGGGTATTGCTTTCATGAAGCAGTATGCACAATCGGGTGTTGATATCCCTGTTCTTGGACCTGCGTTCTCATTTGACCAAGGTATTTTGGGTGCTGTCGGCGACGCCGCACTGGGCGTGAAAAATTCCTCCCAGTGGTCCAAGGATTTGCCAAATGCCGCTAACAAGGCATTCGTCGCTGCTTTTCAGGAAGAGTATGGCCGCCTTCCATCGCTCTATGCGAGCCAGGGTTTTGATACTGCAAACCTGATTATCTCTGCCGCTGCAAAGTCTGATGTTTCCGACAAGGATGCGTTTCGTGAAGCCTTAAGATCTGCTGATTTTGAATCTGTTCGCGGCAAATTCAGCTTTGGTCCAAACCACCACCCAATCCAAAACATCTATGTTCGCGAAGTCATCAAGGAAGGTGACATTTTGACGAACAAGATTGTGTCAACAGGCTTGGAAGATCACCAGGATGCCTATGCAGCTGATTGCAAAATGTAGTCGCTAACCAATTTGAGAACCCGGCTTCCAGCTTTGTCTGAAGCCGGGTTTTCTATGCTTACGAGGTCTTATGTCGACGCTTTTGATCGCTGAGCAGGTGCTGAACGGGCTCCAACTCGGTGTAACTTTGTTCCTGATGGCAGCAGGGCTGACTTTGGTTTTCGGAGTAATGGGCCTCATAAATTTGGCTCATGGATCTTTGTATATGATCGGGGCGTTCTGCTGCGCATGGGTAACACTGGAAACGGGTTCATTTTGGTTCGGTCTTTTTGCAGGCATGGCCGGTGCAGCAGTAGTTGGAGCGATCCTTGAAATGGTCGTCATGCAGCGGCTTTATGCGCGAGATCATCTGGATCAGGTGCTGGCAACATTCGCTCTAATCCTCATCGCATCTGAAGGTACGCGGTGGGTGTTTGGAGATGTGCCTCTTTTCCTAGATGTACCTGAGGCTTTCTCCGGAACTGTTGAGCTGGTCGGTGGACTTACCTACTCAAAATATAGATTGCTGATTATTGGTGTGGGCTTGTTGGTTGCTTTCGGCCTCTATTGGCTTATCGCCAGAACGCGGCTTGGCATGCGTATTCGCGCCGGAGAATCTGATCGGGAAATGATCGCTGCGCTTGGCGTGAATATTCGCCTTATCTACACTATTGTTTTTGCGTTGGGTGCCGCGCTGGCTGGCCTTGCAGGTTCCATGGTGGGCGCTCTATCATCTGTGCAAGTTGGAATGGGAGAACCAGTTCTTATTCTGGCATTTGTCGTTATCGTTATTGGTGGAATTGGATCAATCAAGGGAGCATTGATTGGCGCCATTCTTGTTGGAATGGTCGATACATTGGGCCGTGTTTTTCTGCCAACATTGTTTGCCCTTTTCATGGAGAATTCGGAGGCAACAACAGTAGGCTCCTCTTTGGCATCTATGGCGATTTACATTGTAATGGCCATTGTGTTGGCGTTGCGACCGCAAGGTTTGTTCCCAGCAACAGGTGCGGGGCGTGCCTAATATGACTAGGGAATCCTGGATCAATCTATTGGTACTTGTTGCGTTGCCTTTGGCCGCTTTGGCAGCGCATGCCAATGGCGAAAACTATGTGATCAACCTTCTCTCAAGAATGGCAATTCTTGGGCTCGCTGGCGTTGGATTGAATTTTGCGCTCGGCTATGGAGGCATGGTGAGTTTTGGCCATGCAGCGTTTTTTGGATTGGGTGCCTACGTTGCTGGAATTGCCGCGTTCCACGCCTTTGACGACAGTCTTTTCGCCGCGATACCATTTGAGATTGGTGGGACCAATCAGATGCCAACAATCTGGTTATTGACGGCGTTGATTGTCGCTGTAATAGCATTTTTGATCGGGTATATTTCGCTGCGTACTTCGGGCGTGTATTTCATCATGATCACATTGGCCTTTGCGCAAATGCTCTATTATTTCGCTATCTCTTGGCCCACTTACGGAGGCGAAGATGGACTCTCGATTTATTTGAGAAATGAGTTTCCAGTGGTGCCAGTTGATAAAGCGTTCTCGTTCTTTCTAGTCAGCTTTGCAGTCTTGCTGTTGGGTGTATTTCTGTGCTGGCGATTTGTAAATTCTCGCTTTGGCGCCGCTCTGCAAGGTGCACGCATGAACCCCGTCAGGCTTTCGGCGGTTGGTATTGCTCCATTCCCAGTAAAACTTACGGCCTTCGTTCTATCTGCAATTATTGTCGGGATCGCTGGTGCTCTGTTTGCTGACTTGAATGGCTTTGTCAGCCCAACGTCACTGAGTTGGCACACATCTGGAGAGTTGATCATATTTGTTATTCTTGGTGGTGTCGGGCGTCTTGTCGGCCCACTAATTGGCGCAATTGTTTTTGTCTTGCTCGAAACATATTTGGGAGGGATGACAGACCGGTGGCAGCTGTTTCTGGGATTGATCCTTTTATGCACAGTCCTTTTTGCCAATGGCGGGATAATGGGGCTTTTGGCAGGACGGGCGAAACATGACTAAATCGTCGGGTCCAATCCTATCAGTTCGTGGTCTTTCCAAGAAATTTGGAGCTTTGGTCGCGAGTGAAAATGTTTCATTGGATGTATTTCCAAGTCAGTTACACGCTCTCATTGGCCCCAATGGTGCTGGCAAGTCTACCCTTATTGGCCAGATATCTGGCTTTTTAAGTGTTGATCATGGTGATATCTTTTTGGAATCGCAAAGCATTGCGAACCTGTCGCCGGAACGCAGAGTGCATCTGGGTTTGGGCAGAAGCTTCCAAATCTCAAATCTCATGCTTGAATGGTCTGCAAGGCGAAATGTCATGCTGGCCGCACAATCAAAACAAGGAGGAAGCTTTCATTTTTTCCGCAACGTTTGGAAAGACGAAAGTTTGCGCGCCCTGGCGGATATAGCTTTGGCAGAAGTTGGACTTTTGGAGCGTGCAAACATTCGCGCCGATGAGCTTTCGCATGGGGAGCGCCGTCAGCTTGAATTTGCGTGCGCATTGGCATTGAAACCCAAACTCCTTGTGCTTGATGAGCCTATGGCCGGGTTAGGGCCTGAAGGAACTGCGGCTATGACCGATTTCCTTGAAAGGTTGAAAAGCAGAGTCCCCATTTTATTGGTGGAACACGATATGGATGCTGTGTTCCGCTTGGCAGATTCTGTTTCGGTGCTTGTTTACGGCAAGATAATTGCTTCCGGCATACCTGATGAAATACGCAAATCTGAGGCGGTTCAAGAAGCTTATCTCGGGAGCTCCGAAAATGCTGCTTGATGTTCAGGGTATCACCACCAGTTACGGTGCGACGCAGGTCTTGTTTGGTGTAGATATTTCTGTTGCGGACGGGGAAGTTGTTGCTCTCCTTGGTCGCAACGGAATGGGAAAATCTACCAGCATTCGCAGCATATGCGGGTTGAACAAGGTGAATTCCGGCTCTGTCACATTTGCGGGGTCAGATATCTCTGAATTGCCCTCCCATAAAAGCGCTCAAATGGGTTTGGGACTGGTTCCGGAAGGGCGTCGTTGTTTTCCAAATCTAACGGTTGATGAAAATCTCATTGCAAGTGCCAAGACCGGCCAATGGTCGATGGATGATATCCATGAACTGTTTCCTCGGCTTAGTGAACGACATTCCCAGATGGCGAACACATTGTCGGGTGGTGAACAGCAAATGTTGGCAATTGGCCGTGCGCTTATGACAAACCCAAAACTTCTAATTCTGGATGAAGCCACCGAAGGCTTGGCTCCCGTAATTCGAGAAGATATTTGGCGGGTGTTGAGAACTCTCAAGGCTAAAGGGCAAGCAATCCTCTTGGTGGATAAATCACTACGAGAAGTGACGAATATAGCCGAGCGATGCATCATTTTGGAGAAGGGAAAGTCTGTTTGGACAGGCTTTTCGAATGAGTTGAGTATAGACATCCAACAAAGGTTTCTCGGCGTCTAAGGTGAGACTCAATGCGTAAGAATTACCGCAATATTGGTGTCTAATCGCCTCTGTTTCCCAGCCAATTACATCTACTAATTTATCTGCCTTATCTCCTGCTAGTGGCAGAAATCCTCAATTCGTTACTTGTTTGATACAGGTCAAACAGAGCACCGCAATTTAAGGCTATGTATGTGGCGTCAAAAGGAGACGGTTATGTACAAAAAAATTCTGGTTCCGATAGATTTGTCAGATGTTGAGCATGGAAAGGCAACACTTGCTATTGCTGAACGTTTGCTCACCCCTAGTGGAAAAATTACAACATTGAATGTTGTGGAAGATGTACCCGGATATGTTGCCGCTGAGCTTCCTGGTTCGGTATTTGAAGATACATTGATTAATGCACGCAAAGAGCTTGAAGAAGCTATCGCCGGGTCATCATCAGATGTGCATGCAGAGATTATACGCGGATCACCCGCGAGTGCGATCGTGGCAACTGCTGAAAAGCAGGAGGTGGACCTCATAATCATAGCGTCTCATCGCCCTGGCCTTGCAGATTATTTTCTTGGGTCAACTGCGGCGCGCGTTGTGAGGCATGCAAAATGCCCGGTTTTGGTTGACCGTTAAGCTAAGGGGGAATTCAAAATGGACACCGCAAACCTCCAATCAAAACTTAATTTGAGACGGCAAGAACTGACCAATCGCCTTCATAAGATTGAACACGATCTTGACCAGCCGATGGATGCAGATGCTGAAGAGAGATCGGTTGAGCGAGAAGACGATGAAGTGCTTGAGCATTTAGGGCAAGCGGGTCTTGAAGAGTTGAAGCACATTGAACTGGCCTTGGCTCGAATTGACCGCGGAACTTATGGCACCTGCGCCACTTGTGAAGAACCAATTTCCATCGCCAGGTTAGAGGCTGTGCCAACCGCCTTGGTTTGCAGAAATTGTGCAAGCTAGATTTAGCCTATTAAATTCGGGTGCTTCAAAGGAGTAAGACATGTATTTTAAAACGATCTTGGCTTTGCATGATGTTGAGGGATCAAATGATGTGTTGATGCCAGCGCTTCATATGGCGTCCGATTTAGATGCGCATTTGATTGTTCTGGTCATTGGCTTGACGCCTCAGCCGCCAATGTCTGCGGGGTATGGTGCAGGGGCGTTTGAAGTTTGGGGCGAGGACTACAGCCAGCGTTCCCAAGACGTAAAGGCAAAGGTGGATGAGCTTGAGCAATGGATTCAAGAGCGCAAACCGAGTGAGGCACTTTCTTTTGAAGTAGGCAGTGAATACAGCGAAGGGGGAACGCTATCTCGTGAAGTTGGTAGGCGTGTGCGGTATTGTGATCTGTGTGTCATTCCAGGCCGTTATCAGTCAGAAAGCGTGCTGTGGCAGCAAGCACTACGGGGTGCATTATACGACACGGGCAGACCACTGTTGCTTTTAAATGACCACAGTTTGAACGTTAAAAAACTTGAACGGATCATGTTGGGTTGGGACGCGGGTGTCCAATCATCAATTGCAGTGAAACAAGCTATTGGTGTTCTCAAATCAGCAAAAGATGTTCACATCGCAATGGTAGATCCAATTGGTGGCTCTGGGCGGTTTGGTGAAGAGCCTGGCGCAGATTTAGCAACGTATTTAGCAAGACATTCTATTCCTGTTTCAGTATGCGCGTTAGCCAGTACGGGCAAAAGCGTGGCAGACACGTTGAACCAACATGCGGGCGATATGAACGCCCAACTTGTTATTATGGGTGGCTACGGGCACACCCGTTTACAGGATTGGTTCCTCGGCAGTACCACTTCGCACATGTTAAAATCAGCCGATTGCCCTCTTATGCTGGCGCACTGATTTTGAAGGCTTTATAAGCCATTCAGAAGGGTCGTTTTAAAGCGGCTCACTGAATTGGTATTTGAGGCGAAAATGCAGTTTTCCAAAGTAAATGGGGTCAATATTCACTATCAGGTCATTGGTGCGCCGAAGGGCTCGCCGCTGCTGGTGTTTTCAAACTCACTTGGAACTGATTTTCGCATTTGGCGAGATGTCATTGTTCGGTTTGTGGGCGAATGTGCAATTTTGACTTACGACAAACGTGGTCATGGCCTGTCTGAACTTGGACAAACCCCTTACACAATGGATGACCACAT
>JBGCFS010000020.1:0-20110 GCA_045107035.1 Hyphomicrobiales bacterium
ACGTTGAGTAAAGCTGACGTACAACAACAGGAAAATTCTCATGCTAGCCGCACTTTTTAGCTGGTTTGAAAGTAGAATAAGCCCATTTCCTAAGGCTGAACCCGCTCGTCCGCCAAAGCAACTAATGCCATTTATTTGGCACTACACAAAACCGATATGGCCCGTGCTCGCTGGCATGTCCACAACCACGGCAGCTATTGCAGTGCTTGAGGTCATGCTGTTTGCCTTTCTTGGCTCGTTAGTTGATCGGCTAAATAGTTCCACTCCCGAGACGTTTTGGGCGGATCATGGCTGGTCGCTCGCGATCATGGGATTTGTGGTTTTAATTGTGCTGCCACTGGCTTCGTTTCTTGGCGGCTTACTGATCCACCAATCGCTGCTCGGGAACTTCCCGATGATCGTTCGCTGGCAAGCACATCGATACCTGTTGGGCCAATCCATGAGCTTCTATCAGGACGATTTTGCGGGCCGCATCGCGACAAAGGTTATGCAAACCTCTCTAGCAGTGCGCGAAGCCGTGATGAAAGTCCTGGATGTCCTGGTGTTCGTCATCCTCTATTTTATTGGCACCGTTATCTTAGTAGCGGTAGCCGATTGGCGCCTAGCTTTGCCACTTATGGCATGGCTTGTTGGTTACACGGCGCTCATGCGCTACTTCATCCCTCGCTTGCGAAAAATATCAGAACGGCAAGCAGATGCCCGTTCCTTGATGACTGGACAGGTTGTCGACAGCTACAACAATATTTTAACGGTAAAGCTGTTTTCTCATAAATCTCGAGAGCTGGATTACGCCCAGGACGGCATGAATGGCTTCCTTCAAACCGTTCATGACCAAATGCGTCAGGTTACAGGCCTGCAAGAGCTTTTATACCTGTTAAATTGCATCCTTATATTTGCAACGGCAGCCGTATCTGTTGTTCTTTGGTTGGATGGAAGTATTTCCACCGGCGCCATTGCAGTGGCTATTGGCTTGGCGCTTCGTCTCAATGGCATGGCACAATGGATCATGTGGGAACTGTCTGCATTGTTCGAAAATATTGGCACTGTAGAAGATGGCATCACGACACTTGCTCGAGATCATGACATTGTAGATCAACCTGCGGCGCCTGATCTTCCTGCTGTTAGGGGCGAAGTCGCGTTTCAGCACATTGGTTTTCACTACGGGAAAATCGGTGACGACGGGGTCCCTGCAAAAGGTGTCTTACACGACATCGACCTTACGATTGCGCCCGGAGAGAAAATTGGCCTGGTTGGGCGTTCAGGTGCCGGAAAATCTACCTTAGTCAATTTGCTTTTGCGTCTTTACGATGTTGAAACCGGGCGTATTACCATCGATGGCCAAAACATATGTGATGTGACTCAAACCTCCTTGCGGGGTGCAATCTCGATGGTGACTCAAGATACGTCTTTGCTGCATCGATCGGTCAGAGATAATATTCTGTATGGTCGGCCAGATGCGTGCGAGAAAGATATGATATTGGCGGCACAACAAGCCGAAGCGATGGACTTCATAGCGGATTTGCAAGACCCTAAAGGCCGTCGCGGATTCGACGCGCATGTTGGCGAACGTGGTGTCAAATTATCCGGCGGTCAACGCCAACGTATTGCGATTGCCAGGGTGCTTTTGAAGGATGCTCCGATACTGATATTGGATGAAGCAACATCAGCTTTGGATTCAGAAGTTGAAGCAGCTATTCAAGAGCAATTGTTCAATTTGATGCAAGGCAAAACGGTAATTGCTATTGCCCACCGCCTATCTACCATTGCCACCATGGACCGTTTGATCGTTATGGATGGTGGACGGATTATCGAAAACGGCACCCACCAAGAACTGATAGCTCGTGCAGGCCTCTATGCAAGCCTGTGGCAACGCCAATCAGGAGGTTTCTTGGGCGGCATTTCTAACGGAGATGGAACCCAATAATTACATTGCCCAAGTTCCTCAATGAAAAGCCTTTTAACAGTGTTGCTGTTTGCACCAACGGCAACACTGGCCTTTCAAACCTTTGCCTGATAAAAGGCCCTGACATCTGCCAGCAAAACAAAGAAGCTGCCCCATGAGTAATCGCACAGCGAGCCAATCGAGAAAAACGAACGAAACTGAAATAGACGTTTCAGTGGTTGTCGATGGCACCGGATCATACGACATTAAAACCGGCGTTGGTTTCTTCGATCATATGTTGGAACAACTGGCACGCCACAGTGGCATGGATTTCAAAATTCGGGCGCATGGTGATTTGCATATTGATGATCACCACACTGTGGAAGATGTAGGGATTGCATTGGGCACTGCAATAAATGAAGCGCTTGGTGATCGTGCTGGCATCACGCGATATGGATCAGCTGATTTGCCAATGGATGAGACATTGTCTCGCGCTGCCATTGATGTATCTGGACGGCCCTTTCTTGTGTGGCGCGTAGCTTTTAACGCGCCCAAAATTGGTAGCTTTGATACTGAACTTGTACGTGAGTTCTTTCAGGCTTTTGCCATGAACAGCCGTGTGACCTTGCATGTCGAGAATGCTTATGGTGATAACAATCACCATATAGCAGAAAGTATCTTTAAAGCGGTGGCACGCGCACTACGTGTCGCAACGGCTATGGATAACCGAGAAATCGGGAAAATCCCATCGACCAAAGGCACTCTTTGAGGCACCCGTAAAAGGGCCAAACTATGCATTCCTACACAGTCCACCTCCCGACCAACAAAACGTCACGTCAAGAACAGCTAAAACGCGCTGTTTTTGTGTCCGATTGCTTTTATTTCGTTGCTTTGATTGCGGCACCCGTGTGGCTGCTGTGGTATCGGCAATGGCTCGGATTGTTACTGTATGCAGCAGCACTAGTGCTGTTTGAATACAACACTGATTTTATATCTAGCTGGGCTCTTGGTATCGTCAATTTACTGTTTGGGATTGGCCTTGGATTAGAGGCCAGTACTTTTCGACGTTGGCGGTTGGAAGCGCGCGGATGGCGGATTGTTGATGCTTTTGCAGCGCACGATCTGGATGATGCCGAACAGCGTTTCTTTGAACGGTTGAAGGAACCTCACTTGCAGCCAACTGCGGATGTTGCACCAGCCAAATTTTCTTCAACACCTACCATTATTCCAACGTCCACCGTGATCGGATATCAATAATGAGCGGCTCTATGCGTGTAGCAATCATCGACTATGGATCGGGAAATTTGCGATCTGCTGAAAAGTCTTTTGAACGAGCAGCGCGCGAACATGATGTTGCTGCTGAAATTATTGTAACCAATAAGCCTGAAATCGTAGCAAAGGCCGACCGTATTGTGCTGCCTGGCGTTGGCGCGTTTGCAGATTGCAGAGCTGGCCTATTTGCAGCTGATGGAATGGTAGATGCATTACGGGACAGTGTAGAAAATCGTTCCGTTCCTTTTTTTGGGATTTGTGTTGGTATGCAATTAATGGCAAGCCGAGGCTTGGAAAAAGAAGTCTCCGAAGGCCTTGGGTGGATTTCAGGTGACGTCAAACCGATTGTACCAAACGATCCAACTCTTAAAATCCCTCAAATGGGCTGGAATACCCTGACTACGCAAAATGAACATGAGGTGCTGTCGGGTATAGAATTGGGACCCGATGGTCTCAATGCCTATTTCGTGCATTCATACCACATGGAACCAAAAGACTTAAGTCAGGTAGTTGCGACAACCGACCATGGTGGAACCATTACTGCCATGATTGCGCGTGACAATATGATCGGAACCCAGTTTCACCCGGAAAAAAGCCAGACACTTGGCCTATCCCTCATCGGAAATTTCCTAAAGTGGTGGCCAGCAAACACACGTGAATCTATTGACGCCATAGCTGCAAATGCCTGAACAGACATTCCTATAAAAGAACGGTTTTCTCAATGATCCTTTTCCCTGCCATCGATCTTAAAGACGGCCAATGTGTACGCTTGAAATTAGGCGATATGGATCAGGCTACCGTTTTTAACGACAGTCCCGGAAATCAGGCAAAGACGTTTGAGGACCAGGGTTTTGAATGGTTGCATGTGGTTGATCTGGATGGTGCATTTGCCGGTGAAAGCCGCAATGGAGAAGCTGTTGACGCTATTCTTGCGTCAACCAAAAACCCGGTTCAACTAGGCGGCGGCATTCGAAACTTGCAACACATTGAGGCCTGGCTTGAAAAAGGTCTGGCCCGCGTCATTCTTGGCACCGTTGCCGTGCGTGACCCTGATTTGGTGCGCGAGGCCTGCAAAATGTTTCCGGGCAAGGTTGCTGTTGGTATTGACGCCAGAGGTGGTCGTGTCGCCGTAGAAGGATGGGCTGAAACTTTCGACTTGACCATTCTTGACATGGCAAAACGCTTTGAAGACGCCGGTGTTGCCGCAATCATCTACACAGATATTGACCGTGACGGTGTTTTGAAAGGCATCAACTGGGACAGCACTCTGGAACTTGCAAACCATATGAGCATTCCGGTCATCGCTTCTGGTGGTCTTGCCTCTATGGACGACATTAAGCGCATGACCGCCCATGACGCCCAGATTCTTGAAGGAGCGATATCTGGTCGCGCCTTGTATGATGGCCGCATTGATCCAACCCAAGCGTTGGCTTTGTTGAAAGGTAATGCTTGATGCTCAAAGTACGTGTCATTCCCTGCCTTGACGTCAAAGAAGGCCGCGTTGTCAAAGGTGTGAATTTTGTCGATCTGATTGACGCTGGTGATCCGGTTCAAGCTGCAATCGCCTATGACGCTGCTGGTGCCGATGAGCTGTGCTTTCTCGATATTACGGCAAGCCACGAAGATCGTGGCATCTTGCTGGACGTTGTTCAGGAAACCGCCGAACACTGCTTTATGCCGCTTACAGTTGGTGGTGGTGTGCGCGAAGTTGTGGACATTCGCAATTTGCTTTTGGCAGGAGCGGATAAGGTTTCAATTAACACAGCTGCTGTAAAGCGCCCGGAATTTGTGCGCGAGGCTGCAGATAAATTTGGCAATCAATGCATTGTTGTTGCCATCGATGCCAAACGCGTATCGGCACCAGATGAACCGGAGCGCTTTGAAATTTTTACACATGGTGGCCGAGAAAAAACCGGTATTGATGCGGTGAAGTTTGCTAGCAAGGTGGTTGCACTTGGTGCGGGAGAAATTCTCCTGACAAGTATGGACCGCGATGGAACCAAAGTTGGGTATAATTTGCCTTTGACCAAAGCCATTGCTGATGCTGTATCGGTGCCTGTAATTGCATCTGGCGGGGTTGGTGATTTGGACCACTTCGTTGAAGGTGTCCGCCAAGGCCACGCAAGCGCAGTTCTAGCGGCCTCGATTTTCCACTTCGGCACCTATACGGTCGCGGAAGCGAAAGCTCACATGGCTAAAGCCGGTCTTCCAATGCGACTGATCTAGGGACATAATCCAATGAGTAATTTTTCTTTGGCTGATCTAGACGCCATCATTGCTGAGCGCAGCTCTGCCAGCGCCGAGAATTCCTATACAGCACAATTGCTAGCCAAGGGCGCATTAAAATGTGCTGAAAAGTTTGGCGAAGAAGCCGTGGAACTGGTTATCGCCGCGGCAGCCCAAGAGCCAGCAGATGTTGCCACTGAGGCTGCGGATGTTCTCTATCATTTGACCGTTTTATTGCGGGCAAGAGGCGTTCCTCTTTCTGAAGTGTTGAACATTCTTGACGAACGCACAAAGCAATCTGGCCTTGCAGAAAAAGCCGCACGCGGTTAATTCGAATAAGGGTTTGAACAGACCCAATTAGGGGAATGGTGCATATGACACCGGCTGACGCTGCGAAACAGATTGAATTGCCAGGTAGCACGACTCTACACGAAGGCTCACTTTCCCCTTATCGTATCTATGATGTTGAGCATTGGTCAAAGCTGCGTGCGGATACGCCGATGACGCTTTCCATCAATGAAATTCGCAAACTCCAGGGCTTCAACGATCCAATCTCAGTTGATGAGGTTGAACGCGTATATCTGCCGTTAGCCCGTTTGTTGTTCCATTACGTCAAAGCAACCCAGGGCCTGTTCAATGCGACGGCTGAGTTTCTTGAACTTAAAGATAACAAGGTGCCATTCATCATTGGCCTTGCTGGATCAGTCTCGGCTGGAAAATCGACATCTGCGCGCGTCTTGCAAGCCTTGCTGGCACGCTGGCCATCCATGCCGAAAGTGGATCTGCTGACAACTGATGGATTCTTATACCCCAATGCAGTCTTGCAAGAACAAGGTCTCATGGAGCGCAAGGGTTTTCCAGAAAGTTATGACGTTGGGGCGCTTCTGCGTTTTTTGACTGACATTAAGGCTGGCAAGCCAAGTGCAACAGCTCCGCTTTACTCACACCTGATCTACGATGTCGTTCCTGGTGAAACGGTCACTATCTCCCAGCCCGACATTCTGATTTTGGAAGGCCTGAATGTTCTGCAAGTGCGTGATTTGCCTCCTGGTGGTGATAGCGTGCCATTTGTATCAGATTTTTTCGATTTTTCGATCTATTTGGATGCTGAGGAAGCATTCGTTCAAAAATGGTACGTCCAGAGATTTCTGCGCTTGCGGGAGACCGCCTTTCGTGATCCAAAAAGTTTCTTCAAAACTTTTGCCGAGATATCAGAAGCGGAAGCCATTGATACAGCCAATGATATTTGGGAACGGATCAACCGGCCCAATTTATTGGAAAATATTCTGCCAACGCGCCAACGAGCCGATCTGATATTACGCAAAGACCCCAAGCATATGATCGATCAAGTGGCGCTCCGGCGTCTTTAATCTTTGCAAATGGTTTTTTTTGGACTTTCCAAACGTCATACTGACATATGCTGACATTGCTGTTCGTTATGATGAATTCGAAATGCTTCAAGAGGAACCGTTCACATGTTAAAAATACAAGCTTACGCACCCGTTTTTGGTGAACCCAGCGGCAGTCCATTTTGCGTTAAGGCAATGTGTCTACTGGAATTATCTGGGCAGGACTGGAGCTATGTTCAAACGGATGACCCACGAAAGGCTCCCAAAGGGAAGCTGCCAGTTCTTGAAACGGGTTCACAGCTTATCGCTGACAGTGATGACATCCGGGACTATCTTGAGAAGACTTACGACATCGATTTTGACAAGGGTCTTTCAGCTCATGAACGGGCCATGTCACGATCAATAATCCGTATGGTGGAAGAGCATATCTATTTCGCACTTAGCTGCGATCGCTGGCTTCATGATGAAAACTGGGAACATGTAAAAAAGGCCTATTTTTCAAAAATGCCACCACTCATTGGTGGACTGATTACTAACGCAATCAGAAAGCAAGTCATCAATGCAAACAAAGGCCAGGGCATGGGCCGACACTCACCGAACGAGCGTTTTTTGAGGGCAAAGAAGGACGTTAAGGCTATCAAGGAATTACTTGGCGCGCAAACCTTTTTGTTTGGAGACTTCACGACCGCGGCTGACGTGTCAGTTGTTTCCATGCTGAATGCTTGCGCCGCAGCGCCAGTGCCAACCGAACTCAGCAAATACATCAACCAGAACGAAAAACTAAGTGCTTATTTAAAGCGCGGCCGTGAAGCTTTTTACCCAAAATCCGGTCATTAGTTTAAACGCACATTCTGACGCAAGCCGAACAGGTTCGCGCCAGAACCTATACCATACTTGGCAAAATTCTATCTGGAACGGCGTGACCATCGAGGAATGACTTGATGTTTACGATCACCTTGTCACCCATATCGATGCGGCCTTCGATGGTTGCGGAACCCATGTGCGGTAGCAAAACGACCTTGTTGTTTTGAGCCAGTTTCAAAAGCTTAGGATTGATCGCAGGTTCATGCTCAAAAACATCCAGCCCGGCGCCAGCCAACTTCCCTTCTTCTAGCAATTTGATCAATGCGTTTTCATCTATGATCTCACCACGCGCCGTGTTCACAATATAAGCTTCCGGGCGCATAAGCTGAAGACGACGGGCAGATAGCAAGTGATAGGTTCCAGGGGTATGCGGGCAATTCACAGATATAATATCCATGCGAGCTAGCATCTGATCCAGGCTTTCCCAGTATGTCGCCTCCAACCCTTCTTCAATATCTGCTGGAAGCGGACGTCGATTATGGTAGTGAATGGCAAGTCCAAATGACTTTGCGCGGCGCGCAATAGCTTGTCCAATTCGGCCCATTCCAACAACTCCTAAGCGCTTGCCAGAGATACGGCGTCCGGTCATCCATGTTGGAGACCAGCCGGACCACTCTTCGCCGGCAGGCAGAATATCAGCCCCTTCAGCGAGGCGGCGTGGAACTGATAGAATCAGAGCCATCGTCATGTCTGCGGTGTCTTCTGTCAGCACATTTGGTGTGTTTGTTACGACAATCCCCTTGTCATGAGCCGCACCGACATCAATGTTATCCACACCGTTGCCAAAATTTGCGATAACCTTCAACTGAGGTCCAGCTTGGTTGAGAACTGCTGCATCAATTCTGTCAGTTACCGTTGGAACAAGCACGTGAGCCGTTTTCACAGCTTCTACAAGCTCGGCCTGCGTCATCGCGTGATCATCTAAATTAAGACGGGCATCAAACAACTCGCACATGCGAGTTTCCACCTGTTCCGGTAGTTTTCGTGTGATGATGACCAGAGTTTTTGACCGTGGCATTTGCATTTGCCCCTTTTTTTGAAAGCTCTTTAACCATATCTGTTAAAAACTTGTATAAGGTTTAAACAGGCAACGACTAATCCAGATTCGTAAGATCAATAGCAGTATAGGCCACAACACTAACAGAGAGATCTGCAAAAACAATTTTGCTCGATTGATATAGTGTGTCAGGTAAGCGGATGCCAAGCCTCCAATTGCGCGGAAAGCAATTTTTGATTTTACGTGCGCGGACAAGGTTTATGAGTGCGCAGACTATGAGTTTGAAATTTTACAAAATGCAGCTGAAACTACTCCTGTCTATCTTAATGTTGCTTGGGGCACCGATCCTATCGATTGCGACCTTTGGCCAAACGGCTGCATTGGCGCAAAACGCTAATGACCGTGGTGTAAGGGTTGGGCCGTCTGGGCTTGCGTTGCCGAGATTCGTCAGTCTGAAATCCAATCAAGTCAATGTGCGTGTGGGCCCTGGGCAAGATTATGAGGTTGCCTGGATATTTGTAAAAGGCGGACTTCCCGTAGAAGTTATCCAAGAATTCGACAATTGGCGCCGTATTCGAGACGCAGCTGGAAACGATGGATGGGTGTTCCATAGCCTTTTGTCAGGACGCAGAACAGCATTGGTCACGCCTTGGGCGGGCCGCGCTGAACCGCTGCCGCTTTACCGCGAACGTAGTTCCGGCGCAAAACTCAATGCGCGCTTAGAATCTGGTGTTCTTGTCAATATCGAAGAATGCGATGGCGACTGGTGTCGTGCAAATTTAAGAAACCCAGACGACCAGACCTTTCGCGGATTTGTTGAGCAAGATAAATTGTGGGGCGTCTACACCAACGAAATCTTTGACAATTAATCGACCAGTTTACGCGCATAGCGCACCGGGTAAAACAACAATGAACTGGCATCAAATAACAATTGCTGCCCAATTAAAAGTTCACCGACGCCTGTAATTGCTTTTATAACTTCCAATGCCTGAAGCGAACCTATAACGCCCGTCAATGCACCCATGATTCCAGCCTCCTCGCAGGTGAGAACCGTATCCGCGCTTGGTGCATTCGGGAATAAATCCCGATAACGCGGATTTTGTTTTCCATCCTTACCAATTGCGAAAGGCTGCAAGGTGGTGATAGAGCCATCAAAGCGATTGACCGCACCTGTGACCAGTGTTTTTTCAAGGCGCTCACATGTATCTGCGACTAGAAACCGTGTTTCGAAATTGTCGCTGCCATCCACCACAATATCGTATTTTGAGATCAGCGCCTCAGCGTTTCCAATCTCCAGACGCTCATTGTGCAACTCCAACACAGGATGTGGATTAATTGCATTGAGCGTTTCTGCAGCGCTTTCGACTTTTGCTTTGCCAACATTTTCTGTGGTGTGGATGATTTGACGCTGCAGATTGGACAAGCTGACATGATCATGATCAACGATACCGAGGCGTCCTACTCCGGCACTTGCAAGATACATCAAGACTGGCGCCCCTAAGCCACCGGCACCAATAACCAACACACTAGCAGCTTTAAGTTTTTGCTGCCCAGGACCACCAACCTCTGGCAAGACTAAATGACGGGCATAGCGGGACACTTCATCTAATGATAGCGGCGCATTGCTCATGAACTACTCCGCAACTTCTTCAATTGATACAGCACTTCAAGCGCGTCGCGTGGTGTCATGTCATCTGGATCTGCCTCATCCAGTGCAAGAAGTGCTGGATCTGCCTTTGCAGCTGAGCTTTTTTCAGACATTCGTTCAGGGGACACGGAAAACAACGGTAGGTCATCGACCAGTGTTGTTTTGGAACAATCCCGGTCTTGCGCCTCCAATTGTTCCAAAACATCACGTGCGCGATCAAGAGCGACTTCTGGCAGACCAGCCAACCTTGCAACCTGAATGCCGTATGAGCTTGTCGCAGCGCCTGGCACAATCTCGTGCAAGAAAACTACATTTCCATCCCACTCTTTTACCTTAACAGTTGCATTGGATAAGCGTTCCAATGTTTGCGAAAGAGCTGTGAGTTCGTGATAGTGCGTAGCAAACAAGGCCCGTGAGAAATTTATAGCGTGTAAATGCTCAACCGCTGACCACGCAATAGCAAGACCATCGTAAGTCGCGGTGCCCCTGCCAATCTCATCCAAGATTACCAATGCTCGTGGACCGGCCTGATTTAAAATGGCAGCAGTTTCCACCATTTCCACCATAAAGGTTGAACGCCCACGCGCCAGGTCATCAGATGCACCCACTCGGCTATAAAGGGCATCTACAACACCAATATGGGCGCTGGCAGCTGGCACATAGCTTCCAATCTGCGCTAAGATTGTGATTAGTGCATTTTGGCGCAGAAACGTTGATTTACCCGCCATGTTGGGGCCAGTAAGAAGCCAGATCTGTCCAGCGTTGTCTCCGCTTAAGCTGCAACCATTTGCAACAAATGTCTCGCCCGCGGTCCGTAGGGCTTGTTCCACCACGGGATGTCGGCCACCTTCAATGGCAAAGGCAAGGCTGTCATCCACCACAGGTCTGCAATAATCATCATGATCTGCAAGTGTCGCTAACCCACAGATAACGTCCAACTCCGCCAATTGCTGAGCAAGTTTTTGAATTGGTTCAGCTTGTGCGCTAACTTCAGCTAGGAATATATCGAACAGCTCTAGTTCCAAACGAAGGGCTGCATCTGCGGCGCCAGCAATCTTGCTTTGAAGCGCGCTCAACTCCGTCGTTGTAAATCGCATGGCATTCGACATTGTCTGACGATGGATGAAGCGTTGGTCTGCGTCTTCCTGGAGCGGACCGGCATTTTGCGCTGTTACTTCAACAAAATATCCAAGCACATTGTTGTGCCTAATCTTCAAAGCTTTCACACCGGTTTCGCTTGAATACTGGCTTTGAAGGCCTGCAATAATTTTGCGGCTTTCGTCTCGCAGGCCACGATGTTCATCGAGCTCACTTGCAAACCCAGACCGCACAAAGCCACCATCACGCTTTTGTAAAGGTAACTCCTCAGACAGCGCATCACCAAACCGATCGGCTAGGACCGACAAGGCGCCTGACTTCACAGCATTCAAAAATTGATGGATGTAATCAATGAGACCACTGGAGCCTTGCAAGTCATCTGCCAAGGATTGTGCACCAACCAATCCATCTCTGATTGCCGCTAAATCACGAGGCCCTCCACGCTGCAAAATTAACCTCGAAAGCGCACGCGCCATATCGGGCATGCGCTTCAAAGTCTTCCGAAGCTCTTCGAGGCGGGATGGATTGCTCAGCGCCCAGGACAACGCTTCTTGTCTGCTTTGGATTAAACCAACATCAGTTGAAGGAGAGGATAAACGCATTGCAAGCAGCCGCGCGCCAGCACCCGTTACTGTTCGATCTATTGCATCAAATAAACTGCCCTTGCGCTTACCAGACAAGGTTTGCATCAGTTCTAAATTTGCGCGTGTAGCCGCATCAATAGCCATGCCACTTTGAGCTGATTCCCGCTCTGGAACAGACAAAGGTGGGCGCGCGCCAATCTGTGTTTTCTCTACATAGGACAAGATGGCAGCGGCAGCTGAAAGTTCCACCCGTTCGAAGTGACCATGGCCTTCCAGAGTTTTTAGATCAAAAAAGCGGCAAAGCCTGTCTTCAGCAGTTGCACCATCGAAAAAAGCCTTCGGAACAGGGCTTACTGTCGTTGAAACGCCATCCAACAACGCGCGCATATCATCATCGTTAAGATGAGCGTCAGCAACAATCAGCTCCTTGGGATCGACACGCGCCAAAGCTGCCGGCACCTGTGTCGCATCAAGTGGCCGAACGAAGAACGCCCCTGTAGACATATCAATCCAAGCAAGTGCAAATGCCTGGGTGGCAGATTTCGCACGCGTCAGTGCTGCCAGAAAACTATTTTGAGCTGCATCCAGCAAGCGTTCTTCTGTGATGGTTCCAGGCGTGACCAAACGAACCACATCGCGTTTCACAACCGATTTTGCGCCGCGCTTTTTCGCTTCTGCAGGATTTTCCATCTGTTCACAAACTGCGACCTTGTGACCAAGACCAATCAGTTTTTGCAGATAATCATCGGCAGCATGATGCGGCACACCACACATGGGTATGTCCTCACCCAAATGTTTTCCGCGCTTTGTGAGCGTAATTCCAAGCGCTCGACTGGCAATTTCAGCATCATGAAAGAATAGTTCGTAGAAATCCCCCATGCGATAAAACAGAAGAGAACCAGGGTTTGCGGCCTTTATCTCAATGAATTGTGCCATCATAGGCGTGAGTTTTTGATCTCCGGCATTTAGTACTGGAGACGATTTTGCGTCAGCCTCGTATTCGGCTTGGGCTTTTTGTGGAATGGAATCGTCATCGCGCATGTAATTTGTCTAGCAAATTAATCCACGTAATTCACGAACCTTTGGCCATAGACCAAAAGCAAAGCTTGTGGATAACATCTCATGTGGCTAATCTGGCGGACCGAATTCAAAATACAAAAAAACCACAGGAAACGCCATGCCCGCAACGGACAAATCCGGAAACAACAAAATCCCGATGACCGATCAGGAGGCATTGCAATTCCACCAGGACGGTCGCCCCGGTAAACTGGAAATCACTCCAACAAAACCGATGGCAACCCAGCGTGATTTGTCGCTGGCCTATTCTCCAGGTGTTGCAGTTCCAGTTCAGGCCATAGCCGATGATCCATCGCGTGCATATGATTATACAACGCGCGGCAATATGGTGGCTGTAATCTCAAATGGCTCTGCAATTCTTGGCATGGGCAATCTAGGTGCGCTGGCATCAAAACCTGTGATGGAGGGAAAGGCTGTTCTGTTTAAACGCTTTGCAGATGTGGACAGCATTGATTTGGAGGTTGATACGCAAGACGTTGATGAATTTATCAATGCAGTGCGATATCTAGGGCCCTCATTTGGCGGTATTAATCTGGAAGATATCAAAGCACCGGACTGCTTTATCATAGAGCAGCGTCTGCGTGAATTGATGGATATTCCTGTATTTCATGATGACCAGCACGGCACGGCAATCATCTCCGCCGCAGGTTTGATCAATGCATTGCATTTAACGGGCCGCGACATCAAAACAACCAAACTAATTTGTAATGGCGCAGGGTCTGCAGGTATCGCCTGTATCGAACTCATCAAGGCGATGGGCATGCCCCATGAAAACATTATCCTGTGCGACACGAAAGGCCCGATTTATCAGGGTCGACAGGAAGGCATGAACCAATGGAAATCTGCTCATGCTGTGCCCACGAACGCACGCTCGCTACTGGAAGCGATGGATGGGGCTGATGTATTCTTTGGCCTCTCCGCCAAAGGCGCCTTGACGCCTGATATGGTGCGAGCAATGGCTGACAATCCGATCATTTTTGCGATGGCCAACCCAGACCCGGAAATGACACCAGAGGAAGTTGCCGAAATTCGCGAAGATGCCATCATCGCAACGGGTCGCTCCGACTATCCAAACCAGGTCAACAATGTACTAGGTTTCCCATATATTTTCCGTGGTGCGTTAGATGTACGGGCCCATACGATCAATGATGACATGAAAATTGCTGCGGCAAGAGCACTGGCAGAACTTGCCCGTGCAGATGTTCCAGATGAAGTGGCTGCAGCCTACCGTGGCAACCGTCCAAAATTTGGGAATCAATATATCATTCCGGTGCCTTTTGATCCTCGCTTGATTTCTGCTATTCCAATGGCTGTTGCAAAAGCTGCGATGGAGTCTGGGGCTGCTGGCAAGCCAATTGTCGACATGGAAGCCTATCATGCAGAACTATCTGCCCGCCGCGACCCAACCGCCAACGCCCTTCAACGAATTGTCTCTAAAGTGAAACGCAATCCAAAACGCGTTGTTTTTGCAGAAGGGGAAGAAGAGCAGGTTATTCGCGCCGCGGTTAGTTTCGTTTCACAAGGAATGGGGACAGCCATTTTAATCGGCCGAGAAGATGAAATTCATGCCACAGCAAAATCCGTTGGCGTAGAACTTGGCGGCAAAATTGAAGTGGTCAGCGCCAGAAGTTCAAATCGCAACAAAGACTATGCAGATTTCCTCTACGCACGCATGCAGCGCAAAGGCTATTTGTACCGCGATTGTGTGCGGCTAATGAACACCGACAGAAATTACTTTGGCAGTGCAATGGTAGCGCTCGGCGATGCAGATTGTATGGTCACAGGCATCACGCGCAATTACTCCACTGTACTTGAAGATGTACGGCTGATGATTGACCCCAAGCCTGGTCACCGCGTTATCGGCATGTCCATGGCTATTTGCCGAGGCCGCACTGTACTGGTCGCTGATACCGCTGTTCACGATATGCCAAACTCAACGGAACTGGCAGATATTGCCGAGGAAGCTGCCGGTGTTGCGCGCCGACTTGGCTACGAACCCAAAGTTGCCATGTTGGCTTACTCCACATTTGGTCACCCACAGGGCGAGCGCGCAGAACGGGTACAAGAGGCGGTAAAACTGCTTGATAAACGCAAAGTCGATTTTGAGTATGATGGGGAAATGGCTGCAGATGTTGCGCTTAATGCCGATGTAATGAGTTCATATCCGTTCTGTCGTTTGACCGGACCTGCAAATGTTTTGGTTATGCCTGCTTTCCACTCTGCATCAATCTCTACGAAAATGCTTCAGGAATTGGGTGGCTCTACCGTTATCGGACCGCTTCTGGTGGGCTTCGATAAATCGGTGCAAATTATGCCGATGGGCGCACGAGATAGCGACATCGTCAACATGGCGGCAATCGCCGCTTATGGTATTTCTGGATAAATTTAATATTTCTGACTGCAGAACAACTGCAGTCAGAAATTTTCAATCATCAAGATTGAACAAGTAACTCTTTTGGATCGAAATCATATTTGCGCGCGCAAAACTCACACTTGATTTCGATCTGACCACTTTCAGCTATGCTTTCCGTCAGTTCTTCTCGACTTAACTGTTCCAAAACACCGCCAACTTTTTCTGCACTACAGGAACACTTATCCTGAATGGCCATTGGCTCATACACGCGCACACCACGTTCATGAAACAACCGGAACAACAACCGTTCTGCCGAAAGGTCTGGATCCGCTAGTTCTTTGTCCTGCAACGTATCTACCAAAGCCTGCGCTTCCATCCAGGCATCATCGTCATCTGGTTGAGATGCATGATACTCATCGTTGGAAATGCCATCCGCTGGCAAATCTTTCTGCACAACCCGTTCTGAGGAATGAGGTAAAAATTGCACCATCAGACCACATGCCTGCCACGTATGGCTTGGCTCACCGGTTTCTGACCGCGTTATCATCTCAGTCACAGTCAAACGAATGCGCGTTGGGATTTGCTCTGATCGCGTAAAATAGTCATGGGCCGCATCTTCTAAAGAACCGCCATTCAATTCCACATAGCCTTGATAACGGTTCATGTATTGCCCTTGATCAACCGTTAAAGCCAGCGTGCCTGTACCAAGCAGGGAGCCGGAATCAGCGCTCCCGTCAGCTTCCAACTCAGCTACTCGCTCGGGATCGAATTTCGCTGTGGCACGATAATCGCCGGGCGCCCGCATATCGACAACCAACAATGATACGGGACCATCCGTCTGTGCCTGCACAATTAACCGCCCTTCCAGCTTGATGGAGGCGGCCAACATAACAGTGAGCGCAGCCGCCTGACCTAAAAGTTGAGAGACAGACTTTGGATAATCATGACGCTCCAGAATTGTGTTCAGGCTTTCGTTCAAATGAACAATACGGCCACGCACATCCAAAGCATCCACGGAAAATGGCAGCACTTCATCTTGCCCTGCAGGTTTTGCAAGGACATCCATCGTTGTTTGATCACTCATGACTGAATTCCTTTGTGGTGATATGCCGGTCTTGCAAACCGACCCACGCTTGTGCGAGCCGCCTATTTAGGTGGTGCTTTTCAGATTTAAAGCCCGCCAAACGACCAGACAAGAATTCCCTTATGCGCATGCAGCCGGTTTTCAGCCTGATCGAACACAACAGATTGCGGACCGTCCATCACACTGTCTGTTACTTCTTCATTGCGATGCGCAGGAAGACAATGCAGGAAAATAGCATCATCTTTTGCGCAAGACATCAAACGATCATTAACCTGATAAGGCATTAGCAAATTATGACGGCGCTCGGCTTGATCATCACCCATGGAGACGAATGTATCTGTCATGACAACATCCGAACCCGCAACAGCTTCTTCAGGATCGATTGTAACGACCAGATCAGCTCCTTTTGCGCGGGCATCCTCAATAAGTTCCGGATCAATGGACAACTCCGTTGGACAGGCCATACGGAGTTGAAACGGAAACTTAGTTGCCGCTTCAATCCAACTCGCCAACATGTTGTTGCCATCGCCAGAATAGGCGACAACTTTACCAGTGATGGAACCACGATGTTCTTCGATGGTCTGAATGTCTGCCATGATCTGGGTTGGGTGTGCTGCCTGGGTAAGTCCATTGATGACTGGTACCGTTGCGTATTTAGCAAGCTCCAACAAGTCCGCGTGACTTAACATGCGGATCATGATCGCATCGACAAAACGAGACATTACACGCGCTGTATCTGGAATGCTTTCGCCGCGGCCAATCTGCAACTCATTACCACTGAGCATAATTGTCTCGCCGCCTAGTTCGCGCATACCAACATCAAATGAAACACGCGTACGTGTAGAGGGTTGCTCAAACACCAGTGCCAATACTTTCCCAGCCAATGGTTTTTCAGGTGCTGTCTTGCGAATGGATTTCAGGCGCACAGCCTCATCCAGCATAGCGCGCAATGTTTCTGCCGTGTGATCGGCAATTTGAAGAAAATGATTAGGCTGTGTGGTGGCCATTGAACGACCTCGTCTTGTTAAATTGAGATGATAGACTCAGGAGGCGTTTTTTAGATCGCTAAGCGTAGCGTCTATGCTTTCAACGGCCTCATCAATATCGTCCTGAGTGATTATAAGAGGTGGCAATAGTCGCACAACATTGCTGCCTGCACCTACTGTCAACAAATGATGCTTGCGCGCAGCGCCAATAAATGGTGCGACGCCGTCCGGGAATGTATCCTGTTTTAGCTTGATACCAACAATTAGGCCCTCACCACGTATCCCCTCTATGAGGTTTGGATACGCATCAGCTAGAGCCGCAAGCTTTTGCTTGAGTCGTAAACCCTTCTGCTGAACTTCTTCCAAAAAACCTGGCTCAAGAACCACATCTAGAACAGCATTGCCGACAGCCATACCTAGTGGATTGCCGCCATAAGTTGAACCATGGGTTCCAGCAACCATTCCCTTAGAAGCTTCTTCAGTGGCTAGACAAGCTCCCAATGGGAAGCCGCCTCCAATACCTTTGGCAACAGCCATAATATCAGGTGTCGTACCCGCCCACTCATGCGCGAAGAACTTACCGGTACGACCAACACCGGTTTGAACCTCGTCGAAGATCAAAAGGATACCATTCTCATCACACAATTCGCGTAAGCCGCGCAGACATTGATGCGGAACTGACCTTAGACCACCTTCACCTTGAATAGGCTCAATCAGAATTGCGGCTGTTTCTGCATTTATCGCTGCTTTCAGCGCTTCATGATCGCCAAATTGCAGTTGGTCAAAACCTTCTGCCTTGGGGCCGAAGCCTTCCAAATACTTCTCTTGTCCGCCTGCCGCAAGAGTGGCGAGAGTACGGCCATGAAATGCGCCTTCGAAAGTTATAATTCGGAACCGCCCTGGTGCACCATTTACAAAGTGATAGCGGCGCGCCGTCTTAATCGCGCACTCCAGAGCTTCAGCACCAGAGTTCCCAAAAAATACTTTGTCGGCAAAGGTTGCATCACATAACCTTTGCCCCAGTTTTTCTTGGCCTGGAATGGTGTAAAGGTTCGACAAATGCCAAAGCTTATCAGCTTGATCCTTCAGGGCATCTACAACATGGGGATGACCGTGCCCAACAGAAGAAACAGCAATGCCCCCTGCAAAGTCCAGATAGACATCGTTGCCCGGAGTAAACAATCGCGCGCCTTCACCTCGTTCAAAGTTCAACTTCGAACGTGCGTATGTGCTGTAAAGCGCGGATTTTTGCGCCTGCGATGTCATAATCCTATCTCCACTTCAACTGAACCCAATATGGCCTGCTAAATATTCCAATAAAAAATGCCGCCCATTCGACGGTGTCGATTGGCGGCTTTTCAAGTTGTCCACAACCTACATACAGCCTAAACGTCTGAATTCAAAGACCCTTTGTATATCACCCAATTCATGCCAAGGATTTCCGGTACCGGAACCGTAGTATATTTGTCAAAAAAAGCGGGGAAAACCGATTTTGTTAGCCCGCGACTCTTGTCACCGAGTCACCCCATATTGTAGTTTACGTTTCATTAAGCACGACATCTCGTGTCACGATTTCGTTTCACCCCTAAATGCGGTGTTTGCGCGTCTAAAGCAAATTCTGTTTTGGACGGAGGGATCGGATTCTCAGTTTTTGCACGCCTTGTGTGCAATGCGAGATGGTAAATGCGACACTAATATGGAGACATCAATGTCCTGGACCGACGAACGCGTTGCTACATTGAGCAAACTTTGGGCTGATGGCCTAAGCGCAAGCCAAATTGCAGCACAATTGGGTGGCGTCACCCGGAACGCGGTTATTGGAAAGGTTCATCGTCTTGGCCTCTCGGGTCGCGCGAAATCCCCAAGTACTGCAGCGAGAACACGCAAGCCTCGCTCTACAGCTGGTGCAAAATCTGCCAACAAGTCTGAGGCCGCATCTTCAGTACCACGTCGTCCGCAAACAATGGGCGCCACAGCACTTAAGTTCGAAGCGGACGTAGAGGCAGAAGTTGCTATTCAACCACAGCCTAAAGATGATGTCGTTGTGCCTATTTCAAAGAGAGCCAGCATTTTGACCATTTCAGAAAGTGTCTGTAAGTGGCCGATCGGTGATCCAGGCAGCAATGACTTCCATTTTTGTGGTCACGATTCCAAAGAAGGCGCTCCTTATTGCACCTACCATTGCAAAGTTGCTTATCAGCCTGCAAGCGACCGCCGTCGCCGCGCTTCTTAACTGACACATTGTACAGATACTATCTAACCGGATGACCACTTTGGTGGCGTCCGGTTTTTTACGTCCATATACTCTGGCAACTAATTCAAAATCTTATCTTCCGCGGCATCCAGGACTTCAGCCTCCAAGATATCAAACCGTCCCGTTTCCACCCAAAGCACAGCAGCACTTATTCTGGTTTTCACAAAACTTTGACGTAACAAAGCTCGATAGGCTGCAAGCTGATTGACATAATTTCGCGGAATCTCAGCTGCTGTTGCAGGCACCTGCCGATTGGTTTTGAAATCAACGATCAATAAGCCGTCATGTGTTTCGCACAGACGATCGATCTTACCACTTACAGCAAGCATTCCATCTTTTGCCTCTAGTTCGCCCGCCACGCTGACTTCTGCACGCGCGGATGCGTTAAAAACGAACTCGAATGCTCTGTTTTCCAGGATGTCTAACGTCTTTTGTA
>JBGCFS010000200.1:0-3249 GCA_045107035.1 Hyphomicrobiales bacterium
GGGCAAAGCGATGGTAAGACCAAACCGCATATGCGATGATCTCGCGCGGAAAACGGTAGCCTTTCAGGCGCGGCATGTCAGATGGTATCTTCATCCCTGACACCTAGTCGTGAACGCAGTCCCCAACAACTTGGCAATGCCTTCTATACTGGTAAGCTCCCTACGATTTTCGTGTTGATCCGATGATTGGTGTTATGCGAAGTATAGCTTTCAGGGTGGAGTTGAAGCCCACCCTAATTGAGATGTAAGTTATCTTCAGCGTTATTTTGTATAAACGATAGGTTGATTTTATGAGCGCAATTGGCAATCATACCAAAGCCGTTCCTGACGTTCCAACATCTGATGAATTTACAAAAACAGTTGGACTGGTGACATGGCTCATGAGCATGTCCGAACCTTATTGCGATATGCCAATATCAAGCTTCGAAAAGAAGGTGTTTGCGCCGCTGATGCTCAAACAAGTTCGCGTGTTTTATAAGCGCAAACAACCGGTTGCGGTGTTAATTTGGGCATATGCTTCGAAAGAAGTGCAGTCAAAGCTGAATGCTGGTGGCTACGAAATGCGGATTGCGGACTGGCGATCAGGTCCCGAGGTGGTCGTGGTTGATTGCATCTCTCCTTTCGCAGACCAGGACATCGTAGTTGAATCATTTATGGCTGAAGTCGCTGCGGCCGAAGCGGCGACATCTAATAGGTAGAATTTAATGACAAACACTGGCACTCTGTCTGACACACAAGTTTTTTCTGCATCTACGGTCGGTGTATTGGTTTCCGATATGACCGTGCACAGTGGTTCTACATTTGAAGAAAGTCTTTCGGTAGAAACCACGCACCGTGTATACAACTTCGAAGTCGCCAGCCATCACAACTACATTGCCGACGGCGTCCGTGTTCACAACAAGTCTATTTTGGCGGCATTGCACGACCATGAACTGGCGGGATTAGTGAATGTTGAAGAAGACGCAAACGGTAATCTAGTCGGTGCAGAAGTGCTTTTAAAGGATGAGAATGGTAATACGCTAGGTACAACGGTCTTTAAATCGAAAATTGTAAACGGGGTTCAGCTCAGAGATGGTCACACAACATTCGTTGGCAAGGACGCGAATGGCGATGAAATTCTTTTGCAAACGCAGTTTCAACGCGACGAAAATGGCAACGCCGTTGGCCAGCCGGTTACGTATCAATTGGATGGAACGGTACTTGGAGAGCAAGTCGGATCGCTTCTAACGCCTTACTTGGTAAACGCGCTGATCGGTGATGATGCAAACCCGTTTGAACAGTTCGCTACCAATACTGTGATTGGAACACTTCTAGAAAATACTCTAGAATTTGCAGGTGGCGAGATCCACAGTATTTTGAAAAACTGGGGGCAACCGGATAGTCACTCAAAAACAGATACGGATACGATATCAAAATTCTCGTTTGGTGACTTCAAACTAGATCTTGCTGAAAATGCTGCTGAGAGCGCAACCTCACTTATGACCAACTGGATCATGGGCGAAGTATTTGAAGGCTTAAACAATGGCAGTGTTGGCGGTGAGATCGCAAGCACCCTTGCGCATCACGGAATCAACCATCTGTTGGACACGGGTCTCCATGCTCTCGGAAGTGAGTTAAGCTGGGGCGACAAACTATTGAAGCGACTTGAGCCTGACGAATTCTTAGGCGGGACACCTAAATCTTTCGGTGAAGCCATCACCACGGGAACAGGCATTCCTGGTCTTATATTTCAAACAGTATTTAAACGACTGTTGCCCCAAATCGAAACCATCGAAGGTAGAATCGCGGACGGTGCCGTAAAACTTGCTATTTCATCGTTCACTGACTTGATGGCCGCTCACCCCGCAACGATGATATTCTCGGCAATTGTGGGAAAGATCTTCGACAATCTATTCGAGAAAACCCCGACTGCATATACGAAAGTTATTTACAAAAAGGATTTGGGAATATTTGAGGTTGCTTCCCCTGTATCTGACGATGGTGGGAACATCGAATTGGCGCTGAGTATCGCGAAACATTATGTCGAGTTTATGAACGAACTGGTGATCCAAACCCAATCTGAGTCAAACAATTTTGCAGAAATCGGAAACGAGCTTCGCCTGGTTTTCGGACATTACGAAGAGAGTATTACTAACGGTTCAGGGCGGACGTTCAACACGCTTGAAAGCGCATTCAAAGCCCGATATGTTGACACCATTCAAGCCCTTGAATTGAACGATGGCGACTTAAAAGTTAAATCAGCACTTGATGCTGTAAAGCTGGACGCTGATTTTTTGGATGAAGTCACGCATTTCGGCTCGTATACTTACTGGAAGAAGTTCTTTTTCATTAAAATCACGAAAAAAACGGTATTTACTGAAATCAATGAAGAGGCAGCAGGCGGGGTTAGCAATGACGAACTTGTTGCACTATTCGAGTCTTGGCCGATTTCGAGCAATGCTAGTATTTTTGGATATCTAATTTCTCAAGCAAATCGGTTGTATTCGGATCTCCAAGTGACAGATCTCCAAGAAACAGCTATTTTTGAAGCTATTGCAGACCGTTTGGTCAGCGCAAATTGGAAACATGCGCTTAGAATAGGTACTTCGATAATCGAAGAGCGCGGCGACAGCAATTTTGTTAATGTCTTTGTCCCAGACAAAGACAAAGCCGGCGACATTCTAGGCGACGTATTATACCTACGCGCGACAATTTTGAAACTTCAAGACCAAGGGTACAGTTTCTCAACAGAATCCGAATTCATAGCAGCACTCAAAGCGTCTGAATTATTTATTAAATCGAAATCCATTCTTTTTGACGAGTTTCAGCACAATCTACAGATAGCTTTAGATTATCACGAATATCTTGAAAATCAAACGGCCTATGATGTGGCAATTTCAGCCGCGGGTCCTAACAGCGCCTATGCCCAAGGTTGGGCCTTAACATTCATGGAAGCTGCTCGGCTCGGCTATAATGACGGGTATAACGCCATTGGAGATACACTCCACAATCGTTTCCTCGCAGGTAGCGGAAATGACACGATATCCAGCGGGTGGGGCGATGATACAATCAGCTCCTTCGGGGGTGATGACTCCTTGTTTGGAGGCGCTGGGGCCGACGAAATTCATGCAGGTGCCGGCAATGATAGTGTTTTGGGCGGTCAAGGTGAAGATACTCTGTACGGAGGGAAAGGAGCTGATCTGCTCGTTGGCGAAGAAGGCAACGATCATCTTATCGGTGGAGCCAGTAACGATAATTTGAATGGCGGGC
>JBGCFS010000201.1:0-10100 GCA_045107035.1 Hyphomicrobiales bacterium
GTGATGGATAACTACGCCACCCACAAGACCCCGAAGGTGAAGGCATGGCTGGCCCGTCGCCCCCACTGGCGTGTCCACTTCACGCCGACATCGGCCAGTTGGTTGAACCAGATCGAGCGTTGGTTCGCAGAGCTGACCCGCAAGCAAATCCAGCGCGGCGTGCATCGATCTGTTGCCGAATTGGAGGCCGACATCATGGCCTTTATCGACGCACACAACGCCGATCCAAAGCCATACAGATGGGTCAAATCAGCCGATGAGATCCTCGCATCCGTCAAACGCTTCTGCCTGAAGACAATGAGCCGAACTTCGATTCCGGGTGACTAGTTGATCTGTTCGTTTAAACTCTCGTGGACGAAGATTTCATCATAGTGCTGTGCGCCACGTCTATCTGTTTTTGCGATAAACCCGTTCTGCAATAGAAGATCGTACACATTGTCCGTTGTTGCATTTAGTCGATTCAAGTATCGTTCATCTATCTCTATGTGAAAGGTGCCTATCTGGTTAAGCAGACCACTTGCTGCCAAACCCTTGAGCACCTCGACCTCCGCGCCTTCGGTATCAATTTTGCATAAAACAGTGCTGCGTTCGACGTTTGATATGGTCATGATGTCCCGGAAAGTATTTGGTGCAAACAATGAGACATTGACGCTACGTTCACCGGCACCGCTGCTAGGATAACCAATGTTCCCTTTTCCTGTATGCGAGTCGGAGAAGTGCAACTTTTGGACGCTCGTATGAGCAGAAATAGAGAAATTGAGCGCAACCACGTTATCAAGGTCATTGATTTGAATATTGCGGACTAGGTTGCAATAAACGATCGGGTTAGGTTCAATCGCCCAAACGGTCCCCCGCTTCAAGTGGTGCCCCGCAATAAGGCTGTAAATTCCTTGGTTGGAGCCAAAGTCAATAAACGTTCCGGTCTCAGGAAGTACCTTAATCAGATTTTCTAGCTCGCTTCCATATCGCGCGAAGTAGCTTGCATAAAAGGTATTGTCGTTGGTCGAGACAGTGAGTTTTGGCCCGTAAAAGGAGCGTACTTCTCTTAAGTATGGCAATAAAGACTTGAGAAGTCTCTTCTTACCGCGAAAATCTGGCAATCTACGAATAATGTCATGAGCAAGTTCAAACATTTTTAGGCCTTCAATGAATTCATGTTGTTGATCGCGCCACCTATGGCTGGGACCAAAGCGACAACTGGTTGACCTTCCCTTCGGCGAGACAAAACATGCTCTTGACCTTGGGGCATGAGAAACTAGGGGCACTTCAAAACTATCCACAAAGTTATCTTCAATAGAGTTAACACACTTCGTAGATTGGTGGCTCCAGTAATTATGGAAGGAGCCTCACATCATTTACTAGAGCGTTCAAACGCGTCCAACTGTCAGCGTAATGGCGGCGGATTTTTTTGCGTAACTGGGAAGGGATTTTAGCCTTTTCACCGCTTACCGTATTGGCCACCTTCATACGGTGCAGTAACTTCAACCTACCCGAAATTCCTAGTGCGACGCGTAGTTTTTTCCACATTGATAAAACGGAGGGATGGCTCAACACCATGACGACATTGCGCACGGAGCGCCGTTTGTGTGTCTTGGCTGAAGCGAGCTGTTCCAATGTGATATCTGGTGCTGGCGCTACGTTCAAAAAGTCCAGCAATCGCTCCATGAAGACATCTGGCCTCAACCTGATGTCGGATAGAAAACCCACGCGAATTTGATCTTCGTCGAATACCTGCAGAAATCTTTCAACCTGCACGTCAAAACGGGCTACTTCTGCGTAATCAAGCAAGCGTTTATCCGGACAGTGGGCGGGGACATTTCTGCCTTCGCGCCTCTCTTCGCACAAATCCCAGCAAACGCGCAAAGTAAGGTTGCTTTCGATCCCGTTATAAACCTGTTCGTGGTGGTAAGAGACCACGAAATCCTCAGGTTCGCGGAGCATAATTAGAATTTTTGCATTAGGATTGTATTTGGCGATATTCTGTGCCGCATCCGGTGAGTAAAGGTGCATTATGGATGCATCGCCAAAGACCTTGAACAACGGATCAAAATCATAAAGCGCACAGTAGGCCTCTATCGATGTGGACCCGCGCAGATTCAGCCCGCCGATAAACGCATGCGGCTCTTTTGCCCGGCCAAACGTGATCTCCGGATGGCGCGAGAGTGCATGAAACAGCGAAGTCGAGCCGCATTTAGGCGCTCCTACAATAAAGAAATTTACAAGATTTTCATGGATCAATTTTTAAGCTCCGAATGCCGATGAACGATGTGTCTATGCCGACTTTTCTCCATACGTACTTCCAACGCACAGCATTAAGGAAAATCTGACCAAAGGCGGCTGCGGCCGCTGCCCCGATCAGGCCGAAATAGGTGATGCCAATGGCGGAGAGGAGGGCGACTAAGATTAGATTGATGAGTGAAGTACTGAGAAAACTGGTCT
The DNA here is from genome assembly GCA_045107035.1 of Hyphomicrobiales bacterium. Classification (GTDB taxonomy): domain Bacteria; phylum Pseudomonadota; class Alphaproteobacteria; order Rhizobiales. The sequence goes on from JBGCFS010000201.1 coordinate 2,440, forward strand.
GTTGGTCGGTCATGGTCATCACGTATCCCACAGGACCGGTCATCGCACCGAACAGAGAGCCCACGCAAAGAACCAATAGCGCAGGATACGCTTGGTCGAACCCTTCACCGAAAATCAAAAGGATGTAGGGTCCCGCAAACACAAGGATGGACACGAACGCCCCGCCTGCAACAGTGGCTAAACGTGCGGTCAAAGACACGATACGTTGAAGTTTCTGGTAGTCTTTACGCCCGAACGCCTCTGCAATCATAGGCGCGGTTACGGCGTTCAGGGCAGTCAGAACAAACGTCGTCATTGTCATAAGACGTACCGCAACCGCATAGAGGCCCGGATCGGTCGCAGAGCCCAACTGATCCAGCATCAAGATCTGCATTTGTGCGTAAAGCTGCCCCACGAGTGATGCGCCAAAAATAGGCAATGACACCGAAAACCACATGGACCGATCTGAGGCTGTAGCCGCAACAGTGATTGGTTGCAGAATTATCCTGTGCAGCATGATGCCCAGAATGATAACCGCTGACACCGCGCTGACCGATGCGACGATTACCGCATCCTCAAAGTTGAGTGGGACATTCCAAAACCAAAATGGCAGCAGAGCCAGCAACAGACAAGCCGACCGAGACACCTGATCGAGGGTTTGGGACCAACCGATCATATGGGCTGCACGGAAAAACTGAGAGAACACGCCAAGCGCTGCAACAGAGCCCGAAAACAGAACCATCCAAAGCGCTGCAGTTGTGCTGGGCAAAGTGGCAAAGCCTGGCCAAATCATACGCAGAGCAGAAATCACCAAAGCGGCGAGCAGGATGTTGAACAGCAACCGACGCGCGATTAGCACCGCAAAATGGTTGATGATACCTGGGGTGTGTCCAGAAAAGTACTCTGCCCCAAACTTCAAGATGGTGATGTCCATGCCAAATTTCAGAGCAACTGCCAAAAGCAGAACGTAGCTGAGAAACACGGAATACTGAGAAAATCCCTCCAAGCCCAGCAAATTGGACAAAATCGCCTGAGCTAGGAACGCAAGGATTAGTCCTATGATCCGCAGACCCATGGATTTGATACTGCTTAAAGTGATCTTTCGGATAAGCATCGATACTCAAGCTCTTGGCAATTTACGCGATTTGATTATTCAGAAATAGCTTTGTGTAGGTCTTTTCAAAATCTTGAACTAACGCAGTCGGTCGGAACCGATCGGCTGACGCCATGGCTTTTTCCTTCATTTTGTTGAATGATGCCGGATCGGTGATGACCGAGCGCATGAGTTGAACCAACTCGGCATCTTCTAAAAAGAGATGCCCGTTTTGCCCATCTGTAATGAGTTCACGCAACGCGCCCAGCTTGCGCCCTAACGGCGGTGCACCACAAGCCATGCCTTCGATAATGACGCGGCCAAAGCCTTCGGGTTTCAAGATCGGGTGTAGCACCACGTCAAACCCGTTGAAAACCTTTGCTACATCTTTGGTGAAGGGGTGAATCTGAATCGATTTACCCAACAAGTCCCCGGCAAGCTGTCGGCATTGGATCTCGTAGTCAGTCGGCGTGTCGGATGCACCGACAATTACTAAGCGTGCCTTTTTTTCCATTTGCGGGTCGCGGCGCAAGTTCTTAAATGCTGTTATCGTACGATTCACTCCTTTCCAAGGGATGATGCGTCCGGCCATGCCGAACACGACTTCATCCTGTGCGATGCCCCACTTGCGCCTTTGGAGCGTAGCAACTTCCGGATCGAAAGAGAACTCATCGCCGATCGGGTTATATAGCGTGGAAATATTTTGGGGGTCCAGCCGAAGCGCGGAGATTGCGTCATCCCGGACAAAATCAGATATGGAAAACAGATGTTTGCAAGCTTTCGACAGATGCTCCATGTGCAACGATCGCGTCAGAGGCGCATCGCGCAAATGCTGCACTAATGGGCGGTTCCCTCGGGCAAGATAGGCAAACTGATTGGTAGAGGGCTGATTGTTGCAGTGGATGACATTTGCATCTTGCACGGCGGCAAAACGCTTTAGCTCTGCGATGGGTCTGGCGTATTTGCGCCGATCACGCAGCATACGTAGATGCAACAAGGCTCGCTCTTTGAAAGAAGGATTCCAAAGTTTTGGTGTCGCGGTCACCTCCTCGCGTGCTTTTGAGTCAACCTTATGATTGCTTGCTCCCGGCAGGGACAGAGGCATTACTGTTAATCCTGCATCACGGCACCATGACACCAACTCATTATGTTGGTTGCAGGCCACAAGCGGTTCAAACCTGTCCCTGTTAAGATGGGTCATCAGCGTGAAAAGGCTGCGACTCGAACCAAAAGGCTCTGCCGCTGCCTCTACAAAGACAATTTTCAATGCCATATCTAAAATACATCCAGCATAAATTTCCCCTCTTCTATTCTTCGTTCACCGTCTTGCGACATGAAAAATCAAAGTCAAGTTGCAACCCCACCAGCTCGAAGTTATCGAGTTCTGCTGTCAAACTGTGTGCAATAATCGCGGGTAGAACACCTATTTCTTTTAAATGCTTGGCTACATTATGGCCAATACTGGGTATCGTCAGAAAGTGGATGTTGCCATCTACCGCAGGCTTGGTGAATTTGTAAAAGAGGTCGTGCTGTTCTCTGTCTTCAGGATCATTGCCGAAGATGACAGTATATTTTGTTTGGGGCACAAAACTTTTCCCCAAATCAGAATGAACAAAAGTATCAATATTGCTGACGTATTGATCCCATCTATGCTCATCGGGGACTAGCCGCGGATCAACCGACCATTGCGGTGCAAATGCCGCCACATGGGATGCATTCAAGTACCTTGAACCCAGGATCGCCAGAAATCCTCCCATGGAATTGCCAATGCACACGATATTTTGCTCACCACAGAATTGCAAAATGATATCCTGCAAGCGCTCCCAATCAATTCGATTACCCCAAGAGCGTCTTTTATCGATGATAAATACCTGTGATCCAAAGGTGCCGCCAGACATAAATTCAGGCTTTTGCAAATCTATGCCACCAGTTCCATGACCAACGCCACTGAACGCCACGATACAGCGATCACCATCGTTTGACTTAGTCAAAACCAACATCGAGGCGTCTTCGTATTGAATACAAAAGCTGGACGTGTCGAACGCCTTCGTTTCCCGTTGCGCCCGCCATCGTCTCAAGAACACTTCGCGTCACCCATTTGCTTGAAGTAAAATCAACTGCTCGTTCGGCGCAAAAAGGCGTAAGCGCTCAACGCTACCGGAAATTTCCACTTTTGGCGCTAAACTTAAAGCGCCCACTACATCAAAAATCTTTGCTTCTGGCACACATGCAAGTAACAATACAAGCCTCACTGTTGATTGTCACTGAGAACTGACCCGAGATTTGACCCACCCTTGGTTATGCGTCGTGGTTTATGACACGGTCAATGTTGCTGTCTCCTTTGTTGCAGTAAATGCTATCAAAGGAGCGGCATCAAGCCGCGATAGGTCCACTCCGCCTCATCACTTCAGGCTCACACTTTCAAGAGCATCTTCAAACATCGGTACCAGAAGAGCCGCGCCGCGATGTGTGAGATGGTTACTGTCAAAATAAAGAACTTCTCCATCCATACTAAAGGGACACTCAACACTTGAGCAGATGTAGTCTCGTGGTTTGAGCAATTGGGCGGCCGTACCTGACATTTCTATCGCTGTGCTAAGAACGTGGTTGGTCGGTGTAATGAACAGATCATAAGTTTCGCGGCTTATACCTGAAAGATCCACCCGCCCCGTTTCATAGAAATCATCGATACGTGTCTGAGGCAAAAAGTGACTTGAGTTCGGAACCGTTTCAACAATAAATATGGGAACGTCCAATGTTGCCAAGCGTGCTATTTCCTCTGACATTTCTTTAGAGCTGAAAAGATCGAGCTCCCAAAACGACATTGTGACAACGGCATCAACCGATGCGCTCGTGGTCTGGGATAACAGTCGCTCAAAAACATCATCACTACAAAAAGCAAATGTGCCATATCGGCCAAGATCACAATTACGTGTTGTCATTAAAATCGAGATGTTTAAGTTTTTGCCCATACTATGTAAGGTATCTTGAATCACTGCCACGTGTGAATCACCTACGAAAAGGACTGTCGGACGATCTACGTCTGCCTGATAAATCCTACAGAATTCGCTGCCAGGGTTTTGAAGCAACTTGATATAACTGCAGCGTGACGTATCGCCTTCCAGTTTCGCCAACAATAGGGGTCGCAAATCAGTAGGATATCGCTGCACCCATCCTTTGCTGTCATAAACTAAAAACCCAAATGACAGAAAAATACAGCTTACGAATACCCATAACTTGATAAGTGACGCAACAGAGAAACTCGCTTCCCTAAATGGCCTTTCGACAAGTCGATAACTACCGTAGGCAAGTAAAAGGGTCGCGAAAGAAATGAGGACCCCTTCCATAACGCTCGCCGAGCGCCCAAACTGGATGTAGAAAAAAGACAAAGGAGGCCAATGCCAAAGATACCAACTGTAGGATATGCGACCAATCAGTAAGACAATCTTGTTCTGTGCCAGTTTTGGTATCTGCCCAGCAGATGTGTGCGCTGAAATCAGCGTCACAGCAACTATAACACAAAGCAAAGAATTTCCCATGCCTGGGAAGTCTGTCCATGTCCCTCCGATAAAGCTAAAGAACACCACAAAGGAAATGCAAACTGGTAAAATAAACTTGTCTGATAAGAAGTGAGAATTAAATAGCTTTTTTTGGCATAGGTTAAAAGCCAATATTCCCAAACCAAACTGCCATATGCGAAACGGTAGCCAGTAAAATACCGTTTTAGGAGATCTATTTTCAAGAACATAACCAGTAAAAAATGACAATAGTAGAATGGCAAAAAAAATCAAACCGATTTTTCGAAACCTACTTAGTGCAATAAGTACTGCGGGCCATAAGAGATAGAACTGCTCTTCTACTGCTAAACTCCAAAGATGCAGGAGTGGTTTATTTAAGGGTCCTGAGAAATAATCTCCAACTGACCAAAAATATATATTCTGTGAGAGTAATGCGACTGAGAAAACGGAAAAGCCAAATTCAATCAATGCCAAGGGGCTTAATGCGAAAACAGCATAAACAGATGAACAGAATATCAAGAAGGCTACAGCAGGAAAGAGGCGTTTTAACCTTTTTGTAAAGAACTTAAGAAGAGATATCTTCCTATTCTGAAGTAGATCTTGGTATCCTCTTGCTATTACAAATCCCGAAATAACAAAGAAAACGTCTACGCCAATATAACCACCAGGCAAGTATGCTGGCGCAAAGTGATAGATCACGACTACAAGCACAGCTATCGCTCGGAGTGCATCGACTTGGGGAAGATGTTTTGATTTGAATGATTGCATCTTAAAATCCATTGAACCAAATTGGTTCAATGGTATTTGGGAACATCACATTCTGATACGGAGTGTAGCAAATCGTCGCATGCCGGCTTGTAAGAAACCAGGAGACCATATATCCAAAATATGGTGTAATCCAAAAGAGCTTTCCGTTTGATTTTTCTCGAAATATTTCTAGTGTGCCTACAATGAGAAGTATTGAAAGCGGCATTAAGTAGTACAAAAGTCTATGTAAGGCGACAGACGAGATTATTCCAAGAACTGGCGCTACACAAATCAATAGTGCAGCGAGAATCAGAAGGTTGTACTCTTTGCTATACTTTTCACTTATTTTTTCTTTGTTGAAAAGGAACAGTGGGACGGGCAAGAAGGTAAGGAACCAGCGTATCCAAGCTCCACCTGATTCTTGTGCTCCATAGATCTGGTCAATGTAGCGATCTCGATAGACATCGACCCGTGACTCCAGAAGCCAAGCAGCAGGTATAGACAATACTAATAAGGCCATGACAACTCTGCTTACTTTGAACCTCTGCCCAGCAGATAGTGCGATGGGTAAGAGAAGGAATGCAGAGGTATGAAACATGCCGCCGCAGACGATAAGAATTGCGCACTTTACTTTCTTGATATCTATGTAGGCATTATATGCGAGGCATACAAACCCAACAGCAATCGCTTGTCTTATTCCTGACATACCAAGCTGAATAATCAATATAGGAAAAAATAGTGTTATGATGAACCTTACCTCTTTATGCGCACTGGCAAACTTGAGATATAGAAAGCAGAGAAGCGAACTTGCAATGAGAAGGAAAGTATTATAGTTATCTGATATAATTGTGCTATAATATGTTAATAACTCAAATCCGAGTTCTTGTCGGTTAAGTATTTCGCCAAGCGTAGCATATTTTGTTTGGGAGAAACGAACGCCATATCCATGGTAATCGCAACCTATAAAATATCGCAGACCCATAAACCAGCTTAGAAAGAAGAATGACGCAATGAGGAAAAATGTCGATTTTTTCTTCTTGTTTGGTACAGCAAGAAACGAGTATACACTAAAAATTGCTAAGTATGGGGTCACCTTGCGTTTTATCTCTTCTATTCTATTTTTAAGGATTTAAGTCTTAGCATTTAGGGTGTGAGTAAGCGATTTGCTTGGTTTTTGATCTTTGGTCAAGCTGGGTTTTCTGGTGCCAGATCATGCATCGACCTGCTGACCATTCCGAAATCATCACGGCAGCGTTTGAAACACGCGATCACTCGGTCGAGTTGAGACAGATTTTCTGCCGTGTTGCGGCCAAAGTTATGAGGGTGCCACCAAAGGTGGTACGACTGGCCGCTGCGGGCGGCCAATTCCATTTCCGTCTCAATGCGACGAATATGGAGCTTGTGGTAGGCCCGAAGCTTTCTCGACCAGGGTCTGAGGAAGCGAGAGGCTGGCAAATTCAGTGCAGCGCCGCAGCGCTGCGGATTTACGACTTGTTTGGGGCCAATCGGGAGCGCGCCGTCTGCGAAACGCACCAGCCTGAACAGCTTGGTTGTGTCACCTCCCGAACGCGGCCGGTAAAGCCACCCTTCTGCGCTGCCGCGATATATATCGACACCGTGCTTTGCGCTTTGCGCAATATGCGCCTCACTCATCTGGTTGCGCGGAAAGATGATGCTTCGGATGTCATGCCCTGCGTGTTTGGCGATCTCGATAGCTGATGAAAGATCTGCGTCAAAAGCCGCTGCATCGGCACTTGGTTCGAGGCAATAATAATGGCTGTAGGTATGTGTCGCGATTTCCTGGCCGGGCGTTTCGGCGATCTGCGCAATCAGGGAGGCACCGAAATGATACGGGTCTTCGGCTTCGTTCTCGCCAATCTTACCATTTTCAATGTCGGGGTAGGGGGAGAGCGCCCCATTCGTGTAGGCCGGGCGGCACGCCGGGGCGAAGGCAAGCATTTCTTCACGGGTCTTGGCGAACAACAATCCGACGGTGGCCCAGGTCGCTCTGATCCCGGCGTGTTGAAACCGGCTCAGCATCTGCGGAATGGCCTCTCGACCGCCAAGAACAGCATCTCCATAATGTTGGATGGACCGGTGGTCTCTGACGCCCCACATCAGCTCAAAATCAAGCGATATGACGAAGGATCCGGTCATGTCTGTTTCCTGGTCCTACTGCGAACAATCAGGCGTTTGGCGAATTTGCCTGCAAGGGTGGCCGTTTCTCCGAACGGTGGCATGGGATCGTCCCAGGCACCAGTCACGTCTGCTCGACCGGTCACAGGGTTTTTGCGCGACATATCCGGTGCTGGTAAGATAAAGTC
>JBGCFS010000202.1:0-25756 GCA_045107035.1 Hyphomicrobiales bacterium
ACCAATGCAGAGAATTGGGCAGAGTCTGGAATAACCGTGATGCCCCAGACGATCACTATCACCAATGTTATCCATACTGGGCCACCAAATGTAATGGCTGCCAACAACGCCGAGGAGCCGCTCAAAATCATCGAAATGGTCGCAACTTCTGCCTTGCCAATTCGGTCTGCCACATAGCCAGCAAATACACAGGCAATCGCACCTGCTCCAATGGCGCAGAATGCCGTGATCGTAGACAGGCGAACAGCTTCATCCATGGGCATGGTGGTGGCATAGGAGGTCGCTGTTGCAAGACCTATCCAAGCCCACATTGCATAGAGTTCCCACATATGGCCTAGATAGCCAGCATATGCGAGGCGCACGCGCCGGTTGGTCCAAGCAACCGTAATGGTTCTTGGATCAAACCGTGGTGCGATCGCATGGTAGGGACCAAGCTTAGCAAGCAAACAAATTGCACCCCCAAAAGCTGCGGCAAGCGATGTGCCAACCACTGTAATACGCCAATCTGCTCCACCAAACAGTGACAGTAGATGTGGCGAAGCCGAACCAAGCGTGAGGGCTGCAACAAGCGCGCCTACCAGAAAACCACGATCTTTTTTACCCCAACCGACAGCGACCTTCATACCAACTGGATAAACGCCAGCCAACAACGCGCCGGTAAGGAACCGTGCGAAAATAGCCCCAAAGCTACCAGGCGAAAAAAGTACCAGCGTGATGTTTGAAAGAGCGGCAAGTAATGCACAAATAGCAAACAAGCGCCGAGGGTCATATCGGTCTGCCAAGCCGAAGAACGATACACACAAAGCGCCAACCACAAAGCCGGCCTGAACCGCGCTCGACAAAGCTGCTTGTCTTGCATTTGAGATATCGGCTTCTTGAAGCATATCTGGCAAAATTGCCGAAGATACAAACCACAGCGACATAGCCGCTATTTCCGCTATCAGGAGCAGGGACAGTGAACGAATTTTATTTGGAAGCACAAATACACTTTCAAAAATGAGTCAGCTCAACAAAGTCAGAGTCTTGTTCATCTATCAGAGTTTTGATCAGCTTCCCAAGGCCTCGCCCATCAACTCTTCGACAAACAGGCTTATAAATTGGGGCCGCCCACTTACGTCGGCTTTTTTATAAATTGCATTGAGTTGGGCTTTTATGGTGCCGTCTTTGGTCGTTCGAATTTGTGCAATTTCAGAAATCCCAAGGCCTTTGATCGCAAGCAATGCAACGTCACGTTCCGATGTCGTCAGCTTCCATGTTGTGAAGTGCTCGTCTAGAATCTCCGCAAATGCGCCAGACGCCGCCTTGAGTTGATCCTCTACTCGCGAATTGCGGCGCAGTACTTTCCGGATTTCCAGACCTGTGAATATCAAACTGAAAACCAATGCAGCGACAACAGTATATTCGAGTGCATGACTGCGGGCTGCAGGTTCAACTTCGTCACCACCTTTAAAATCAGCAATGGCATCGCCAATCAGATATAAAACGCAGAAGAATTGGAGTAGAAACAGCGCCGGAAGTGCTACATTTTTCCCTATACCGGTCTTCAACATCAGGGACACCACATTGTTCGGATAAGTTTGGGGCTGATCACAATTCTAAATCCTGACTACATATATATACCAACATTCATCGCGGAAAAACATCGCTGGCGCAATGAGCGTGCCGTGGATTTTGTAATCGTGCTCCAATCTCAAACAATGCGACACACCGCCAGATCATCACAACCTAGCGGTGCTAAATTATTTAGTCGTCGTTATCAGTGTCCATGTCAGAATCGACGTCATCGTCGGAATCAATTTCAAGAACAGCGCCAGTTTCGGCATCAATCTTGATTTCCAACTCGGTGTCGTTCATTGCCACTTCGACTTCAATTTCACCGTCTTCTTTTTCAAACTCGTCAATCACATACCCTTGAGCTTCAAGGGATGTGCGAATTGTTGCTTCATCAGTCCCCAACACATCACCGACGACCGGTGCTGATGCTGCAAGTGCGGGCGCCAGCAACAAAGCTCCTGCAAAAGCAGATGCGAGAGCCACGTTTTTTACGTCAAAAATATGTGTCATGTTTTTACCTTTTAGGTTCAGTTGATAAACAAACCAGCTCCAGTGGCTGGCTCGCTACAACTGGGTCCAAATGGTCAAACGCACCATTGACAAAAGGCTTAGTTAGTAGTGCCTCTAACGAAAGTTTATGAAGTGATTTCGCGGTTTCACCCCTGTTGGGGGCCTCTGGCACTTAGTGAAATGACAACGCTTTTTGAAGTGCATCCAGCTTGGATGATCGGCGGCCTAATCGGCGCAGAACCCATATCAGCAATCGTCGAAGACCCAGCCCTGAACGGATTTCGAATTCTTCGTAAACAAACTTCGACGATTTGAGACCAAGACCTTTGAGGTCCTTCCGCAACGCGTTGCGCATGGCTGTCGGCCCACAGAAATATGCCTTGGCACGCGCCAAAGGCAAGTCGATCGTCTTTGCAATATAGGCCGCGTCCAAGCGTCCGTGCACTGCGGACTCAACAAGGTGTAAATGAAAGTTGGGCTGAGTCTGCGCGAGCGCCAGCAACTCATCCAAATGCGGAGCTGACACCTTATCGCGAACACAGAAGAACAAATGGGTCGGCTTTTCAAAGTTTGAAGCACCTGCCCAGGCCGCAAATGGCGTAATGCCTATACCTGCTGCGATCCAGATATCCACATCCGGTTTCCCGCGTGGTGAGAAATGCCCAAAGGGACCTGACACTGAGGCTGTCACGCCTGTATCGAGCAGGCGATCAACCCGCGCAGTATAGTCACCCAGTGCCTTTACCGTGAAACGCAAGGAACCGCTCCCATCGGGAGAATTGCTAATGGTGAAGGGGTGTGTTTCATGAAGTTCAGGTGCATCGAAACTTACAAAGGCAAACTGTCCAGCCTGATGGCGTAACCCCTTCTTCACGGGATCAAGAGTAATGCTTGTTGCATCCCCTGTCTGCTCAACAGACCGCACCGTATATGCATGCTTGGATGCAAGCCAGGTGAGTGGCAATAAGGTGTAAAGATAGCAAACAATGCCCAATATACAAAAACCAAGGACATACAGCCCCAGTGGCTCTAACACATCGAATGGCTTTAGAATGAAGGCATAGTGGAACGCAGACAACGCAAATAGCGCACCCATGAATTTATGTGTAAATTTCCAAAGATGATAAGGCACAAAAGTCGCGATGGATAAGACCACCAGGATCAACAACGCATAGAGGCTGAACTCACCAAGGGATTCAGCAAGATCAGATAGAAATGTTTCCAGGCCTGTTCCTCGGATATCTGCATCAACAGTGTCGTGTAAAAGCACAGCGGCAATGGCACCGACACCCAACCATTTATGGATGATGTAAATCCGGTCGAGGCCACCAAATACCGTTTCAAGCCATCTGAAGCGGGTCGCCAAAAGTTGTGACAATCCCATGGCTATCAAAGCGGCAGACCCAAGATACTGGCTAAACAGAGCTGAAGTGTCATATTTAGCGGTTAGCGGCACAAACCAAACCAATGGGCCAGCCAAAGCCGCAATAACAATAAGAAGACCAAACGAACGCATAAATTCCTCAGAAAACCGCCAAAACTAACCGGCAGTTAGATTGCCCATTACAAAGTGTCAATGTTGGAGAATGGCGCAAACGCTTAATTAAACCTAAGTTGTATCAACTCAGATCAACACAGCGTCTTTTTGTTCACGCGTCATCTCCGGCGCCTCAATGTTGATGTCTTGCAAAATGGGTTGAGCGTTTGGACACTCTCTAAAAATTCGTGCAGTACAAGTTGCGCAAATACTTTGATCAAGCTCGGGCACAATTTCTGCAATCGCATCGCCTTTACTGAGATGAATATGCTTTTTGGTGAGGCTCTTCATTACCTGGAACCGACCTAGCTTGTTTATGGTCCTTGGGGTTTTCGTTTGCAGGTGAAAAGAGCCGCCCATTTTCTCGCGGCGTTTTGCTTCAGCAATCAGTAGCTCGGCGCCAGGCAAATCGATTTCGCCAACGCCTTTAACAATAAACAAAATGTTTTTTTGATGTGGGCGCTCAAACTCAAACCGGCGGAACTGCCTGCGAATAAACTCTACAGAGCCGAAATATAATGGACCGTCCAGACGAGCCATCAACAATTGCGGGCACTCATTGAGATCATTCCCGGATGCTTCTGTAAATGTGCGGTTAGTCGTAGACGGATCTGGTGCGCCAATTCCAATAAAGGGACGCGATGTCTTGTTTAGGAATAGCGCTAAGGACAGCAGAACACCGGCGTAGATCGCAAACTCCAGATCGATGGCCAACGAAGATACAAAAGTAACGCCTGCAATCCAACTTTCGGTTTTGCTGGTTCCAAAGATGTGAGCGATTTCTCGGAAATCAATAAGTTTCCAAGCAACCAAAATAATGACACCCGCCATCGCAGGAATTGGCACATAGGCAAAATATGGCGCTATGAAGAGTAAAATTACCAACAAGAATACTGCAGAGAAAATCGCAGAAAGTGGTGTTTTGGCACCGGCTTCGTAGTTGACACCGCTACGGGTAAAAGAGGCTGAACCCGGATAGCACTGAAAAAAGCTACCCGCGACATTTGAAACACCCTGCCCAACAAACTCGCGGTTGCTATTAATATCCTGACCGGAGCGTGTTGCCACAGCTTTGGAAATCGACATAGCTTCTAGAAGGCCAACCATCGCTACAGCAAATGCCGGCGACGCTAATTCACGTAAAGAACCAAACGACAAATTGGGCAGAGCAAACATAGGCACCACAGAAGGGATAGTTCCTATTGTGGCAACATCGAGCTCGGATCCACCAAGCGCAAAATAGACCAATGTTCCAGCCAACAGAGCCAAAAGGTAGTTTGGCCAGGCCGGGCGCAAGCGCTTTACCACGTAACCAGCAGTCAATGCTGCAAAGGCAATGCCCAATGATATACTGTCAGTATTCGAAATATTCTCCCAAAGAGCGCTGACAAATTCTGGGAGGTGCTCTGGTCTCGGCAGATCAAGGCCAAGTGCGTGCTTTATCTGAGTAAGAGCAATAAGCAACGCAGCACCAGTAATGAAACCGGTCATGACAGAGTGTGAAACAAAGTCGACCAATGCTCCAAGTCGCGCCAAGCCTAAGACCCATTGGAATATACCAACCAGCAAGGCCAAAGTGATCGCCGCCTGAATAAATTCAGCACTTCCTAGCGCATAAATTCCGGACAATGCGCCGAACACCAATGCGGAAATCGCTGTAGTTGGGCCTGATACAGTATGCCACGACGATCCAAAAAGGGCCGCTACAATGGGCGTTATCATTGCAGTGTAGAATCCGTATTCGGGCGGAAGTCCAGCAATGGCTGCAAAGGCAATACCTTGCGGCAAAACAATAGTCGCACCGGTAAGTCCAGCAAACGCGTCATCTGCAATAGTTTGTCGATTTACAAGGGAGAACCAGTCGGGTCGTCTGAAGAGTTGACGCAATGAGTTTGCAATAATCCTTATCGCAGCTGTCAAAACTCTACTCATTTACGGCACAAACCATCAGAATTCGATCAACAGAAATGATCGATGTTGCACTTAAAGCCATTCGCCCTGATGGCCTAGCTGGTTAAGTGCGCCCTCACCTACCTGCTAATAATTCCTGAGGTATTTTAAATCCGTTGCCCAATGGATGATAGGGCCAATTACTGTGACACATTGTGTCAAAGTCTCAAAAATCGTCCAATTACAATAACATATGAGGATCAGGTTTTTGGGAGAAGCACAGGTCCGGATTTCGTGAATTTCACTGCAATAGCATCACCAGCTCGAAACACTGAAGTTACATCACCAGACACGGCAAAGACGGTGCCGAAGCTCGCTTCAATCGTGTATTCCATGTGACTTCCTACATAGGTTGCCTTCGCGACTTTGGCCGCAATGCTGTTGTCCGATGCTTCGGCATGCAGCTCAACCCTACTGGGTCGCACAGCTAATGTTGCAGTGCCCTGCTTCATACCTCGTGACGGGATTTTGTGCGTGTAGTCTCCGATCGCTATCGTTGCCATCTCGCCTTCAACCGCTTCAACGTTACACGGGATGAGATTTGCCTCTCCGATGAAATCGGCCACAAATGCGTCATTTGGCAATTCGTATAAATCACGCGGGCTGCCTTCCTGCGCGATTTGAGCATTGCGCATGACAACAATGCGGTCAGACACAGCCAGTGCCTCTTCCTGATCATGAGTCACATAGACCACGGTGAGACCAAGGTTTTGTTGGATCTCACGAATTTCTTCGCGCACCTGACGCCTCAGCTTGGCATCCAAATTCGACAGTGGCTCATCAAACAGCAGCACCTGTGGTTCCAAAACAAGCGCTCTGGCAACAGCCACACGTTGCTGCTGACCACCCGATAGCTCCGATGGAAGTCGGTCCGCATAACCATCAAGGCCCACCAGGTCCAAGCCCGCATGCGCCCGCTCCTTGGTTTCAGACTTGTTGAAGCCCGAGAATTTCAAACCGTACGAAACATTTTCCACCACATTCATATGTGGGAACAGTGCATAAGACTGAAACACCATTGAAACGTCGCGGTCGGTAGCCGGCAATTTGGTAACATCAACATCGCCAATCAAAATTTGACCTTCAGTTGCCATTTCAAGCCCGGCAATCATACGCAGCGTGGTCGTCTTTCCGCAGCCAGATGGCCCTAGCAAAGTCACCAACTTGCCAGGTTCAATTTCCAGCGAAATATCATCCACTGCCAGAACATCTCTGCCGTACATCTTTTTGACATTGCGGAATGAAACTGAGGCCGCCTTGCTGCTAGTCGCGATGGTCATTGTGTTTAGCCCCTCATTTGGAATGGCTCGTGCGACGGCCAATGTTAGTTTTGCCGACGGCCAGCTGCAGCACGGCAATGGCAAACAGCATGACAAAGATCAATGTGGTGGAGTAGGCAATCGCAAGACCATAATCATTATTCTCTACCCGACCGATGATATAACTCGTCGCCATATCATATTCGGCGCTGACCAAGAAAATGACTGCTGAGATTGCGGTCATTGCACGCACGAAAGAATACACCAACGCGGCGAGAATTGCAGGTTTCAGCAAGGGTAAGATCACACGCCGGAATGTTTGTGCGCTGTTTGCACCAAGTGTCAGCGAGCTTTCATCCAAGCTTTTATCGAGCTGGCTCATGGACGCAATCCCCGCTCGTACCCCCACAGGCATATTTCGGAAGATAAAGCTGACAATCAGAATGACGCCAGTACCGGTGATTTCAATTGGTGGCACGTTAAAGGCCAAAATGTAGCTCACACCAATTACTGTTCCGGGAATAGCAAAGCTAAGCATGGTGCCAAACTCAAACGCATTCTTGCCAGCAAAGTTCTGCCGTGTCAGCAAATACGCAGTGATAAGTCCAACCGCCGCAGTAAGTGGCGCGGCCAGGGCAGCAATTTGAACGGTGGTCCAGAAACTGTTCCATGCCGAGCCAGTCCAGCGGATACCTTCTTCGCCAAGCCTGACAGAGAACGCGGTTACATAATGTTTGAAGGTAAGCGTGTCGTTGACACCCCACAGCTCAACAAAGGAACCGTAAACGATCATCACATAAACCACGATCGTAAACAGCGCCCAGACGGCCGCTGAAATATAAACCGGAATCGCAAGACCACTTGGCATATGGGGATGAATGCCTGAATCGCCTTTGCCGGATACTGTGGTGTATGATTTTTTGCCGAGCCAGAAGCGCTGGGCGTAGAACGCTGACAACGTGAAGGCCAACAGCACGATGGCTAGCACAGCGGCTCTGCCTTGATCGTATTGCGCGCCCACGATTGCAAAGAATATTTCAGTTGAAAGCACGTCGAAATTTCCACCAAGCACCAGCGGATTACCGAAATCCGCCATACTTTCGATGAAACCTAGTAGAAACGCATTGGCAAGGCCCGGACGCATGAGCGGTAACGAGACAGTTTTAAATACCTGCCATTTGCTGGCGCGCAACGTCTGCGCTGCCTCTTCCATGGATGGGCTGACACCCTCCACCACGCCAATCAACACCAGAAAGGCGATAGGCGTAAATGCTAAGACTTGAGCAATCAAAACGCCCGGCAAGCCATAGACCCAACGCGTGGGTTGGAAGCCAAAAATATCGGAAACAAAAACAGTAACCGATCCAGACAGGCCAAACAGCAAGATAAGCGCCAAGCCAATTACGAATGGTGGAGTGATGATTGGCAATACTGTGAGCGCGCGCAGAAGTTTTTTGTACTTAAACCCGGAGCGGGTCACAACCAGCGCAAATACCAAACCCAATATCGTTGTCAGAAAACCAACCAGAACAGCCAGGAACAACGAATTCCAAGCAGCACCGCACCGCCCGCCAGACAAACAACCAAGCCCCCAAAGTCGATTACTCAAGAACTTTGAGAAGAATACACTTATCGAGTATGAACCCTCTTCGGTGATAAAGGCCGCGATTAGCATGCGTGCGATCGGGAAAAATACGAATACGGCAACAACAGCAACAACAAAGCCGATGGATGACACCACGAACACATCGCCGTTGACGGCACCGCGCGCAGCGATGCCTTGCGTGAATAAGAATAAGAAGGACGCAGACAGCAGCATAGCGCCATAGCCCATACCAAACTGGCGGTCGTTCAACGGCCCAAATAAAGCCTCCAGCCAGTCATAATTCCAGCCGCGGAGCCCTATGCCAAAGCCCTGTGCAATGAGCCATGCAAAGCCAAACGCACCAACCACAATAAGTGTATTGGCGTATAAAGGATGCGTTCGCCCCATTCGATAGGCGATGAGAGACCCAATGAGGGGCAGCAGCAATGGTGCGAGCCAAAGCTTCTCACCCTGGGCCAACAAGAATATCCCTGGCGCATAGTCGCTGTCCCACGGAAATCCGTCGACCAGCCATTCAAATGTCCAGAAGTCTTCAATCCCGTACCAAGGAAGAATAAGGAAGCCGACCCACCCGACAATGATCCAAAAGATCAAAACCGGGAAGGTCGTTTTTTTGTTGGATTGCATTATGTCTTACTTATTGCGGGAGCGTGGAAACCTCGTCATCCCATTTTTTCAGAAGACGCTTACGCTCATCGCTGGAACCGTATTTCGCAAAATCATAATCGATGAGTTTGATAGATGCGAGATCCGGAGCCTTATCCGATGTCGGTGACATAGTATTGGATGGCACCTGAAACGCGTTTACTTCCAATGCCAAAGCCTGTGCTTCTTTAGAAAGAGCCCAATCGTAGAATTTCTGAGCACTCTCCAAATTGCGTGCACCTTTAACGATGGACATAGAACCAATTTCGTATCCGGTACCTTCACATGGCGCCACAACCTTGATCGGGAAGCCAGCAGCAGCCTGCTTCACAGCATCATGCATAAACACGATACCAATGGTGTTCTCACCACGTGCGGCAGCTTTAATCGGCGCAGAACCAGATTTTGTGTACTGGTTTACATTCGCATGAAGACCTTTCATGAATTCAAAGCCTTCGTCTTCACCAAACAGCTGCACAATCGTAGCAAGCGTGGTGTAAGCAGTACCCGATGAATTCGGGTTCGCCATTTGAACGTGGCCCTTATATTCAGGCTTCAACAAATCTTTCCAGCACGCAGGCACTGGCAAATTATTTTTTGCCAAAAGGTCTGAGTTGTAGCCATAGCCTAAAGCACCTGAATAGATACCAATGGTCTTGTCGCCAGCAGATGTTGCCTGAGAAATCGCCCAATCCTGCAATTCTTTGCGCATTGGAGATACATATGGCTCGGTCAGGCCTTCTTCAGCAGCCTGAAGATGCGGATCACCGGTACCACCCCACCAAACATCGCCCTTTGGGTTGGATGCTTCAGCTTTAATTTGAGCAAAAGTCTCACCAGAACTCTTGCGAGTCATATTTACTTTGATTCCTGTCGCATCTTGAAAACCATTAGCCATCAACTGGCACCAGTCTTCCTGCGCACTGCAATAGTATGTCAGCTTGTCGGCAGCCATGGCAGAGCTTGCCATCATAGCCGCGAATATCCCCGCAGAAGCGAGGCCAAATTTCTTCATCATAAATTCCTCCCAGAGATCTTGACGTCTCCACGAAGAGGTTAAGTCAAGAAATCCGGCAGGACAAGAATTACTTATGCGGCAAATCAATTATCTAGCTGATAAATGCCTTATTTGACATTTCAACAAGGTCATCAAAGATGATTGGTGCCGAGGCAATCACCCGACCGCCCTTTTCAAGCATCTCCTGCGCACTTTGTTGCTCAACGCGTCCACCAGACTCGGAAACCAGAAGCTGCCCAGCGAGGCAATCCCACGCGTTCATGTGAGGCTCAGAATATCCAATCAATCGGCCAGCCGCGACATAGGCCAGCATCAAACCACCTGAAGCATTGCGGTAAAACAGACCACCACGGCCCACAAGATCTGTAACAAAATTCACAACTTGCGATGTTGCGGTTCTGCTGTTCATACCAACGCCAGTGTTCCCATCATGAAAACCCTTCGTATTTGAGGTTTTTAGTGGCAGTTCATTTACATAAGAACCTTCGCCCTTGGCTCCCCAGAAGAGCTCACCATAGCTTGGCTCAAATATGACACCAACCTTGGTTTCATCATCATGGACGCAGGCCAGAATGACGCACCATTCCGGAATTCCAGTGACAAAATTTGCGGTTCCATCAATCGGGTCGATAACCCATGTGTAGCCGGAAGAACCATCCACATTGTCATATTCTTCGCCCACAATACCGTCATCTGGAAAATGCTTTGCCAGTTGCTGTCGAACAAATGTCTCAACATCACGATCAGCATTTGAAACCATGTCCTGAACACCCTTCTGCTCAATGACCAATGCGCTGATGTCCTTGAAAAACGCCAGGGCCATTTCACCTGCGTCTTTGGCGATCAGCTTTGCAGTGTCCAGACGAGTTTTCACTTCCGGTGTCATGTCGAGTTTCCTTAAAGAAATTGAATAGTTTGGAGGGATATGAGTCGTTTGCGCAGAAAATGGCCTCTTTCGACACGAAAGTCGAGCTAGCCGCCCATTTCAGATTTGATGATTGGTATTTAAATCTTTGATCAAACTTCACAAAAATTTCTGCCATACTAAACAATTGCAATGAAATTGTTGTATGCGTGTTTTATCACAACGCGAGATCTAACTTCGAAAGCATTCCACTGTCATGCGATACGCATTGTATTTTACGCCGCCCGAAGATCACGATCTTACAAGGGCTGCAAATACTTGGCTTGGCCGAAATGCGTTTTCAGGAGAGATGCTTCCACAAGAAAGTTTGGGTTCATTATCCGCAGCCTACATTTCTGATATCACCTCAGCACCACGTCGCTATGGATTTCATGGCACCTTGCGCGCACCGTTTTATTTGGCTCCAAACAAAAGTAAACATGAGCTGGCGACAGCCGTTGATCAATTCTCAAAGGCACAAAAACCATTTAAAATGCCGGCTTTGAAGGTGGGTCGGTTGGGACCATTTTTTGCATTGGTTCCTGCTGAAGATACCACGCAACTCAACCAGTTTACCGGCGAAGTACTGAAGGCATTCGAACCATTTCGCGCGCCGCTTACAGAGGCAGATTATCAACGCCGAAAACCTGAGCGCTTAACTGAACGCCAACGTAATTATCTCAAAGAGTGGGGCTATCCGTACATCTTTGATGATTTTCGCTTTCACATGACCCTAACCGGACCTGTGCCAGAGGAAGAGGCGGACGCGATGGAAGACGTTTTAGAAAATATTTTCGCGCCGCATTTGAACTCCAATATTTTCTGCAAAGGCCCATCATTGTTTGTTGAATCAGAAGCTAACGGTCCGTTCATCGCTAACGATACAGCATCGAAAAATACACCAAAAACAGAAAGGCCCTGATCCCTTGCCCGTCGAAATGGTTCTACGAAATGCAAAAATTGTTCTGGAAAATGAAGTTATAGCTGGAACGGTCTTAATCCGTGATGGGAAGATCGCGGATGTAAGCCATGGCGCAAATGCGACGGGAGAAGACTTTGAGGCTGATTATCTTCTGCCAGGCATTATAGAATTGCACACTGACCATTTGGAAACCCACTACGCGCCGCGGCCGGGCCTGCGCTGGAACCTCAAGGCTGCAATCCAATCTCATGATGCGCAAATTTCCGCATCCGGCATCACCACAGTATTCGATTGCCTTCGCATGGGCACAGGTCCCAGCGATGACTACGAAGATGGGGAAATGCGGAATATGGCTGATGCCTTGTCTGAAGCAGGCAAAGAAAAACGTCTTCGCGCAGAACACTTCATCCATCTGCGGTGCGAGGTTTCATCCGCAAATGTTGTGCAGCAGTTTGAAGCGTTTGATGACGTATCAGAAGTAAGGCTCGCATCACTTATGGATCATGCGCCTGGGCAGCGACAATTTCAAACAATGGATCAATACACCCTGTACTACAAAACCAAACGTGGTTTGACGGACGAGCAATTTGATATTTTCGTCAGGGAACGCAAAGCACAATCCGACAAGTATTCGGCACCACATAGGAAAATCTTGGCCCAGGCCTGTAACGACCGCGGCATATCAATGGCAAGCCATGATGATGCAACACTCGATCATGTGAATGAGTCTATCGCATTTGGTGTTCGGATGGCGGAGTTCCCCACAAGCATTGAGGCAGCACAAGCCTCACACGATGCTGGCCTGAGTGTCTTGATGGGCGCGCCCAATATTGTGCGGGGCCAGTCACATTCAGGTAATATCGCAGCCAAAGACCTTGCGAAGCTCGGCGTATTAGACGTTTTGTCGTCTGATTATGTGCCTTTCAGCATCATGCATGCACCGTTTGTTTTGGCAGAAGAGGAAGAAATCTCACTGCCAAAGGCGATTTCCATGGTCACCTCAACGCCGGCCAGAACTGTCGGCCTTGACGACCGAGGCCGGATCGCCAACGGACTGCGCGCAGATTTAGTGAGGGTACGTCACGATGAAGGTGTACCAGTGGTCCGTTCAGTCTGGCGCGAAGGAATACGGGTCTCGTGATCGGAACCAAGACTGTCGGACCATTGTTTGCGATAGTAGGTCCCAGTGGTTCTGGCAAGGATACGGTGATCAACTGGTTACGGGTAAATCTTGAAGATCGAAGCGATGTGCTTTTTGTCCGCAGGGTCATCACACGCATTGCAGATATCCGTCATGAAGATCACGATACAATGAGCACAGAAGAATTCTCTTTAGCTGAACAAAATGGAGAGTTTGCAGTTACATGGGGTGCCCATGATTTACGTTATGGAATTCCAGCTGATGTCAAAAATCATTTAGACACCGGAGGAGTGGGCATCGTTAATGGCTCGCGGCGCACCCTTGAAGACATGCATGCATGCTTTGAAAATTTGCAGGTGATTTGCTTGACTGTCGACCCAACCGTATTGGCTGCAAGATTGAAAGCCCGCGACCGTAAAAGTGACACGAACATCAACACCCGAATAGCACAAGCACAATTGCCCCTTAGTTCCATTTTGAATGTTACGCGGATCGATAATACTGGCCCCGTTGAAACCGCAGGAGCTTCTATTCTAAAGCTCATCCGCGAAATTCAACCGAGTAAGTACCCCCCCTAAATGCAGACATTCATTGAAATCAAAGCTTTATAGTTTATTCCAATGTATAAACCATCGTTGGATTGAACCAAATGCTATCTTCGTTTGAAACAAGCACCCTCATTGTTATGGTAATATCCATGGCACTTGCTGGCGGGGTAACCGGTATTCTTGCCGGCCTTTTTGGTATTGGCGGTGGTGCGGTTCTCGTGCCAATTCTCATTGAGTTCCTAAACTATCAAGGTGTAGATCAATCCGTTCAAGCCCACATTGCCGTTGGCACGTCGCTGGCAATAATCATACCTACATCCGTTCGATCATTTCGTGCACACCAGGCACGCGGCGCACCGGACACCGAATTGCTTCGCAACTGGCTATACCTTGTACCGCTGGGTGTGATTAGTGCCTCATTTATTGTGGCGTTTGTTTCAGGTGCAGCTCTTAAAATCATCTTCGCGATTGTAGCATTGTTGATTGCCATCAAAATGTTGTTCAACCGCGAATCCTGGACCCTCGGCAAAGATTTACCAAGCCAGCCTGCCAAAGGTGGTGTTGGTTTTTTCATCGGGTTCATCTCAACATTTATGGGTATTGGCGGAGGAAATTTGAACAATGTTTTCATGACCGCATTTGGGCGCCCTATTCATCAGGCTGTTGCAACATCCGCCGGCTTGGGCATCTTAATCGCGATCCCGGGGGCAATCAGCTATGTGATCAATGGATGGGGAAACCCAGCGCTCCCGCCACTTTCATTGGGCTACATCAATCTCATCGCATTCGCTCTAATTATGCCAATCAGTATGTATGTTGCGCCTTGGGGTGCAAAGCTGGCTCACGGTCTAACCAAGCGACAAATGGAAGTGGCTTTCGGCATTTTCTTGATCATCGTATCAGCCCGCTTCTTTACGTCTATCCTTTGAGTTCATCGAAAGAAGCATCGTTGCCAACACGATAATTCCGGCACCCAAAATAGTGTTTGGCGTCGGCACTTCGGCAAACACAAAAAAACCAACAGCGCCAGAAATCAAAAGACTGCAGTAGCCAAGGGGGCCAAGAAAACCTGCATCCCCCAACCAATGTGCTTTCAAAAAACAGAACTGCGCACATTGTGAAAACACGCCCACCAACAACAAAAACGGTAAATGATCGCTGGCAATAGGGACCCAAGTGCTAACTGCCGGAATTGCGGTCAATAACGCCAAACCACCCGTGTAAAACGCCATCATCACCACGGTGGGTGTACCTTTAAGTTTGCGCGTGACAATAATTGCGGCGGTGCCGGACACGACTGTGATTGCAACAGCTAACAATCCCCAAGACCAAGCCACGTTGTCCGGATTGAGCGCCACAAAAACACCGACCAGTCCAACCGCCCCTGCGACCCATCGAGCGGCTGGAATTTTCTCTCCAAGCACTAAGGCAGCCATGACGATTAACATAAGTGGCCGTGTGAAATTCATCGTCATAAACAGCGCCAACGGCAATCGCGCCACCGCGAAAAAACTGGATGTCAGCGTCACGGTTGAAAGCACGATACGAAGCAGTTGCAGGCCCCAATTCTCGATAACAAGAAAGGCACCACGCTCTCTCCATGCCCAGGGTGCAAGCAGCAACAATCCAACCAAAGCCCGCAAAAACACAATCTGCCAAGACGGATATCCGCCGCCCAGAGTTTTTACGATGGAAATAGCCCAAATATTCAGGCTCATATCTGCAATAAGCCACAATCCGGCGTGCAGGTTTTCCTGTCGTGTGGCGGCCATAAACTAGGCGGTCCCTGCATGTGGCAGAATTTCAGATGTTAGTTGTTAGGTCTTGGCCAGAAGATTGGCCATCAATCGGAATGCACCCGGCGTAAGTTTTTCCATCTGATGGTGCAAAATAAGTGACGTATGCGTGTGGCGACCGCGCCCAATCCTTGCCGACAACAAGGAACCAAGATGCGGTTCTTCATCAGGATCAGCCATTGACAACAATGGCTTATATTCAGAAGCCCAGGTTTTTGCGAAATAAAGCCCGCGTTCCTTATGCCAATTCTTCCAGTCTTTCGTATTGATCCGATTAGGTACATTCATCAAGGGATGGTCTGGCAGAAGGTGCTTCACTTCAGCATTTTCATCTGTCACACGCCACCGCAAAGACGGTTTTCCGATTTCCAAATGCTTCGGCGGCACTTTATCCGGGTCCCACGCATCCCAAGGGCGGTGATATAAGGTGACAAGGTTTCCGCCTTCCTCTACCCAACGATGCAGCATCGGCATTGCATCCAGGAGGGCAGGCCGGGTTTTCATAGCAAAAATTCCGATTACTAGAGTGTCATACCCAGCAAGGCCCGCATTTGTAAAATCACCATCAGACACATCGGTAACTCGGCATCCCATCGAGCGAAGCCAATAACCGACGCGATCATTACCGCCACCTATATAACCAACGGTCACATCCGGCAGAGCCGCTTCCACAACTCTGATACTCAGCATTGCAGGAGATGTGCGCGCTCGAGGTGGGATATGATCGTATTGAAATTGACGGATTGTTGCAGACGGTTCGCCGTTAACAAGCAAAGGCACCTCGTACAAACCAGGCGCGACATCTTCAGGCGCAACCACGACAAAACCATTTTCGGTGCGGCTCGCAGTCCATCCATCTGGCAGCTCTAACTCTGCTATGCCATTTTGTGGATGGATTTCGCTGATAGCAACAGTCAAACTTCTCCCCACTGACGCTGTATTCAACATCAGTGTATCAGGAACGATTTCAGCGCTTCTTTCAGGTAACACCAATGGAGGCGTTTCAAACGGCATATTGGTTTGTGATGTGATGCCATCATGGGTTAGAAGCAACCGAACCGCAGGCGCAGTTGCATTTCCAGGAATATAGCGCGCCGGGTATGGATCAGATACGTGCGCGTTTTGAGACACTGACATCATATCATCATCGACAGTCCAACCTTCAGCAAGAATCGCTTCAGTCTTGATTGTTATTTCAGGATAGCCAACGCCTTTGGTCTGATAGTCAATTTTAACGGTTTCTCCGGGGCGCAATTTATCGTTTTCCAAGACAGCTTTCAGATCCACATCAGCCGAGATGCGGATAACATGCGAGAGCTGTTCTTCCTTCAAAAGAAGACGATGAAGCACCTCCGGTTTGGCCTCCTCTGGGCAATTCTGATACGCAATGCGAATGGCTTTCAAAGCAGCGGTTGCCGATTGCAACACAGCATGAAAATTTGGAAAAGCGTCAATGGCGGCCATGCAGGCTACATGTGCTTGGTCTAACTCAGGTGCAATTTCATCAGCGCCTGCAAATGAAATGAGTTCCTGAAGGTTAGCTGGCAGTCCGCTGTTAAGCGCTTCATCAGCCCCTTCAACAAAGGTTCGAGCCAAGTGTAACGGCCATTGATTGGGCGATCCATATGGCACCCAGCGGCCCATGCCCTGTGTTTTATGGTAAGCTCGGGATTGTTGACCAATTTGTGCCCAGCTCCAGCCGGTAATTGGATCATTTCCATCTGCGTTTATTGTAAGTGTCGCTAAGGGTGGCGGCACATCATCGTCGTAAGCATCTCCGGCGCCAGACCATGCCGGTAAATACAGTTTTTTGACCTGCCAAGGTGCCAGTGAGACATCAGGAAAATCTGGATCAGCAGCAGCAACCATGACCTCATGAGCAGCTTGGGTCATGGCTCGGTGGTGACCATGCTGACCCGGAATATCTAGAAAAGTTGGACAGATAATGTCCGGTCGCTCAGTACGAACAATCTCCACAAAGCGTTTTAATGTTCGTGGATGGCCCCATTTTTCCAACGTTTCAACACCGCTTTTGGAAAAACCAAAATCAAATATCTCGTCGTCAGGGTGTTCTGATAACCAGTAAAGCCTCAAGTTCAAAATATCAGCAGCACACTCCATTTCGGCAGTGCGCACAACGCCAAGATCGCGTGTGGCCTCCGTCCCAATATCGTTTTGCCCGCCCTCGCCCCGGTTTGCACAGGCATAAGAAAGGGTCAGCCCATCTCTGAATCCAAGAGCTGCCAGCATCGAAGACGTTTCATCATCCGGGTGAGCGCCAGTGTTCATAAACGATACAACGCTTTGCAGCGGTTGTAGCGCGCGCCACAATGACACAATACGCGAAGAGCGCATTTGCTGAAAAATGCGATCAGGATCTGTCATCGGCATCGCAGTTAGCTCCGTTGTTTAGGCTCGCGCCACGATTCGCGGTGTAAAGGCATCATGAATGATCAATGCGGCACCGCCAAGTGCTGCCGTCATGCGACCAGATGCCCCTCGTATAACGCGTGGTAACGTTCGATTTGGACGACGCGCAACCGACGCTTCCGGCAAATCTAACATAGCAATCAGATCATCAAGAAGTTGGTCGGGCATTGCACCACCGAGGATAATGGTTTCAGGATCAAACAAATTTTCCACCAAACCAATAGCTTGTGAAAGTGGCTCCGCCGCTGCAGACAACCATGCACCAAGATGTTTATTTTTATCCGAATAAAGCCTACCCAGATCATCAACATTCTCAATAGCCAAATCAAACTGCGCCATATGTTCTCGGACAGCAATTCTGCTCGCAAAACTCTCTAGACGACAACGCTTGGATCCAGACTGCACAATTACGTGCCCAATTTCGCCAGCATTACCAAACGCGCCCCGCATGACATGTCCGTCAGCTACAACGCCAAGCCCTAAGCCAGCGCCAAAATAGATATAGCAATAGGATTTAAGGTTTTGAACATCACCACTTATTCGTTCTGCCACGGCAGCAGCGGTCGCATCATTTTCGACCAATACATTGGATTGTAACGCGGCTTCAAAAAATGCAACGGGGTCAATTTCGTCCCATCCTTCCAATTCAGACTGTCCAGGATCGGACAAGCCAATTTGCCCAAATGGGCCAGGCATAACAACGCCAATACCCAATAATCGATCCGGACTAATCCCGACTGCATTCGTTGCTTGCAGCATGACGTCCAATGCTGCTTTGGCAACAGTTTCCGGCGTGCTGTCTGCCAGGGCAATGCGAGTGGTAAAACGCGCTTCGCCACTGAGGTTTACGAGCGCCGAAAACATTGCGTTCGGACGGATTTCGATCCCTAACGCATAAGCACCATCGCCATTTAGGGTGTATTGAACTGCAGGGAGGCCGCGCCCTTTTGTCTGGCGACCGGCCTCATTTATGAATGCGTCATGTTCAAGTTCGGCTATAATATTGCTGACCGCTTGGGTAGATAGACCAGACAGTCTTGCAATTTCTGCACGGCCGACAGGTTGGTGTCTGCGCACGAAGCCCAACACTACCTGCCTGTTATGAAGACGGGTGCGTTCAGCGTTGGAACCAAAAATGGGGCGATGGCGATCAAGTTTCATAATCCCCTATTAATTCAAAACACTTGAATACTCAACTTAATTGAATTAATGCTGAGTATACGTTCGAATTTGCTCTAGTAGGCAAATTTGCGCCAAAGAATACGGGTCGAATGACCTTGGGGTGGTTGAAAAAACACGGAGTCAGGTGATGAAACAATTTCGTAAATGGATATTAGGAGCCGCAACTGCAGCGCTCACAACAACAGGCAGCTTTAGCGCGCAAGCCGTTGAGATTGAATATTGGCAGTACTTCTTTGAAGCGCGCGTCAACGCAATGGACACTCTGATTGCGAATTTTGAAAAGGCCAATCCTGACATTACCGTCAAGATGACCCATTTCCCATATGCGGACTATCGCACCAAAGTAGCTGCAGCAATTCCAGCCGGTGAAGGTCCAGATGTTGTCCAGTTGTTTTACGGCTGGCTCAACGACTACGTCGACGCAAAACTAATCCAACCTTTGCCAACCGCAGAATTCCCGCCGGCGAAAATCGAGGAAGATTTCTTCCCGATGGTCAAAGCAATGAAACGCGGCGACAATTACATGGCATTGCCAACAGCCGTGCGGTCGCTGGCATTGTTTTACAACAAGCGTTTGTTTGAAAAAGCAGGCATAGAAAACCCTCCGGCAACGCTTGATGAGTTTGTTGAAACCGCTAAAAAAATCACTCAACGTGACGGCGCCGGCAACATTACAACAGTTGGCATAACTACGGGTATGACCGGACAAGATCACCATTGGTTCCGCGAAGGGCTTGTTCGTCAGTTTGGCGGGGACCCGTACACTCAGACCTACACCAAAGTGAACTACAATACTGACGCTGGTCTTGCCGCTCTTCAATTCTATACTGACCTTGAAGACAAGCACGGCGTCACCAAACTCGGCTTCATGGATGAAGCACAGGCAGCGTTTAAAGCAGGCCGCGCAGGCATGCATATTGATGGTTCGTTCCGCATCGGCGCTTTGAACAAGGTCAGAGGCTTGAAATGGGGCGTGGCTGAATTGCCCGCCGGTCCAGATGGCACAAAAGCCAACTACTCATCGTATTGGGTAAACGCCATCACGACCAAAGCTGACAAAGAAAAGTATGACGCTGCGGTAAAGTTCATGGCCTACATCACGTCTGATGAAGCCATGCAAATCTGGCTCGATACTGTTGGCGAGCTGCCAGCCAAACCATCTGCAGCTCTTACCGAAGCCAATGCCGCGGATCCGGTCTTTGGT
Organism: Hyphomicrobiales bacterium; assembly: GCA_045107035.1. Taxonomy (GTDB): domain Bacteria; phylum Pseudomonadota; class Alphaproteobacteria; order Rhizobiales. The sequence goes on from JBGCFS010000202.1 coordinate 20,207, forward strand.
CCATTCATCAAAGGTCTTGAATACGCCAACACCACGATCTTTGCGAATGAGAGCGGACAACGCCAAGTTCTCGTGGACATGATCAGCCGTACAGATCTGGAAGACCAATCATTAGCGGACAGTCTTGCCGAAGCGTCAGCCGCTGAGCAGAAAATCTTGGATGAATATTACAAATAACGCCTTACCCCGGAGACCAGTGGCCTCCGGGGTATCCGCTGTCGTTTCAGCCTAGATACGCCAAATCTTACCAACCGGGATTGCCGCGTGACGTTTTACAAAAGCCTCTCCATTTCACAGAAACAGATATTTTGGGCATGGTGCTTTCTCGCCGTCCCAACTGTATTCTATGTTGTTGTGCGGTTTTACCCGACAGCAAATGCCATCTTGGTATCGTTCCAAGATTGGAACTTGCTCGGCGCGCGCACGTGGACAGGCTTGGACAACTACACTAAGCTCCTCAATGATCCAGTCTTCTGGAAGGTTTTCAAAAACACTTTCCTTTATTTGATAATCGGAACACCGTTTAGCCTCATCATCGCATTCGTCATCGCATATCAGATCGATAAGATCAGATTTATGCATGGCACAATTCGTGCGCTTTATTTTATTCCTTTCATGACGAGCGCGGTTGCAATGGCATGGGTCTGGCGCTGGTTCTATCAGCCTGTGCCAATCGGCGTATTTAACAATGCTCTTGCTACCTTCGGGATTCCTCAAATTGAATTCTTGAATTCAACGACCAATGCTTTGCCAGCAATTCTTGCGCCTGCAATTTGGGCCGGGCTCGGCTTCCAAATCATTATTTTTATGGCTGGGCTGCGCGCTATCCCCCAAACCTACTACGAAGCTGCGCGCATCGATGGTGTGTCGCCAATGGCGACCCTTTGGGAGATCACATTGCCGCTGCTGAAGCCAACTATCGTATTTTTGGTGGTGTTTTCCTCAATCGGGTTCCTCAGGATTTTCGATCAGGTCTTTAATATGACCACCAACAATCCGGGCGGCCCCCTCAATTCGACAAAACCGCTGGTGCTTATGATCTACGACACGGCATTTAATGGCTTTGATATGGGTTATGCGGCCGCTCAAACCGTAGTTTTATTCTTGGTACTATTGGTTGTCAGCCTGTTGCAGCTCCGTATATTGAGGGATCGCTGAGATGAGCACGACAGACCTCTCAATTAAAGCGTCTTCAGAAACGCTTTTGAAAAACAGCTCAAGCACAAGTGTAAAACCGCCCAAGAACTACGCGCAATTCATTCGTTGGCTGTTGCTGTTTGGTGGCGGCATTCTCATGATCACTCCGATCATCTACATGCTGTCCACTTCATTCAAATTTCCCTTCGAAGTCTATAACCTCAATCTAATTCCTGAGGAACCGACCCTTGAGAACTATCAGCTGGTTCTAGAAGACGGACGCTTTTTTCGCTGGTTTAACAACTCACTGATCATCGCGACTTTGACGACTGTTTCAAACGTATTTTTTGATAGTCTCGTTGGCTATGCCTTGTGCAAATTTCGCTTTCCAGGGCGTTACATCGTCTTCATTGCAATTTTATCCACACTCATGATTCCAACCGAAATGTTGGTCATCCCTTGGTATCTCATGAGCACGAAACTCGGATGGTTGGACACTTACTGGGGCATCATGTTTCCGGGGATGATGACAGCCTTCGGCGTGTTTTTAATGAAACAGTTTTTTGAAACTGTTCCGGATGATTTCCTAGAAGCTGCGAGAATTGACGGTCTCAACGAGTTTCAAATCTGGTGGACTGTGGCAATGCCGTTGGTGAAGCCCGCATTGGCTGCTTTGGCCATTTTTGTTTTCTTGGGAAACTGGACTGCTTTCATCTGGCCGCTCATCGTCACCAACAGCCAAGAGCTTTATACGCTACCAGTTGGGCTAACCACCTTTAGCGTTGAACAGCAAGTGGAATGGGAACTGATCATGACTGGCGCAGCGTTGTCTACATTGCCAACGCTCGTTGTCTTCCTGATCTTCCAGCGTTTCATTATCCGCGGTGTTGTCATGGCAGGACTAAAAGGATGATGGATCAATCCACTTTCCCCCACCCGGTTTATAAAGACACAGTATTGGCTCCGCTCTTTGAAGGCGCGAAGGCTCACTATGTAGATGCTGTGCGCGCGATCAATCGAGCGCATCTGGTGATGCTCAAAGAAACAAGCATCTTAAGCGAAGATGTTGCCTGTTCAATCGCAGCGGCATTGGTGGACATTGATGAAACGGTCGATGTAGGTGCGCTGAAATATACTGGCGAATATGAAGACTATTTTTTCCTCATCGAAGCTGAGCTTAAATCACGTCTCGGCGCAGATATCGCAGGCATGTTGCACACTGCGCGCTCTCGCAACGACATGGATCACACGGTTTTTAAGTTAGCTCTCAAAACACGTGTGGACCAGTTGATTTCAAAGGGCCATAGGCTCGCAAATGCGATGTTGGAAAAAGCGACAGCAGATCGCGATACTATCATTGTGGCGTACACACATGGCCAGCCTGCTCAACCCTCTACCTTTGGGCATTATCTAAGCGCCGCACTTGAAGTTCTCTTGCGTGACTTGGACCGGCTACAGGCAGCGCGCGATGCCCTTGACCATTGCCCGATGGGTGCCGCAGCCATCACAACGTCCGGATTTCCAATCAATCGCGAACGCATGGCTAAACTACTTGGTTTTTCTGAACCACTGCGCAACTCTTATGGGTGTATCGCCTCGGTTGATTATGTCACCGGGCTCTACTCGTCCATCAAGCTAATATTCCTGCATATCGGTCGTCTGGTTCAGGACTTCCAGTTTTGGACTGCCTTTGAAGTTGGCCAACTTTATGTGCCTAACTCATTGGTTCAGATTAGCTCTATTATGCCTCAAAAACGCAATCCGGTGCCCATCGAGCATTTGCGACATCTCGCATCCGTTACATGCGGGCGATGCGATACCATGGTGAACACCATGCACAACACACCCTTCACCGATATGAATGACAGTGAAGGTGAAGTGCAGCAAGCTGGATACACAACATTTGAAAGCGGTGGGCGCGTATTAGAGCTGTTGGCAGCTCTTATTACGGACTGCTCTATAAGAGACGACAAGGTACAGGCCAATGTAGATGCAGCCTGTATAACGATCACAGAATTGGCCGACACTTTGGTGCGTGACGAGGACCTGTCCTTTCGTCAAGCCCACGAGATTGCCGCGACAACCTCCCGCGCGGTAATTGAGGCCGGAAAGCCCCTGAGAGAAGGTTTCCCCGCTTTCTCCAGGGCTTTCCGCGCCCATGCAAACAGAGAGACATCATTGTCTGAAGGCAGCTTCTCAAAGGCTGTTAGTGCCAGGACCTTCATAGATTTACGTGATCGGACAGGTGGCCCTGCGCCGCGCGCCATGGACATTTCATTGACGCATTACAGCGAGCACCTATCGACACAAATATCAACACAATCAGAAATCCAGGTGCGGGAGAACCAAGCAGCAACTTTGCTGGACACCGCATTTCAAGCCCTGATGCAGGAGTAACCCCTTGGCTACCGTTTCCATTAAAAATCTCGTCAAGGCATATGGCAAAACCGAAGTGTTGCACGGGATCGATCTCAATGTGGCAGATGGGGAGTTTGTGGTGCTGGTCGGCCCGTCAGGATGCGGCAAATCAACAACCTTACGCATGATTGCAGGTCTTGAAGAGGTCACCGGCGGTGAGATTTCCATTGGCGGGCGGATCGTCAACAATATGGAGCCCAAAGAGCGAAATATCGCCATGGTGTTCCAGAATTACGCGATCTATCCGCATATGTCCGTGCGCAAGAACATTGGTTTCGGATTACGCACTTCAAAAGCATCAAAGGCAGAAAAAGCTGCCCGAATTAATGAAGTCGCTGAAATTCTCAGCATGACTGAATTGCTGGACAGGCGTCCAAACGAGCTTTCTGGCGGACAGCGTCAACGCGTGGCCATTGGACGCGCCATGGTGCGTGACCCTGCTGCGTTCTTATTCGATGAGCCCTTGTCAAACCTCGACGCTCAGTTAAGGCAGCAAATGCGTCTCGAAATCAAAAAGCTTCATCAACGCGTCGGCAACACAATCATTTTCGTTACGCATGACCAAGTGGAAGCCATGACCATGGCCGATCGTATTGTCATAATGAAGGACGGACATATTCAACAAGTCGGAACACCATTTGAGGTCTTCCATAAGCCAGCCAATACATTCGTCGCCCAGTTCATTGGTGCGCCATCCATGAACATGATCGATGGCATAATTTCTAACGGCAAGGTCCATCTGAAGGACGGTATTCAGGTGCCTCTTAGCGAACAAGTAAAAGTAGCGGAAGCCGATGTAACGCTTGGGTTGCGGCCTGACGATCTGCTTGTGACCAATGAGAAAGGACTCTTTGAAGGTAAAGTTAACGTGCTGGAACCATTGGGTACTGAAACATTGGTCTACGTCTCCGTTGGCGGACAAGAGCTTATTGCAAAAGCGTCCGGGCGCACGCCGCCAGAACTTGGAGCAAGTGTCAATCTAAGTGTTGATCCAGACAATATGCATATGTTTGACAAATCAACAGGTCTGGCGCTGGCATGAGTGATAAGCCACGATCAGGCACCATTTTGTGCGTCGGGCGAGTGTATTGTGACCTGATTTTCACAGGCATTGATGCGATGCCGGAGTTGGGTCGGGAAACATTCGTGAACGGTGTAAACCTTCATGCCGGGGGCGGTGGCTATATCACTGCCGCATATCTGTCCGCACTTGGAAACAAAGTATCGCTTGCAACGATGCTACCTGCTGAGCCGTTCGGCTCTGTTGTGACAGATGAAATCAACCATATGAACATTGAGAACCGTTTCTGTGAGCCCGCGGCGAATGGCGGCGAACCTCAAATTACAGTCGCAATGGTAAAAGACGGTGAGCGTGCTTTCCTAACTAAGCGCACAGGTCTGTCAGTTCCCTTGGGAATCGAAGAATGTTTTTTAGACCAAACATTGACTCACTTGCATATTGGAGAACTTACCACGCTGATTGAACATCCAGAGCTGGTAGCGCATGCACGCAATGCCGGTATTTCGATTTCACTCGATTGCGGATGGGATGATGAAGCATTTAAACACCCGAACCTTGATCAGTTAATTGGCGCGGTCGATATTTTCTTGCCAAATTTAGCCGAAGCCACTCAACTTCAAGAAAATGGCTGCAAGCTTGATATAGCTGCACTCACAGTCATTAAGCTCGGTTCCAATGGTGCCGAACTTCATTCCAAAGGCTCGTATCACAAGCGTCAGGCTCAAGCGGTGCAAGTGATAGATAGCACCGGAGCTGGCGATGCATTTAATGCAGGTTTCATAGATGCTTGGCTGAACGGCATGGATAGCAATGCCTGCCTCGACGCTGGAAATCACGCGGGTGCAATAGCTGTTGCCCGTGTCGGAGGAGCTTCTGGTCTCTCCGCTTCATGCCTTTGTCAGAGCCAATCTATTCCAGCACCATATCTTCAGATCAGCTAGAACAATCTGGACGCAAATTTCCATTGGATGAAT
>JBGCFS010000203.1:0-21281 GCA_045107035.1 Hyphomicrobiales bacterium
AAGGTAAAAATTTCAAGTTGCCTGACCATCGGCCTTCAGCTCAACGAAGAAGCGTTGCGTTTCCTCGTTGAAAATGATCAAGCGGCCTGAGAGGCACCAAGATGAGCCTATCCCGGAAAGCGGTTTTGCGGAGTGTCAATCCAATCTAAGTTATTGAAGTGTAGGGCACTTCAGTCGATGCAGGCTTCACACGCATAGAAGTACCACTAAACTCCCCTGAGCTGTTCTACAGTATTTCGAAAAATGTTCCCCATCAACGTTCAATGGACAGAGTCGGCCGCTTCATCGATCACAATAACAACCGCTGGCACCACGAGAGCATTCTGAACCTGACACCAGCCATGGTTCACTTGGGACGAGGTCAGGCAATTTTAGACAAACGTGAAAGAATTTAAGACGGTTAAACACAAATGCCGGGGCGTTGCGCCAAATTCAGGACCTTGCAGGTTGAGTTGGTAACCATGGACAAAATGAGCGATTTCCGCTCAAAATGTTAAGTGTGAGCGCTATTCGCTCATCTGAAAATTTGCTACCCTCGTTTATGGGAGAGTGAATTGCGTGATAAAGAGCGTTTCGTTCAGAAAACTAAATCTTGCACGACGCTACCTGTGGGGTGCGCTTGTGGCCGCGCTCATTCCGCTCATTCTGATCGCCGTTTTATATGACCGGTATAGCGCCAATCTCCTGAATAACCTGATCACCAACCGCGTAAATGCCAATCTGGAAGCAACTGCCGCAAAGATGAGTAACTTCATGTCGGTTCAGATCAACCGGTTAGAGAACATCGTTGATCTACCAGATACAACCGACTTTTTTCGCAATAATCGCGAAACGGCTATGTCAGCATTGCTAGAGGATATCCTGCTTCTCGAAACCGAGAGCCCTGATGTTTACGCAATTGAGTTGGCTGATATCAATGGCAATATTTTACAAACCATTCCCGCTACACGAACCCGCCTAAAGCCCGACAATTACAACACTCTGCCTCTCGTTCAACATGAGACCGTTGAAGTATTGGGTCCCGTTCTACCTAAGAACGGCAGGCCTGGCTGGTTCCTCATACGAATGCAAGTGACCGTCAACCAAGAAAAGATTGGCATTGTATCGTTGCGAACAAGGCTTGCGTCACTGACAGAGGAAGTAGCCTCACTTGTTGAGCCAAATGTGTACGATCCACAGATTGTTGTCTTTGATCGGATTCACCTCACGTCAGTGGGCACAAGCGCGGAACTTGGACGCGTTTTTGCTCAGTCGCGCCAATTCTTTCCAGGTTGGCGTATCCATCTTGTCGCAGGCAAAGATATTTTCAGAGAACCAAGAAACCAAATTCGATACCTTCTGTTGGTCGCAGCGGCGGTCTCTGCAGCGATCATGATCTTTCTCTTTTTTAAGATGTCCGAACGCGTTTCCCGTTATCTCTTGCCGCTCAATGATGGTGCCAATGCCGTTGCAAACGGAAACTTCTCCGAACCGGTATCCGAAGATGCCCCAGGCGAGCTGGGGGCATTGGCGAGATCGTTCAACCGCATGCGCGAGCAGTTGGAGAAACTTATTGAATCGCGTGTCGACGTCGAGCGACGCGCCGCGCTCGGCAATATGGCTGCAGGTATTGCTCACGAGATCAGAAACCCTCTCACCACGGTTGCGGCAACGGTGCACGGGCTTAACCGTAGCGAGACGGACCCTGAACGTCGCCAGATGTTCGAAGTTATTTCCTCTGAAATCACACGGGTTGATCACACGATTACCGAGTTCATCAACTATGCAAGGCCAAGCGACCCAGTCAGAGAAAAGGTGTCGGTGCGGGATGTTTTTCGCTCGATCAGAACGCTTACTGCGACAACAGCACATGAGAAGAACGTTATCATCAACCTGTCAGGCGATTCCAATCTGACGATTGAAGTTGACCAAGCGCATCTTAGACAAGTCCTTTTGAACCTTGTTCTCAATGCAATTGACGCGATGCCCGAAGGAGGACACCTCACTCTTCAGGCCTACAAGGAAATCGGCGTTGCGGTCCTGATTGTGTCTGATGATGGCAGTGGCATGGATGATGAGACCAAAGCAAAGATCCTGAGACCCTTCTTCACCATGAAATCAGGCGGTTCGGGTCTTGGTCTATCTATTACGAGCCAACTCATCGAAGCCAACCACGGCACAATGGATATTGAAAGTGAAGAAGGTGTTGGGACAACCATCACCATGACTTTTCCAGTAATTTCTGGACATGAAGGAACGACGTAATGGGCAAAACAACAGTTTTGATCATTGATGACGAGATCAAACTTACCCAGTCGCTCGCCTTCACTCTTCGGCAAGCCGGTATGGAGTGTATTGAAGCTCATAATGGTCATTTGGGTTGCAACTTAGCCCAGAAAGAGAGTCCAGATGTCGTGCTCCTGGATGTTAGAATGCCTGGTAAAAACGGTCTTGAAGTCCTCGAATGGTTCAACGCAGAAATGCCTGATATCCCCGTCATCATGATGTCCGCATTCGATGACACAAAAGATGCGGTAACAGCGATCAAAATGGGTGCAATCGATTATTTATCAAAGCCATTTGATGTCGACGAACTCATCCACCTGCTAGAGGAAACTTACAACAATCGACAGCTAAAGTCGGAAGTCCAATACCTCAGGCAACGCTATAACAATGAAACGTCGCTGATTGGCAATAGCGCACTCATCTGTAACCTAAGGGAGCAAATCGAGCGCATCGCACAAAGTAATGTGGGCACCCTGCTCCTGTCGGGGGAGACAGGTGTCGGCAAAGCGGTGGTCGCACGCCAGTTACACATCAAAGGCAATGGCAGTGAAACACCATTCGTCGAAATTAACTGCGCGACATTGCCGGAAGACAAGATCGAGGCTGAACTGTTTGGAGCGGAACGAGGCGCCTTACCCGGTCTTGTAACACGCCGACGCGGTCTTGTTGAGATTGCAGACAACGGCACGTTGTTCCTAGACGAAATTGGTGAAATGCCACTCTCTATACAGGCAAAACTTCTGACTTACCTTGAGACAAGAACTTATCGTCCAGTGGGCATCACAAGAGAGCATCATTCCAATGCCGTTGTCATTGCTGCAACCAACAAGAGCCTCGAGCAGACGGTTGCCGCAGGAGACTTCCGCCAGGATCTTTACTACCGTCTCAATGTAGTGCCATTGGAAATTCTCCCGCTAAGAGAACGAGATCAAGATATCGAATTGTTGGCGAAACACTTTGCTCAGATCTACGCAGAAGAATCTGCATCCAAATCAATTGGTTTTACAAAATCGACACTGACGTTTTTTAACTCTTATTCATGGCCCGGAAACGTTCGGGAATTGAAGAACCTTGTTGAACGTTTGACAATACTTCATCCAGGCCAGGTCATTTCAGTGGACCAGTTGCCAGCTGAAATCAGAAATATTGAACCGCGGGCGCCCGTGTCGATCGAGGAGTCGATGCACAATGTCGAACGCAATATGATTCAGGATACTTTGATCAAATGCCGAGGCAAAAAAGGGTTGGCTGCTGAGAGACTTGGCATTTCCAGGCACGCCTTGAAACGCAAAATGCAGCGTTTGGATATGTCATGAAGAAGATTTTCTCAATTTGCGCTGTGGCGGTGCTTGCAACACTGCTGTTTGCATCTTCCTCTTCCGCCCAATCAAAACCGGTCAAAATTGGGTGCCTCTATCCCCTCACAGGTCCGGGCGGGCTCTATGGCCGCGATAGCGCTGTGGCAATCAAGCTTGCGCAAAACCATTTGAATTCGCTTGAGCCAGCCGAATATCCACAACTCGAAGTGATTATCGAGGACACGCGCTCCAAATCACTCCGTTCTGTTCAAATTGCGCGAAAATTTATTGAAGAAGAGGAAGTGGATTTTCTGTGTGGCGTTGTCAGCTCCAGCATAGCAAGAGCTGTCTCCAGTCTCGCCGCAAAACATGAGATTTTTTTTATTGGCACGGACCACGCTTCACCCACTTTGGTCACAGACGCACTCCATCCCTATTACTTCAGGGTCAACAACGGTACACGCCTTTCGATGCAGGCAGGCGCGCAATACATCAAGGAAAACTATGGGCAAGGCGCTGAGCCGATAAAAATTGCATTCATCGGGCCTGACTATGAATACGGATACCAGGCATGGGATGACCTCAAAGGCTTTCTCGATGAACGTGGCATGCCGACAGACGTGCAAGGAGAATACTGGCCCAAGCTTTTCGAGACTGACTATACGCCCTATATTCATCAACTACTTAAGGACGAGGCCGACATTGTTGTTAGCGGCCATTGGGGTCTCGACCTTGTGACTTTCGTTAAGCAGGCAAAGCAGCTCGGTCTGTTCGAGAAGACGCAATTCATGAATTTCGATGCCGGAGGCAACTACGAAATACTAGCCGAACTTGGCAATGACATGCCACTCGGCCTCGTTCTTTCTGCCCGTCATCACGTGAGTTGGCCCCCCACTGAGCAGAATAGGAGTTTTGTTGAGAAATTTCATGAAGAGGCCGGACGCTATCCCAGTTACGCTGCTCAAGGTGCTTATGCTGGCATTCTGGCAATAGCAGAAGCAGTTCGGCAAGCTGATGGTACGAATGACCCGGGAAAAGTTAGACTTGCTCTTGAGGCTTTAACGTTATCTTTGCCTGAAGATCCTGAAGGTTTTCAATCGCACATGGACCCAAAATCTCATCAGATGCTTCAAGTCCAAGCAATAGGTAAGACAGTTTTTGACAACCGCTTTCCACCGGCGATGGTTCAACTGAGCGAATGGTCGATCTACTATCCACCTGCTCAATGGCCGCAGCTTCCAGGCCGTAACTAGCCAAACTGTGAATAAATCAACCAGTGAGCGGTTACCGCTCCAAGATTGCAGTGTTTGAGCGCAATGCGCTCAAAATTCTACAGCCGGAAAATTGAAGAACTTCTCAATCCGTTAAAAATTACGGCAGCGTGTCCATTGGGCGCGCAGGGAGGACTTTGCACAGTTACACCTATCGGTTGGGGGAGGCTCTACCGCGTGCTGCTGCGTGAATTTCTATCTCAAACTTAGATAGAACTTGGAGGAATATCATGAGGCATTCACCTCGCATCGGCACAAAATTCGGTTCCGTTATCAAAAACACATCAGCACTTATTGCAGCCGTCACAATCGGCGTTGTCGGCACATTTGCTCTGCTAAATACTGCGCATGCTCAAGACGAAACCGTTAAAATTGGCTTCGTTACTTTCTTATCCGGTGGTGCGGCTGGCCCATTTGGTGTCCCGGCACGCAACGCCGCAGAACTGATGATCCAGTCAATCAACGCCGGTACTATTCCAGCCCCTTACAACACAGCTGGTGTTGGTGGCGCGATGATCGATCCGATTTTCGTTGACGAAAACTCAAAACAGAAAAACGCTGACTATCTCAAATTGGTCGAAAAAGACGGCGTAGAGATGGTTGTCGGCTACATTTCTTCTGGCAGTTGTAAAGCGATCGCTCCAGAGGCGGAAAAAGCCCAAAGGCTGACTATTCTATTCGATTGCGGCACACCGCAAATCTTCGAAGAAATCGTCACCGACCCGAAATATACGTTCCGCACAGGTGGCCATGCTACCATGGATAACGTCGCTGCAGCGCGCTATCTTGCTCAGACTGGAATAAATGCATCCAACGTCGCTGGTATCAACCAGAACTACGCATGGGGACAAGACTCTTGGCGTGACTTCTCGGCTTCTATTGCGCAACTCAACCCTGAATCCAAAGTTGCCACCGAGCAATTCCCAAAGATTTATGCTGGTCAGTACGGTTCGGAGATCTCAGCGCTCCTGACAACCAAGCCCGATGTGGTCCACTCCAGTTTCTGGGGCGGCGATATGGAGGCTTTTATCATACAGGGCTCCGCACGCGGCATTTTTGAGCGTTCCAAGGTTGTTTTGACCACTGGCGAAACAGCGATGCATCGTCTCGGTGCCCAAATGCCCGATGGCACAGTCATTGGCGCGCGAGGACCGCATGGCGATCTTGCTCCACAATCGGAGTTGAACGATTGGTTCCGTGCGGCATATTTCGATCGCTTCGGCACTTTGCCAACATATCCGTCTTACAAGATGGCCCAGGCGCTTCTCGGCGTGAAATCTGCTGCAGACAAAGCAGGAAGCTCTGATCAAAACGCGGTTATCGGTGCGTTGAAAGGTCTGGAATGGGAAGGCCCAAGTGGCACGGTTTCTATGGCTTTGGCCAATGGTCACCAGGCGATCCAAGACACAGCCTATGGCACGTACAAATATGACAAAGACGCCGGTAAGGCGACACTGGTCGATGTTGTGCGTTTCCCCGCTGAATGCGTGAATCCACCAGCCGGTGTCAATTCCATTGACTGGATCAATGGCGGCTTTGAAGGCGCGAAATGCGAATAGGGAAATAAATCTCCAAAGACGGGCGGTGTGCCGGTTTTATCACCCGCATACCGCTTGAAATAAATGACCGGGCATTGAGCGATCAATTCGAAAGACCCTGCCCTCTAGTTTCTCCTACGGCTAAGTCTGCGGCGCGTAGAAAACAACCAACAATTATCTGGAGTTTACAATGCTGACCGCAATAGCGATAGCAGTGGATGGTCTTGGCTTTGCCGCATGGCTGTTTCTATCATCGGTGGGGCTTACGTTGATCTACGGCGTAATGCGGATCCTTAATATTGCCCATGGCGGGTTTTACGCACTCGGCGCATATTCGTCTGCTTGGGCCATTGGTTTGTACACACAGACCGGCGGCACCGTTGCCCTCACCTTCTTAATCATACCACTCGCGGCGCTCTTAGCTGGTGTGGTGTCTGGACTTTTGGTGGAGCGTGGAATTCTAAAATTTATGTATGGACGTGACGAAGTCCTGATGGTGCTCGTTACCTATGCGATCTTCCTCATTCTCGAGGATGTCACGAAGCTGATTTGGGGAACCCAGTCCTATGTTGCTTGGCAACCCGCTTTCTATTTCGGAACAATCGACGTCTTCGACATCCCCTATACAGTCTACAAATTTATCATCATTGGCGTGGCTCTAACGGTCGGGTTGGCTCTTTATCTGGGTCTGAATAAAACCCGAACCGGCAAACTCTTGCTGGTGGTCATCGAAGATCGTGAGATTAGCGGCGCGCTTGGCATCAATGTCGCCAAATTCTTCACAGTCACATTTGTTATTGGCGCAACGCTCGGCGCACTCGGTGGTGCAATCACCGCTCCAGAAATATCAGTGTCACCCGGCATCGGTGCAGAGATCATTGTTCTTTCGTTCGCTGTGATTGTGATCGGTGGCATGGGATCCATTGGCGGCGCCATGCTTGGAGCCATCATTGTGGGTTTCGCACGCGCGGCTTCCGTCCATCTTTATCCACCAGCAGAACTCTTCTCAATTTACCTCGTCATGGCCGCAGTCCTGGCCGTTAAGCCCTATGGCCTCTTCGCTTTGGCAGAAAGCAGGAAGATATGACCAAATCATTTGACCGCACTGAACTGGGGCTAATCGTTGCCCTACCAATCCTAATCTGCCTTGCATTTTTCTTGCCGAAATGGCTTGTCAATTATGTGCAAGTCTCCATGGGCACCGGTCTCGTCGCACTGGGTGTGATGATCCAGATGCGCGCGGGTCTCGTTTCATTCGGACAAGGTCTCTACTTCTGCGTTGGTGGCTACGCCGCAGGCATGGCGGCTAAGTTTATGGGAATTTCCGATCTCTTTGTGCTTTTGGCTTTAGGTGTTATCGTCGCCGTTCTCCTATCAACCGTTCTGGGTTTTTTGCTGCGCCGCTATCGCGAGATATTCTACGCGATGTTGAGCCTTGCAGTTTCAATGATCCTATTCGGCCTGCTCTCCAGTACTGAAGAGCTTGGCAGCACGGACGGATTTAATCTACCGACAGCCAGTTATCTTGGCTGGACCCCATCAGGAGAAACAGCCAGACTGACGCTTTACACCATCACATGTTTTGTCGTCATCGGGTGCGCGATCGCACTTAACCGGTTTCTAAAAGGGCCCATCGGCTACATCAATGAGGCGATCCGCGAGAACGAACTGCGCGTCGAATATCTCGGTACATCAGCGCATAAGGCTGTCCATATTACCTATATTTTGGCTGCTGTTGTCTCATCAATTGGTGGCGTGCTTTGGGCATTAGCGCTTGGTCATATTGACCCAGAGATGACCAACTGGACAACATCTGGACAGTTCGTATTTGTCTCAATCCTTTCCGGCATCGGTAATATCGCAGCTCCGTTGATCGGTACATTCGTTCTTGAAATCGTCCGGATTTATGCCGTGGAACTGTCGCCAAACACTTGGCAGATGATTTTGGGCACCGTGATGCTTCTTACGATCATATTCTTGCCGAAAGGTCTCTGGTCATTGGTCGCAGGCAAGAAAAACTCCAAAAAAGCAAAGCTGGCGGCATCTGCTCCAGCCGCAGGTGAATGATATGACTACGCTTCTTGAAACCCGCAATCTTGAGAAAGCCTTTGGCGCGGTCTATGCCGCCAAAGAGATTAACATTAAAATCGACGCTGGCGAGATCATGGGCGTCATTGGCTCAAACGGGGCTGGTAAAACAACCTTCGTCAATATGGTCACCGGCTACCTCACGCCAACATCCGGTGAGATCCTTTATCGCGGCAAGGATATCACCGGTTTGCCAACACGGGACATCACCAAACTGGGGATCTGCCGATCTTTCCAGATCCCACAACTCTTTCCAGAACTGCCGGTGATTGAGAACATGCTCATCGCTTTGACGATCGCGAAACAGGGCCGCACCATCTTGTTCAAACCGGCAATCAATCCGGCTTTGGAAGATGAAGCCATGCAGCTTCTCGCCCGGTTCAAGATCGATCAATACGCCAACCAAGACATCGCTACCCTTCCACAGGGCGTCCGTAAGCTGGTGGATATTGCCATGGCGACGGTTGCCAAACCGGATCTCTTATTCCTGGATGAGCCAACAAGTGGTGTGAGCGCGGACGAAAAAATGGGCCTCATGAAGGTTCTCATCGACGCTCTCAAATCTACAAAGACAGCTGTTCTCTTCATCGAACATGACATGGAAATTGTAGAGGCATTTTCACCGCGCTGTGTTGCGTTCTACGAAGGAACCATTCTTGCGGACGGACCCACCGCTAAAGTTCTGGAAAATGAGAAAGTCAGAGAGTTCGTGATTGGCAGCGAATTCCACCGTAGTGCTTCCGAGCCTGAGAAACCCCAACCCGCACCCAAAAAGCGAACCTCCGAGAAAGGGGCTGCATAATGCTGACCATTAATAATATCAGCCTTTCCATTCAACGCGTTCCCATTCTTCGAGACGTCAGTCTTGAGATTGAAACAGGAACCACCTGTGGACTGATCGGGCGCAACGGTGCCGGCAAAACGACATTGATGCGGTCAATCATGGGAGCCCTGCCCGTCGAGAAAGGCGCAATCCAGTTCAACCACATCGATCTGCATACCGCAAAACCCCATGAGCGCGCCGCGCTCGGCATAGGCTACCTGCCTGAAGACCGACGATTGGTGCCGCACTTCACGGTTGAAGAGAACATTATGGTCTCTCTGTGGGCAACCAACAACCCTGATCACAGTCGGCTTAAATGGGTCTATGAGCTGATGCCTGAAATTGGTCGTTTCGCAGAGCGCAAAGCGATGACTTTGAGTGGCGGGCAACAAAAGCTCGTAGCATTGGCCCGCGCACTTGTGGCGGGTTCCAACCTACTTCTTCTAGACGAACCTTTTGAAGGCGTCGCGCCTGCCCTCGCCCAACGCCTCATGGAAGTCATCGGCAATTTAAAGTCCGAAAACCTTACTGTTTTGGTTTCTGAGTCCGACTACTCACATTCTGAAAAAGTGGTCGACAAAGTCTACTCAATCGAGCGCGGTCAGATCAGCCTCATGAATGACGTAGAGGCGGCGTGAGAAATGTCTGACTTTGTTTTCAATACAACGTCGTCCATCCGCCAAATCAGCGGCGGTGCCGCGAGTCTAGGGGAAATCGTCGGTAGCATGCCGTTTGCTACGGACCAGTCGGAAGTTCTGTTTGTCACCGATCCCGGGATCATCAAATTGGGACTTGCCAAACAAGCAATTGCGAATCTGAAAAAATGTGGGTTTCTCGTCACGGTTTTCGATAAAATCGTGCCCGATCCAAAAGCGTCCACCGTGATGCAAGCCGTTGAAATCGCCAAGCTGCATGAATGTGTCTGTGTCATTGGCTTTGGCGGCGGCAGTTCGATGGATGTAGCAAAAATGATCGCTCTCCTTGCGAACTCTGCGCAACCGCTCGACGAAATGTACGGTGTCAATCAGGCGACCGGCACACGGTTGCCACTTGTTTTAGTGCCCACGACTGCAGGCACTGGTTCAGAGGTCACCGCCGTTTCGATCCTGACGACTGGGACAGAAGAGAAAAAGGGTGTTGTCTCACCCATCATCCTTCCGGACATAGCGTTGTTGGATGCTGAATTGACCCTTGGACTACCGACCCACATCACAGCGGCGACCGGCGTCGATGCCATGGTGCATGCCATTGAGGCGTTCACATCAAGAAGTGCGAACAACAACCCGGTTTCCAAGATCTTGGCCAAGCAAGCACTCGACTTACTGGGGGCCAATATTCGTGAGGCCGTGTTTAACGGATCAAACATCGTGGCCCGCACCAATATGTTACTTGGGTCCATGCTTGCGGGCCAAGCGTTTGCCAATTCACCGGTGGCTGCCGTCCACGCACTCGCCTATCCAATCGGTAGCCTCTTCCACGTACCGCACGGGCTTTCCAACGCCTTGGTGCTTGTCGAAGTCATGCGGTTCAACGCACCGGACTGTGGTGCTGAATATGCCGAACTTGCCCCTCATGTCTTTCCCGACATCGATACGAGCCAATCGAGCCAGGCGATAACTGCGACGTTTATCGAAAAACTTGGTCAGCTCAACATTGAGCTCGGCCTCGAAGCAGGCCTTCAACATGTTGGAATTGCCAGAGCAGATATTCCAAAACTCGCATCAGACGCAATGAATCAAACGCGATTACTCGTCAACAACCCTAGGGAGGTTGGGTTGGAGGATGCCGTGCGCATCTACGAAGCATCGTTTTGATTTGTGCTGATTGTCGGATGGGTATGTGGCCATCTCTTTCGAGAAAAATCAATCGGTCGCGAAGCTCTACAGGGACGAACCCCAACATGAAGAAATTCTTAGTCGCTGTCGCGCTTTGTTGTAGCGTCGCCACATCGGCGATGGCGCAAGAATGGACCATTTCAAAATACGGCCAAGAGATCGTCAAAGAGGGCACACCTTACACGAAGGAAGATATCATTGCAGCTGCCGAACAAAAGGGCGTCGACATACGCCAAAGGGACATGGTCATGTTCCATTCCGGTTGGTTGAACCTGCTTGATGGCGAAAACCAGGACCACGAACGTTATGTGTCGGTTGAGCCTGGTCTTGGTAATTCTAGCGCTGAGTACCTCGCAGAAATTGGTGTTGTTGCCGTTGGCGCCGACACATGGGGTGTCGAAGCTGTTCCCTTTGAAAACGGAGCTGAAGGCGTATTTTCGGTACACCAGATATTGACCCCGCAAAATGGGATTTACATTCTGGAGGACATGGAAACCCGTGAACTCGTCAAAGACGGCGTGAAGGAATTTATGTTCGTACTCGGTGCAGCACGCCGCAAAAGTGCAGTACAAATGATCATCAACCCAATCGATATCCGCAAACACAAACGTCGGCCCAAGAGCACCACTCTTGGGCAGTCCATTTAGATATGACAAGAATCCATGCGCATAAGATGCCAATCAACAATGAGACCTAAATGCCATATTATTTTGAAACGCTGGATCAGCGCCTGACGCGAAAAGACCTACTTGCACCCGCTGCATATATTGCGGGCAATTGGATTTCGGCAAAAGAGGCGCAGGACGACGGGCATTCTTTGTTCGACGTACACAATCCGTCCACAGGCGATGTCATTGCCAGACTGCCGAACATGGGTGTCGACGGAACGCGCGCTGCCATTGATACTGCTTTCATTGCCCAGAAGGACTGGGCTGCCAAAACAGGTAAGGAGCGTGGCGCCGTCCTGCGCAAGCTCTACGATTTGATGGTTGCAAACGCTGGTGACCTTGCAGCCATCCTAACCGCTGAGATGGGTAAGCCACTCGCTGAAGCAAAGGGGGAAATTCTGTATGGCGCATCTTATGTGGAATGGTTTGCCGAAGAAGCCAAGCGGGTTTACGGCGATATCATTCCGGGCCATCAACCAGACAAACGCATCATGGTGCTCAAGCAACCGGTTGGTGTTGTCGCATCCATAACGCCGTGGAACTTTCCCAATGCCATGATGACCCGCAAACTGGCCCCTGCCCTTGCTGTTGGCTGTGCTTTTGTTGCCAAACCTGCAGCCGAGACGCCACTTTCTGCTTTAGCCATGGCAGTCTTGGCTGAAGAGGCCGGGCTGCCCAAAGGCCTGTTCAGCGTCATCACATCGAAATCGAGTGCGGCAATTGGCCAAGAGTTTTGCTCCAATCTCAAAATACGCAAACTGACCTTTACCGGCTCCACGGAAGTAGGTCGTATCTTGATGAAGCAATCCGCTGATCAGGTGATGAAGACGTCGATGGAACTGGGCGGCAATGCTCCCTTCATCGTCTTTGATGATGCTGACCTCGATGCGGCAGTTGAAGGGGCGATAATTTCCAAATATCGCAACAACGGTCAAACCTGTGTCTGTGCCAACCGCATCTATGTGCAAGCAGGCGTATATAACTCCTTTGCCGAAAAGCTATCGGCAGCTGTCAGTAATATAAAAGTCGGTGACGGTTTTGACGAAGGCGTGGCCGCCGGACCATTGATTACGGCAGACGCTGTGGCAAAGGTCGTAGAGCATATCAATGATGCAACAGCCAAGGGCGCAAAGGTGATCGCCGGTGGCAAGCTTCACGAATTTGGCGGCACCTTCTTTGAACCAACCATCTTGACTGGTGTAACCCGAGATATGAAGATTGCCGGCGAAGAAACCTTTGGGCCTGTCGCGCCGCTCTTCAAATTCGACACTGTCGAGGACGTTATCGAGCAGGCAAACGACACGATCTTCGGTCTGGCGTCCTATTTCTACGCCAATGATCTCACCAACGTCTGGCGCGTCATGGAAGCGCTCGAATACGGAATGGTTGGCGTTAATACAGGGCTGATCTCAACTGAAGTCGCGCCATTCGGTGGCATCAAGCAATCCGGACAGGGACGCGAGGGTTCCAAGTACGGTATGGATGATTATCTTGAGATGAAATACGTTTGCATAGGAGGCGTCTAATACACCTCCGGGCCAGATAGGTTCTGACTGCTGAAGTAACTTTTTCCCAAGCGCCCAGCGGCGTCATGGCTTGTAGCCTAGACGAACCTTCGGGGCACTTGTGGGGTTACTGTAGCTTGTCTCTGAGAGCTTCGTAAGGGGTCTGCCCGTTGTGCGCTCCGTGTGGCCTGGCGAAGTTGTAAAACCGTTCCCACTCGTCGAGCTTAACCTCGAGATCGACATCACCTTTGTAACTCAAGATCTGATAGAATTCCTGCTGATCGGATCGGTGGGATCGCTCCACTTTTCCGTCTAGTTGGGGCGTTCCGCGTTTAATGTAGGCATGCCTGATCCCGAGATCTTCAACATGCCAATGGAATTTGGCTTGGAACTCGTGGCCGTTGTCAGTTCGAACCTCACGAATACGGAACGGGAACTTTTCAATGATGTGATCAATAAAGTCGATCGCGCTTGCCTGCGTATGTTTCTCATAGATCTTAAGGACACGAATTCTGGTCGCATCATCAATCGCGGTGAACTGGAACCGGCGCACTTTCTCGCCGCGTTTTCCTTGGAAGGTCAAGAACTTGACGTCCACTTGGATGTGATGTCCTGGCACCTGTTTTTGATAGCGCTTGGTGTGCAGTTTACGCATTCGTGTGCCTCTGGGCAGGCGGTTGAGACCATTGCGCTTGAGGATGCGGTAAACTCCTGCATCCGAGATTTTGATGCCGTGGTAGCGCGCCAAATACCAGACGATTCTGATAGGCCCTAGGTGATACTTGCGGCGCAGATACAGAACCTTCTCCACGATCTCTGTCGGCGTTTGATTGGCCGGGTTCTTTGGAATTGATTCGGCATTCTTCAAGCCGGCTTCGCCAAACTTTTGATAGGTATCCCGCCATCTGTAAAAGCTGGATCTGCCAATCCCAAAATACCGGCATGCTTTACGGGCATTGCCGACCTTTGCGGCATATTGAAGCACTCTTAGTTTACGTTGGATGTCGCGTTCTTCGTTCGTCATGAAAACTTCCTCCATCCCAAATCAGGGAATTTACAGGAAGTGTCCCGAAAGTCCGTACATATCTACAAGCTCTTGAATGCTCATAAGAACAAAAACTTCTGATTAGAAGTATTGGTCTGGGTCTGGAGTTTGTCAACATGACCTAATATGATGACTCAAATTAAAACTATTCTAGTTTCCAATCTTGTCGTAATTGTAACTAAATAATAGTAATTGATTCGCAAAATCCAGTGTTGCGTTGTTTGGTTTTTTTGGAAAGATAATTTGAATCTTTGATTACTGTTTAATTGAGGTGGTGGGTAGCTGGAAGTGTGGTTGCAGACTTTGCTACCTGTTTAACTTCCACGGTGCTCTTGGAGAAACGGTCAGTGAAGTCAACTGGAAAATTTTTGATAATGAAACTGCACCAATTTGTCACTTTGTGTGCCGTGTTTTTGATGGCCATGGCCATCAATGTAGGTTTGGATGTTCGTACCGCGCATGCAGCTTGGGACGACTGTTCTGGTTTAACCGTCACAACCGGAGGAGACCTCACCCTTGATGTTACGGCGGATAGCTGCTCACTCGTCAATACTTTTCCACCTACAAACAACTACATCAACTTTAATGCCGGGTCTGGATCCAGTGTCACAATTGATTTAATCGGCATTAATGATGCTGCTGGTGATTTTTCTAGTGTATCAATCACGCATGACGGTGGCACAGATAACATTACAAACGGTTCATCTTTTGGACAGGCAAACGATTTTTCGAACACATATAACTGCTCTGCCGGCTGTACCGTCTCCGGCAACTACAGTGCTGCACCTATCAGTGGTGCATTTTCAATAACCTACACACAAAATGCTGGATCGGGTTCCCTTGGCGCAGCAACCGCGCCTGAAATCTCGGTTTCTTCCTCGGTGAGCAGCGGTGCGGTGGCTGATGGTGGTACAGACGCGCACGGCACTCAGACTGCGGGCTCACAAGTGACAGTGACCTACACGGTGACCAACTCTGGCACAGACGATTTGACTGTGGCCACGGCGACCTCCTCTAGCGCCAGCAATGTAACCGTTGATTCCATTGGTGCGCCGGGTAGCAGTACAGTGACTAGTGGTGGTGGGACGACCTCATTCCAAGTGCAATACACGCCGACTGCGGCGGGAGCATTCTCGTTCGGTCTATCATTTGTGAATGATGATGGAGATGAGAATCCGTTCAACTTTACTGTCTCCGGGACAGGGGCCGCTTTAGTTCCGGCTAATTTATCGATCACATCGGGAGATAATCAGTCTGCTCAAACCGGCATGCCGTTTGCCAATTCATTGGTTGCCACTGTTACCGATTCTGGGAGCAATCCAGTGTCCGGCGTCTCAGTCACATTTACAGCACCATCTTCTGGCGCCTCTCTGACATTTGCTGCAACCGGTACCAACACGCAAACAGTCGTTACCAATTCCAGCGGTCAGGCGATCTCCTCGGTAGTGACAGCTAACAATGTGTCTTCTGCATTTAATGGTGCTTCTGGTTTGGCTTCATACAGTGTGGTTGCCAGTGCTAGTGGGCTGACTTCTGTGTCGTTCAGCATGACCAATGGACGCAATGATGCACAAGACATTCAAACGACCAAACAGGTTATTGAGTCTTTTGTGACTAGTCGGGCTAATTCAATCATTTCCAGTCAGCCTGATCTGACGTCCAGACTAACAAATGGCCCTTTTAGGCAACAACGTCGCCTGAACGGCTTCAATGTTGAGGCGACACCCTATGCGCAAACTGGAAGTTTCCAGTTCAGTTTGAGAGCACTTGCCAATAGCGTGAAAAAAGGCCGTTCTGTTTCGTCAGGTAAGGGTGAAGCGCAGCAAGCCGCAATTGATGACAGGTTTGCCGTATTTGATAATCTGCCTGACACGCATGTTATGGGCTACGCATCTGCAGCGCCGAGCATTCCAGAAATTGTTTGGGAATCCGGTTGGGATGTCTGGGCTCAGGGCACTTATGCTAGAACCAACAATAATCATAGTGTCAGTCAAACTGGATTGTTTTTTGCAGGTGTGGACTATCGCTATAGAGATCAAGCAGTCTTTGGCCTGATGGGCCAATTTGATATCAACAAAGAAAACAATTCAAGCGCGGGAACATCTTCCAAAGGTGTGGGCTGGATGGTTGGTCCGTATGGTGTAGTTCGTCTGCATGAGAACCTTCATCTGGATGCAGCAATGACCTATGGGCAGTCCTATAACAGCGTCAATGCACTTGGTTTGTTCGCCGATGATTTCAACACGGAGCGTTTTCTCTTCCAGACTGGGTTGACTGGTGAGTTCATGGCATCGGAGACAGTGAAACTGAGCCCTTTCGTGCGTCTCTCTTATTACTTCGAAGAGCAGAAAAGCTATACGGATTCTCTTGGGCGGTCGATTCCCTCTCAAGATTTTGATCTGGGACGGCTGGAGTTTGGCCCCAAAATTTCATGGGAACTGAATAGTGAAAATGGGTTCCAGTTGTTGCCTTTCCTATCCTTGTCAGGGATCTATGACTTTAACAAGCTTCAGGCGGGAACACCTTCTGACCCGACCCTAACATCAGCCGATGCGGATCTGCGTGCCCGCATTGAAACTGGTACTAGCCTAGTAATCCCAGACAGCCAAGCTGCGCTGTCAGCCAAAGGCTTCTTCGACGGGGTAGGTGTCAGTGGTTTTCAGTCCTACGGCCTAACCGTAGACGTGATGGTTCCATTCTAGAGCGACCTTCATCATCCTCCAAAGCTTGTAAGAAACTACAAGCTTTGGAGGATGATGAAGGTGAGTTGGGCGCTCACACCATTAGTTGTAGCGCTACTTGATCTGAAATGTCTTGTTTGTGATTAGCATTGTGCCAAGTCGTGTTCGGCATTAGCGCTCAATGGACAGACTGAGTTGATTGCATAAGTGAGAGATTTTGGCTCATCATTGCCCCCAAGGAGCAAATGATGAGGTGGATTTCGAAGGGGGATATCTTCGTCTGGCTGATTCCAAGACTGGCCAAAAAGCCTTCCCCCTCAATGCCGGTGCATTGGAAATCTTGAGCAAAATGCCGAGGTTTGATGGATCGCCCTATGTGTTCCCTGCACATAGAAGCGATGGCCACTATGAAGGAACCCCAAAAGTTTGGATCATTGTGCGCAGAATGGTTGGCCTTGAGGATGTGAGGTTGCATGACCTTCGCCACAGTTTCGCAAGCATTGCGGTTTCAGGCGGCGCAAGCTTGCCGATTATTGGTGCGCTGCTTGGACACTACGATAGTTCCACGACGCAACGCTACGCGCATCTGCATTATGATCCACTTAAAGCGGCAAGTCAGGCAGTGGGCGGAAAGATCGCGGCAGCTCTGGGTAATTTGTCCGCCAATTCGGGCATTATTTCAATTCACACCAAGAAAATCTAGAGGTCAGCTAATCGGAGAGGCTGTGTGGAAAGTCAGCTGCGTTAGGCTCGTTTTTTTTCTGTCGGCATTTTGGTCGAACCGTTCCGATATTCGGTGCATTTGTGTTTCACGACTGATTTTGGTCGTTTATTTGCTGCTTCTTGTGTTTTGCTCGACAAATAGCGGCAGCATAAGGCTGATCAGGCCTTCATGACGTTTATGAGCGCTGGAACGCCGACGATGTTCATCACCCTGGTGATATTGTATGCCAGCACATAAAGAGCCATTTCCGTTGCGACATTCTTCAACCGTCGCATCTTGAAGTGCGTGTTGCCCATCCAGGCTTTGATAGTGCCAAATGGATGCTCAACTGTCATGGAGCGCAGGGCGAGTTTGGAGGGACCGTCATCAATACGTTGCTGCATGCGATCCAGCACATCTTCGTGTTCCCATCGTCGAATACGGCGCTCTTTTGACGGCATGCATTTGTCCTTGATCACACAGCCTGCACAAAAACTGCTGTAATACAGGCGCTGCATTTTCCCGTCTTGCTCAGTGGTTGAACGATAGATCAGTTGCTCGCCAGCAGGACACACACATCACTGTTTGCATCATAAGCAGTCGGCCCGATCCAAACGGCCTCGTGCCGCAGCGCCTGATGTTAAAGGCTTAGAGACTATGGCTGTAATGCCCGCCGTTTCGCAGGCAAGTATCTCTTCGCTTTTGTAGTAACCATTGTCAGCGATGGCTTCGATCTTATCAGCTCTCATTGCGTCACGGGCAGCGAGCGCCATTGTCGACAAGGCATCCCGGTCATATCCGAATGTCGTCACCTCATGGGCAACGATGAGATGATGCTTGGCTTCGACCGCTGTTTGCACGTTGTAGCCAATAACCTTTGGCATGCGAGGTGTTGTCGTCATGGATTTGGCATCCGGGTCACTCAAAGATACCTGCGTTTCCACCGTTGCATCCATACGGTCTTCAATTAACCGATAACGTTGCGCTTCCTTTTGAAGATGGGCCAACTTCCTGCTTGCACGGGTGATCTGCGACGCTGGTACAGTTGAACCTGTCTTTTCTAGAGCGTCATCGGCGCGATCCAATTCCATCAGATAGCGTTCAATGGCTTTATCGATCTCACTCAGTTTCTGTTTCAGCTTGCCGCGCGTATAACTCTTGGCCTTCGAGTTGACCGCCTTGAACCTGCTTCTATCGATGGCAACGATATCACTATCCAACAATTTGATGTTCCGACACAACGCAACGAACTGCTGACAAACCTTGCGAATGGCAGGACCATTATCCTTCCTGAATTCAGCAATCGTCTTGAAGTCCGGCCTTAGCCGCCCTGTAAGCCAGATCAATTCCAGATTACGGCCGCATTCACGTTCCAAACGCCGCGATGACTGAACCTGATTGAGATAGCCGTACAGGTAGATCCTCAACATCAGACCCGGATGATAACCAGGTCGACCTGTTCTCACAGGTACGACCGTAAAACCAAGCGAAGCCAAATCCAGCATCTCAATGAATGCATCAATAACCCGAACCGGGTTATCCTCAACGACATAATCATCCAGACTTTCGGGCAACATAGTGGCCTGATCGCGCGCTACGCATTCAATAAATCGTGTCATAAAAATCCCCGATTCAATCTCGAAGAATTATACCATAATCAGAAGATGAGTGGAGTTTTCACACAGCCTTCGGACAAAGCGACCAAAACACCGGTCTTGGTCGACGGCAAAAATGGGCGGAAAACAGTCATTCGCTGCGCCTAGCACCAATGTCTGCACCTTTCGCCCGCCGTAAAAAAACGCAACGACTATCGAATCAGACTATCGCTGTGGTCTGTACCAAGGTCTGCTTTGCGCGACACAATTATGTTACCCCATGACACTTGGCGGCATTGTTCAGATCTTCTGGGTTTTGGGGCGACCAAAGCTGTCTAGAAACGCAGGGGCAGCTACCGGCTGAAACGTAAACTCCGCCAATTTTCGCGCGATCAACCCCTCATCTAGTTTGAACGCAACGCGCAGCGCCAACGCGGGTCTCGACATGCTGGACATGTTTGCTGGTCATTGCGGGCGAGAGGCCAAGTCGCTCTTCCACGGCAGAGAAGTTCTTGTGTTCAGCGACCTCAGCAAAAACACGGAGGCTCAGAAGCGTGTTCATCATCAACTCACAGTAAATGATATATCATTAAATAACCTAATGATATCGCAAACGGAAAGGTTTATTCCTGTTCTCATCACAACACGCTGCATAGCGATTTTTTGGAAAGAGAACACATGACAACGATTGACACAAATCCCGTACAATCCAGCAAGGGCTGGAATATTGGCCTGTGGGTCGCCCAAGCCCTATTGGCTGCGATGTTCCTTATGGCAGGTGCCACCAAGGTGATGTCCGGATCGGCTGAATTGGTCGCGATGGGCATGGGCTGGGCCGAAAACGCACCCTTCCTGCTGATCAAATTCATTGGCCTTGCAGAGGTCGCAGGCGGGTTGGGTCTGTTGCTACCTGCAGCCACACGCATCATGCCGCATCTAACGAAGTGGGCTGCAACGGGCCTGTGTGTCATCATGGTATTGGCAGCAGGCGTACACATCGTTCGCGGCGAATTCGAAGTGGTGCCGGTCAATGTGATCCTGTTTGCTCTCGCCGCTCTTGTGGTTTGGGGGCGCACGAACAAAGCACCGATCGCGCCGCGCGCTTAATCCAACTTAACGCGCCCCGCTCTCTCCCGCCGGGGCGTTTTTTCTTCAAAAGGTTGCCTTCCCATGCTCCATTCTATGCCCGCTGCCAATGCAAACTTGTCCCCGAAAAGCGATCGCCTTTCTTGGGGAGCGGTCGAACTTCAGGTCACCGACCTTGATCGTGCCGTTGAGTTCTGGACCTTGGCACTAGGGGTGATCGAACGCGATTTTAAAGCGCCCGGCGTTTCTTTGGGAACAGAGGACCGGACGCTTATTGTGCTGCATCCCGGTGCGAAAACCCCTGTCAAAGCGCCTTTCACGGGCATGTATCACGTTGCAATCGGCGTACGCAGTCAGGTCGAATTTTCGCGCATGATTGCCCGTCTGATCCACCTGAACATTCAGGTCGGACCGACGGATCACTTGATGGCGAAATCGCTATACCTCCATGATCCCGACGGTCTGGAAATAGAGATCACCTATGAAACGCCGGAACGGTTTAGTCATTTTGGGGATATGTCCAAGGGCCTGACTTTGTACGATGTTGACGGCAACACCCATTCAGGACGCGGACCGCTGGATGTAAAGGCCGAGCTGGCCCATGCGGCGGGCACAGATCCGATGGGACCCTTGGCAGACGACAGCTACCTCGCGCATCTGCACTTCAAAGTGCCCGCACTCGAGCCGGCCTTGGACTGGTTCGAAACCCTTGGTTTTGAGCGTCACCTGACGCTGGACAACTGGGGTTTTGCCGATATGGGCGCGGGCGCTCCCAACACGCACCGTTTGGCTATGAACATCTGGGCCGGTCCCAATAACCCACCTACGCCGCAAAATATGGCCGGGTTGGTGCACTACGAATTGTTCACACATGGAGAGG
>JBGCFS010000204.1:0-18749 GCA_045107035.1 Hyphomicrobiales bacterium
AAGCGCGATTGGGTTAGCGTTTTTCATTTCAGGTGCATTTTTATTTCAGGCGATATGAGCAATGTTTACAACAAAAGATATAGAACGGCATAATACGGATATTTTAATCCTAGGCACGGGCGGCGCTGGCATGTTTGCTGCCCTGCACGCAATGCAGTCAGCGCCAGAAGGTACAAAGATCACAATCGCCGTTAAAGGCTTGATTGGCAAATGCGGCTGCACGCGCATGGTGCAAGGCGGCTATAATGTCGCGCTCGGCGGTGGCGATACCGTTGAACGTCATTTCATGGATACGATCAATGGCGGCAAGTGGCTTCCAAACCAAGACATGGCATGGCGCTTATGCGAGCAGGCTGTTGTGCGCATTACCGAACTTGAAAATGAAATTGGCTGTTTTTTTGATCGAAACAAAGACGGCTCTTTGCACCAAAAAGCGTTTGCTGGGCAGACGGCAGATAGGACTGTTCATAAAGGGGATTTAACGGGCATTGAGATTATCAACCGTTTAATGGAGCAAGTATTGGCGCGCCCGGTAGAAAAATTACAGGAGCATCGTGCCATTGGACTAATTCCAACAAAAGATGGCAAAGCAATTTCTGGCGTTTTGATGATTGATATGCGAACGGGCAAGTTTCGTTTTGTTCGCGCAAAGACCATATTGATGGGGACTGGCGGTGGGCCGACCATGTATAAATATCATACCCCGTCTGGTGATAAGACCATGGACGGTTTGGCAATGGCCCTGCGCGTTGGTTTGCCATTGCGCGATATGGAGATGGTGCAGTTTCACCCAACGGGTCTATTAGCGGGTGATCACACCCGCATGACGGGAACGGTTCTTGAAGAGGGATTGCGCGGCGCTGGTGGTCAACTGGTCAATCATTCTGGCAACCGATTTATGTTTGATTATGATGTCAAAGGCGAGCGCGCAACGCGAGATGTTGTTAGCCGCGGCATCTATGCTGAGATGCTGAAAAATAATAATCCTGAGCAAGTTGGCGTATTCATTTCTATGGGCCATTTAGGGCCAGACAATGTGCGTAAAAAGTTTAAGGGCATGGTCAAACGCTGCGAGGATAGCGGTTTCGATTTGGCTGCAGGCAAAGTGGAAGTGGTGCCGACCGCACATTATTTTATGGGCGGTGTTGTCGTTGATGTTGATACGCGCACAGAACTTGAAGGCCTTTATGTTGCGGGCGAAGATGCTGGTGGGGCGCATGGCTCTAATCGCTTAGGCGGAAATGGTGTTGCGAATTCCACTGTCTATGGCGGCATTGCTGGCGACACGATGGGCGCTGATATTCGGCAAATGAAGGTATTGCGCGAGCCCGATGAAAGCGTGTTGGGAGAAGAACTCGCAAGGGCGATCCATCCGCTTAACCTGAAACCTCAACTGGTATTGCCACTTCGTCAAAACCTACAAGAAGCGATGTGGGATGATGTTGGGGTGATGCGAACTGAAATGGGCATGAAACGCGGGTTAGAGAAGATCGATCAAATCTCTAGTGAGTTGATGGAAGTTGGCGTTGCCAGCGATCAACTAGCGTTTAATTTAACCTGGCATGATTGGCTAAATATGCGCTCGCTTTGCGATGTTTCTGAAGTGATTGCCAGAGCTGGTATAGCGCGCGAAAATTCTCGTGGCGCGCATTACCGCGAAGATTTCCCTGAACCTGGTGAAATGATTGATAGCTACTTTACCGTTGCACGTAGTAACGGCAATGATGTTGATGTATCACGAGAACCAGTAGAATTTACAATCGTAAAACCGGGTGAAACAATTCTACCAGACCATGAACCAGAAACTTTGGTGGCTGCACAATGATATCGATAGATCTAATAGAAAAAACTGCTGGCGTTCTAATGGACAAAGCTGCGATTGAAATTCCGCAAGATTATCTTGATGGTCTTCAGGAAGCTGCAAAGACAGAAGACGGTGATCTGTCGTCATTTGTGCTTCAGGCGATGCTGGAAAATTATGGAGCTGCCAAAGAAGATCGTCGCGCGATGTGTGGCGACACGGGAGTGCCGCGTTGGTTTGTTAAGATGGGTAATGAAACGCAGATTGAAGGCGGGCCGGTTGCGCTTGAGACTGCATTGCGCCGCGCCACAGCTAGCGCCACCAATGGCGTGCCGCTGCGGCCAAATCGTGTGCACCCGCTTTGGAGAACTGACCATAATAATAATGTTGGGATTGGTGCGCCAGAGATTGAATATGGATATGAACCGGGCGGTGAATGGATTGACTTAATCACCGTTCATAAAGGCGGCCTATTTGGTACCGACTATAGAATGCTTTTCCCATCGGATGGAATTGAGGGCATAAAGCGCTTTTATTTGGACAGTCTAATGGCGTTTGGAAAACGTGGCCTTGCCTGCCAGCCAGCGATCATTGGAATTGGCCTTGGTGGCTCCAAAGACACGTGTATGACGCTTGGAAAAAGAGCGTCTGTTTTACGAGTAGTTGGTAGCCGAAATTCTGATCCGAAAATTGCTGAATTAGAAGATGAATTTAAAGAGCTTGGCAATTCAATCGGCATGGGTGCGATGGGGTTTGTTGGTAAGAACATGGTGATCGACTGCAACATTGAAGTGGGCTATTGCCACACAGGCGGCATGCAAATGTCTGTCCATGCGTTTTGCCTTTCTTCACGCCGAGCAGTTGCTCGCATTTATGGGGATGGCCGTGTTGAATATAGAACCGATCCTAATTGGTTTACAGATTATCAAAGGCGCGAAAGTGTTGAATGGGAAACAGCTCTAGAGGCAGCAGAATGAAGCCTCGTCAAGTTCGACTTTCAACAACCCCATCAAAAGAAGCGATTGCTGAGCTAAGGTTAGGCGATATCGTATATCTTGATGGGCTCATCTATACCGCGCGTGAAGGGGTTTATATCCGCGCGCTAGAAAAACAAGCAAACATTCCAATGGAATTGCCTTCGCAAAGTGCGGCCAATTTTCATTGCTCGCCAGCGGCGCGTATTAATGAGGATGGCTCATTTGAAATGGGCGCCGTAACCGCAACGGCCTCGTTTCGTTTTGCAAAATGGTTGCCTGAATGGATCGCGAAAACAGGTGCGAAACTGATTATTGGTAAAGGCGGAATGACGTCGAAAGACTATAAAGAATATTTCGTGCCAAATGGTGCAATTTATCTTTCAACCGTTGGCTATGGTACCGGCGCGCTTTTAGGGCGCGGCATTGAAAATGTTGAAGCTGTACATTGGGTTGATGAGCTTGGGCTCGCGCAAGCAATGTGGGTGATCAAGTGCAACAAAATGGGCCCGTTCATTGTTGCGTCTGATATGAATGGTGAATGCTTGTTTGAGCGAGAAAACGCAAAGATCGCCGAGAATATTGAGCGCGTTTACGAAGGTACAAGACCGGCTACACTCAAGCGCTATGGGGAAACAGAAGACCGTTCTGACGAGGTGATCTGATGAATGGCGCGCAGCTGTTGGTTCGCAATTTAAAGCGAGCAGGCGTTTCACAAATATTTGCGTTAAGTGGCAATCAGATCATGCCAATTTTCGATGCTTGTCTTGATGAAGGCATTGAAATTACACATGTGAGGCAAGAAGCGGCCGCTGTCTATATGGCGGAAGCCTATGCGCAGATTACGGGCGGCTTAGGCGTTGCGCTTGTAACGGCAGGCGCAGGGATTGCTAACGCGCTAGCGCCCTTGTTTACTAGCACGCATTCTCAAACACCTGTTCTTTTACTAAGTGGTGATAGTCCGCTTGGGCAAGATGGTTTGGGTTCATTTCAAGAAATGGATCAAGTCTCAATGACCCAATCTTTGACGAAATATTCCTCAAGGCCAAGCAATTTTAACGAGCTTTATTCAGCGACAGAGCTAGCGATTGCTACAGCATTGGAAGGTGCTCCAGGCCCCGTGCATTTAGCGCTCGCTGATGATCTTTTGCGAGATGAGTTCGATGAAGTTGAATTGGAGAGTTCTACCGAAAGCGAAGTTTTGCCTGGAGAAATTGATCCTTCGCAATTGGATGAGATCGAAATACTAATTGTTGCTTCTGAAAATCCCTTAGTGGTTTTAGGTCCATCCTTAAACGAAACACGGATGCCTGGAATTGCGAGAATGTTCACGGACGACTTACACATTCCCGCAATTTCTATGGAAAGCCCTCGCGGTTTAAATGACCCTGCCTTAGGCGATCTGAGAAGCGTCTTTGCCCAAGCGGACTTAATTCTATCGATCGATAAGTCAATTGATTTCACGACTGGTTTTGGAAGTGAAAGTACCACAAATCCTAATGCGAAGTGGATTGTTGTAAATAGTTCCGACCAAGAATTCGAGCAATCCAAGCGCAATCTTGGTAAGCGCTTATGTTTATCAATATCAGCAGCCCCGAAAACGGCTATTGATCAGATAATTACATCGATAGGCAAATCCAACGCAAAAGATACAGTACAGCGTAGGCGGTGGTGTGAGTTTGTTCAACAGGCCATTGAAAAGCGAAGCTACGAAAGTAACGCGCTGAGCAGTAATGAAACAATAAACTCAATGCAGCTTTGTCTTGCTGTTCAAAAGCAGGTCGAAAAGCATAGCGACAACATCTTGATCAGTGATGGTGGCGAGTTTGGCCAATGGGCACAGGCGGTTACAAAAGGGAATAAGCGCATCGTAAATGGTGTTGCTGGTTCAATTGGCGGGAGCACATGCTACGCGATTGCAGCGAATAAGGCGTCTCCTTCTTCAACGGTGTTTGCATTAATGGGCGACGGCACCGCAGGATTTCACTTTATGGAATTTGAAACAGCTGTTCGTGAAAGAACGCCGTTTGTTGCAATCATCGGAAATGATTTGAGATGGAATGCTGAGCATCAAATACAATTGCTTGACTATGGAGAGAAACGTCTCTCAAATTGCCAATTGAGTGATGCGCGGTATGATTTGGCCGCTGAAGCGTTCGGCGCGCATGGTGAATATGTAACCAAATTATCAGAAATCGATGCGGCGCTGGAACGCTCCATCGCAAGCGGTAAACCAGCATGTATAAATGTAATAATTGAAGGATTGCCAGCCCCGAAAGGTCCATCAAGTTAGCGCGATTTCGAAAGCGCTAGTGTTTGATATTGCAGGATAGATTCTGGAAATTCTGAAATACCTAATCCTGCGCTTTTGTTGATTGACCAATTGCCGTCAACTAGTTCATTACTCAAAAATGCGTCGCGCAGAATGTTTGGATTTACGTCTAGTTCAAGCAAACCATTGCCACCGACTGCGGTTAGCAAATGCGCTGATGCGATCAGACCAATGCCGCCGCCAAGGAAATGTGGGCAATAAGTTTGGCCAGCATTTGTTGCGGCTTTTCCAACGCGGTAGCAACCGGTTATGCCGCCCCATTTCGCGACATCTGGCTGAATGTATGAAAAAGCATTGGATGCAATTGCAGTTTTAAAATCTTGATCACCGACAATATTTTCACCTGCTGCAATTGGCGTTTTAATCTTTGCAGCCAGTTCGTTCCAGTCGTTGATAGAGGTTTGTGCCGATATCGGTTCTTCTATCCAACCTAATCCTAGATCATCCGCTGACTTCATATTATCTATAGCTTGCGTCAGATTCCAAGCTTGGTTGGCATCGGCGAATAATAGTTCATCGGGTTTTAAGTTTCGTGACAATTGAGAGAGCGTTGCTAAGTCTTGTTCTTTATCGAAACCAACTTTGACTTTGAAGTTTTTAAACCCATTGTTTCGAGCGTTTTCGATTTCATCAACTGCATTATAAATCGCAATGCCGCTTGAATAAGTTGGTATAGTGTTTCCTGCATTTGCGTTTAAATATTGCGCAAGAGGTAAGCCAGCGCGCCGTGCCGCGATGTCATTTATCGCAGTGTCGATGCCCGCAACGACCTGATTAAATGGTCCTGGTTCGCCGCATTGGACAGCTCGGGTTGAGACACCTGCATTGAGTTGTTGCCAAAACCGCGAAGGCGTTTCGGCTTCAATGGAAAACAGAATTTCAGCAACATCCTCAATCAACAGCCGTGCTCTGTGTTCAGCACCTGCCGCTGGCCAATTAGCGAAAATCTCTCCCCACCCATAAACGCCATCCTGAGCGGTTAGCTTTACAAATACTGCGGGCCGATTGGTCATTATTCCAAAAGAAGTGGCGACAGGTTTTTCGATGGGAAGGCGAAATGCGAAGGTCTCGATGTGATCTATTTTCACTTTGAACTTCCTAAATGAGCGTGCGGATAATCAAAATTATCCCCGCCAAAAATGTCATCACTATAAGTAATCGTCTGAAATGATCGTTAGAAAGTCGTTTGAATACGGTAATGCCGATTTGCGCGAAAATCATCGTTGAAGGCAATGCAATTAATAGATAGGTGAGCGTTTGTATCGTATAGGCTCCGCGCCACGCGAGCATCAAAGTTGTTAGGAGTAGCACGACGACATTAAAGGGTTGAAGAACAGCTCTTGTTTCCATTTTGCTCAAAGTGCGCATGGAGCACCACATGGTTGGTAGCGCACCAGAAAGCGAAGCCATTCCACCTAAAAATCCGCCTAGAAAACCAATGGTGCCATCTACAATGGGCGTTTTTCGATCTATCTGAGGTAGATTAGAACGAAGCGAAAAATAACCACCATAGGCGATTAAAAACACAGCAATGATTATTTTGAGACTATCAGCGCTGATGTATGACAGCGCTGTTACGCCTATGGGGATGCCAATAATTCCTGGCAATAGAAAGCGCATTAGCCGGCGCTTATTGTCGAGCATCGTATTGCGAACTAACCAAACACCTTGAAGTCCGCTGATGACGGACAGCGCAACCGACATCGCGACGGCTTGAATCGGGGACATAACGTTTAAGAAAAAGCCAAGCGCAAAGAGAGCAGTTCCAAAACCAGCCAATCCATTGATGAAGCCGCCTGCAGCACTTCCAAGCAAAATAAAGATTATTGTTTCGCTGGTCATTTCGTTTTTCCATTGTTTACTTCAGAAGGGTGAAAGACGCCAATTTTTACTGCTTCTAGTAGTGCTTTATAAATCTCTTCTATTACCCGTGTGCGTGGGTTCTTCTTATCGAATACCAACCCTAAAACTCTAGGAGGGCAGCTATCTTCTAATTTCAACCGCTTAAGGGGAAGTGGATTTGCGGCGCGTACTGAGTTAGTTGGCACAATGGAAATTCCAAGATTTGCAAAAACCATACTAGAAATGGCTTCAAGCCCTTCTAACTCCATCGTTTCATTGACTTGGATGCCTTTTGATTGAAGCCAAGTTTCAATGATGTTGCCAACCACTGCACCCCTGTTAAATCGAATAAACGGTTTGCTGCGTAATAATTCTAAAACATCATCAGATTCTGTTTCCTGTGATGCCAGCAATTGCAAAGGTTCCTCTGCAATCGTTAGAAAATCAACACTATTGGGTAAGGATGTAGGTTTAGAAATTATAGCAGCGTCAATCGTGCCGCGATCAATTTGCGATAAAAGGTTTGATGTTAGCCCGGGCTGCAAACGTACATGTAACTCATCAAAGCTTCGTTTTAAAATCGAGATAGAAAGTGGCGCTAAACCCGTTAAAGAGGTGGGTACTGTACCCAGCACAATTTCCCCAGTTAGGCCTTCTTCGCCTAAAACTGAAGGCACAATATTATCATAAGCTTTAATAACATCACGCGCTTTTGCTACAATTGCACGGCCAGAAGAAGTGAGTTCTGGCGTGCGCTTACTGCGATCAAATATGGAGACTTGCATGTCATTCTCAAGTGTTCTCATTTGCTGGCTAACAGCGGCGTGCGTAATGCAAACAGCGTCCGCAGCCGCTGAAAAGGTTGCATGTTCATCAACTGCAACAAGCGTTCTAAGCATTCTAATCGACATAAAGCCTCGATATTGTGTAAGTAAAGCAAACAATAGTTGTAAGAAAATATTGCTTTTTCAAAGTTTGTCTTACTATTAAAAAATAATAGAGAATATTCAAGGACAAAGATTTTAACTGGAGGAAAAAATGAAACGTAAACTATTAGGCGCATTGAGCGCAGTTGGTCTAACGCTGACATCTACAATGGCTTTTGCTGAATATCCTGAACGCCCAATCAATATGGTAATTCCCTATGGCGCTGGTGGTGCAACTGATATTTCGGCGAGAACAATCGCTGAACCACTTGGTGTTGCTGTTGGCAAGCCATTGGTTATGGCAAATGTAACGGGCGCTGGTGGTGCGACAGGTTCAGTAACTGTTCAAAATGCAAAAGCTGATGGCTACACAATGTTATTCGCACGTGTTGGCTCACACTCTGTGAACCCTGCGATGAAGGAGACATTGCCATACACTTTGGATGATTTTCGTTTCGTAACTGTTTATGAAATCAATCCCGTTGCTTGTGCTGTTACACCTGCTTCTGGCATCAATTCTATGGATGATTTGATAACAAAAGTAAAAGAAGGTGGCGTAAGCTATAGTTCTTCTGGTGTTGGTTCATTGCTTCACCTTGCTGGTGCAATGGTGCTGAAAGAGTACGGCATCGAAAATCCGCTAACACAAGCAACGCATATCCCGCAAAAAGGTGGCGGCGCAGCGGCAACGGCTGTTCTTAATGGTACAGCGACATTCATTTGCACGAACTCTTCTGCGCTTGCGAGTTTTGTTGCTAACGGTCAGTTGAAGCCAATTCTCGTGACTACCGCAGATCCAGTTCCTGGTTTTGATGCACCAACTTCAGTTGATGTAGGCAAGCCGCAATTGCAAAAGCTTGTTGGTTGGACTGGTATTGCTGGCCCTAAAGGCCTTCCTGATGATGTGTCTGCAAAGTGGGGCACTTGGATGAAAGCCGCAGCTGGCGACAAAAAGTTTGTCGATCAAATGACAAAGCGTGGTTCAATCATCAATGTAATGAGCCCGGCGGATGCAAATGCATTTATCCTAGATCAGTATCAAACATTCCGTGCTTTGGTTGATCAATTGGGTATGCGTATCAAAGGCTAAGTTAGCTGGTTGATTCAAATTAAAAATGCGCCTTTACTATCTTGGACTGGCGCATTTTTTTAAAGGTAAGTCATGACGTCTAAAACAATACAATTGCACCTAGGGTTATTGGCCTGTGGTCTAGCTTTATTCTTGGTTTTCGTTGCAATCCCATTTTGGGTTTCTTCACCGAGTAACGTTCCTCAAATAGTTCTTTCGCCATTGTTTTGGCCTTATACGATTGCAGGCATGTCTGCAGCAATTGGTATCCTGCTATTGGTTGAATTTAAAAGGATGCCTGAAGGCGAGGTGGCAGAAACGGATCCGAACCAAAAAGAAGCGCTAATACGCTTAGGTGGAATGGCTGTGATTATGGCATGCACGATGTTTTTACTGCCAACATTGGGAATGGTGTGGACCTGCATGCTAGCGTTTTTAGCATCTGCATTTTTGGTGAAGACGCGTCACCCAATAGCCGCCATTGTTTGCGCAATTGTCATTCCATTAGTTTTATATGTATTTTTTGTTCACGTTGCAGGTGTTGCGATACCGCAAGGTGATTTTGTGAGGCTTCCGTGAGTTTTATTGATAGTCTTTTAGCTGGGTTTGCACTGGTCGGTAACATCAATGCATTTTTGGCACTGTTTGTTGGTATTGTTGTTGGCGTAATTGGCGGGGCGATACCTGGTATGTCTGCCACTATGGCGGTTGCGCTAACGTTGCCTTTTACATTTGCTTTGCAACCGATCACTGGCATTTTGCTATTATTAGGCGTTTACAAGGGCGGCATTTTTGGCGGCTCTATCCCAGCAATTCTAATTAAAACACCCGGCACGCCAGCTTCTTCTGCAACCATTCTTGATGGTTATCCGATGGCGGAAAAAGGCGAGGCAGGCCGCGCACTTGGCATGGCCTTATGGGCTTCTTGCACAGCGGATCTGATCTCGAACTTAGCGCTGATCTTATTTGCTGGTTGGCTAGCCTCATTTGCTTTGAGTTTTGGACCGCCTGAGTTTTTTGCGCTGATCTTATTCTCGCTAACCATCATTGCAGGCGTTTCTGGTGAGAGCTTATTGCGCGGTGCTTTGTCGGCTATCTTAGGTTTGCTGCTGGCAACCATTGGCCTTGATCTAATCTATGGTACGAACCGTTTCACTTTCGAAAATCCAAACATGATGGGCGGGCTAAATTTCATTGCAGTGCTGATTGGCCTTTTTGCTATTCCAGAAATTATTGCGATGGTTTGGAATCCAACCGCTCATGTTGGGAAAACAAGGAAACTTGGTGATAATTGGGTTACGCTGAAAGACTATTTCGCGAGTTTTAAATCAATCGTACGCGGTAGTTTAATCGGCGTTTTCTTAGGTTCAATTCCCGGTATTGGCGCCGCACCCTCTGCTTTCTTGAGTTACTCAGAAGCAAGACGAAAATCTCCCAATAAGGAAAATTTCGGCAAAGGTGAAATCGAAGGTGTTGCAGCATCGGAGGCTGGTAATAATGGCGTTGCTGGGGCGACACTTATTCCGCTACTCGCGCTCGGTGTTCCAGGCGATGTAATTACAGCGATTATCTTAGGTGCGTTCATGGTGCACGGATTACAGCCGGGACCAATGATGTTTATTTTAAATGTTGATCTAATCTACGGCCTGTTCATCGGCTTGATCGTTAGCTCAGTATTTTTATTCTTTGTCGGATCGGTTGCAATACGCGGATTTAAATATGTTGCAGATGTTCCAAAACGAATTTTAATTCCAGCAGTTTTGGTGCTTTGTATTTACGGCGTGTTTGCGGTTAACAACAATATTTTTGATGTTGGCGTCATGTTCGTTATGGGTTGGGTTGGCTATCTTATGTTGGTCTATCGAGTTCCACCTGCACCGTTTTTGATTGCATTTATTCTCGGGCCTTTGCTTGAAGATAATTTTAGGCAGTCGATGTTGATGTCGGGTAGCGATCCAGCAGTATTGTTCCGTGGACCAATCACATGGGTGTTCTGGACAGCGACCTTCATAACGATCTTCGCAATTTCAAGATCAGCATTTTCAAAAAAGAAGCTTAAAAGCAATTGATCGAAGTCGCATGAGCAGCGCTAAACCATCTAAAGACCTATCACAGTTGCCTGTCGGGCTTCGTGAGGTAGCGGCAAAGATTGATTGGGTGAATGCGGATGAGGCAAGTAAATATACGAGCGATCCGCGAGATCGGTTTGTGGGAAAATGCGTGCCTGTTTTATTGCCGCGATCAACCCAACAAGCCTCACAATTGGTCAAAGCCTGCTTTGATAGCGGGGTAAGAATTGTGCCTTATGGCGGCGGGACTGGGGTAGTCGCTGGGCAACTTGTATTTGATGCAGAAGATACGATTATACTTTCTTTGGAGAAGATGAATGTAATTCGCAGCATTTCAAAAGAGGATGCGGTGATCGTTGCTGAAGCTGGTTGCGTTCTTGAAACCGTCCAAAAAGCTGTAGAAGAAATCGACATGATGTTTCCACTCGCTATGGCTTCGCAGGGTAGCGCGATGATCGGTGGTAATCTGGCCACCAATTGTGGTGGCATTCAGGTCTTGCGCTATGGCAATGCACGTGATCTTTGCCTTGGTATTGAAGCAGTAATGCCTGATGGTTCTATTTTAAGCGAACTGACGCCGTTGCATAAAAACAATACTGGCTACGATTTGAAAAACCTTCTGATTGGCAGTGAAGGAACGCTTGGTATCATCACCGCCGCTTCTCTTTGTTTGAAACCCGCAGACAAGTTCAAAGTGACTAGTTTTTGTTTAATTGACTCGCCTGCAAACGCGTTGAATTTATTGCATACCCTTAAAAGCGAATTAGGAGACCGTGTAAGCGCGTTTGAGTTGATGTGCGACTTTGGCATTACTGTTTTACAGCGCCACTTTCCAAAAGAACAATTTCCATTGGAACAAAGAGGTAGATGGTATGCTCTCATAGAGATTGGCGCTGGTGTAGGCATTGAGGATCGTTTCCAAGAACTGCTCGCAAGTCAAATAGAAGCTGGCTTGGTAATTGATGCTGTGATTGCGATGTCTGATGCGCAGCGTGATGCACTTTGGCGTTTGCGGGAGATGACACCTGAAGCAAATAGATTGAACGAAGCAATTTGTAGTAGCGATACTTCAGTACCACTTAGCAAGATAGACGAGTTTATTGAGCAAACCTATCAAGCTATTGAGGACGTGGATGCAGGGCTAACCATCAATTGCTATGGCCATGTTGGCGATGGCAATATTCATTTCAATGTGTTTCCGCCAAAAAATGTTAGCAAAAGGTATCTTTTAGAAAATGATCAAGCCATGATCGATGATGTAAGATTAGCGATTAACAAAACAACTCTTTCTTGCAAAGGCTCAATTAGCGCTGAACATGGCATCGGTCGTTTAAAGCGTGATGATCTTAAAAATTTCTCTGATCCTGTGAAGCACTCGCTGCTTAAAACAATAAAGAACGCGATTGATCCAAAAAATATTATGAACCCAGGGGCAATGCTCTAAGCAAAATCAGTTGCATCAGTTTGCCAAGTTTTGGGCTTGTGGAGTTTTCTAAACCTGCTTAGCTTTAATTAAGTGAACCACAGGAATGCGCAATGCCACATAATCCGTTTGTACCTTATTCAGATAAGCTGGAAACAAAAGATGGTGTTTACAGCCAAGCAGAAGTGGGATTGGCAAATCGTAACTCTGGTAATTTATTGGAGACATTAGGTTTAGACATCACGCCAACAGGGTTACATTATCTACTTAATCATTTTGATGTTCCATTGCTGGATGGTTCCAAACATACGTTGAAATTTTCTGGTGCTTTTGAAGCGCCACTTGAATTGACGATGCAAGAAATTATGGCGCTACAGTCAGAAACAATGCCCGTTACAATGGAGTGTGCAGGCAATGGCCGCGCAGGTGTTTCCCCTCGCTCACACTCTATGCCGTGGATGTATGAAGCGGTTAGTACTTCTCTTTGGACTGGCACTAAGCTTGCACCATTGATCAACAAGGCGATGCCAAATAAAGACACGGTTGAAGTTTCATTTACGGGTGCTGACTATGGTTTTGATATGGGGGAGGGCCATTATTTTGGGCGCAGCCTAACGCTTGATCAGATCGAAGAATTAGACGTGTTACTCGTCTATGCGATGAACGGAGCGCCGCTTCTGCCACAGCATGGTGCGCCACTACGAATAATTGTTCCAGGTTGGTACGGAATGGCCAGTGTAAAATGGCTGACCAATATCGAAGCGTTGACAAAACCTTATGATGGCTTTCAGCAAGTCAAAACTTATCAGTTTCGGCAGGTTAAAGGTGGCGAGGGCATTCCTATTCGATCCATTCGTGTGAAGTCATTGATGGTGCCGCCGGGTGTTCCTGATTGGACAAGTAGAAAACGCTTAACAAAGGCAGGGCCTGTCACAATGGTCGGTAAAGCTTGGTCAGGCGATGGTGTTGGGATTTCTAAAGTTGAAGTAGAAGTGTCTGGCGAATGGCGCGAAGCAAAACTCACACAAAATTCAGATAAATATGCTTGGAGCAAATGGAGCTTTGAATGGCAGGCAGTACCGGGAGAACATGTTTTACGATGTAGAGCTACCGATGCGAATGGC
Organism: Hyphomicrobiales bacterium; assembly: GCA_045107035.1. Taxonomy (GTDB): domain Bacteria; phylum Pseudomonadota; class Alphaproteobacteria; order Rhizobiales. The sequence continues at coordinate 13,561 of JBGCFS010000204.1, forward strand.
AATCTTCAGCCGCTTGAAGCACCTTGGGATGTTGCTGGCTTTGCGAATAATTCAGCACAATCCATTCAAGTATTTGTTGAATGACAACACCTATTCATGTTGGTTTTTAGCAACTGTCGCCGCCTTGGTACTGCATCTTGAATAGAGCATAGCGTTTGCTGATGTTGGATAACCATGGTTCCATGGATAATGTCTGCTTCTGGCACTTCGCGATGACGAAGAACTTGTCGTTGACGGGATATCGAGCAAATTCAATAATGGGAGTTTGTCCGCATGGCGGTCTTTCCGCCGTTAAACTGAACCAAGTTGCGGAATGGCGGCTTTAGGAAAACTGGTGAGGACGCCCCGAACGACCGCTATGGGCCGAGAGCTGCAACTACCATATATAATTTGGTATTTACTGATTGCAGCAACGAGTAGATAGATATGTTTCGCTCTGCGTGGATCTCAATAGGTCTAAGCAACGACTAGTAAGGATGTGTGCCGACGTCCAAGCTCTGCGAATTTTGACCTAAGATTGGAGGAGAAATTGTTGCCTTCGACGCAGATCATACGAAGGCTCGGTGCCTGCTGCGCCCATTCTAGAAGTGCGGTCCCTCCTTCATCACCGATGGAACACCCTACAAGACCCAATTCGGTCATTGTGGACGGAAACGATTTCGAAAGCGCCATTGCCCCGGCATCTTTCAAATCGGGGTTATAGCTTGCACTGAAAGACTTGAGATGGTGAGTGGATGAGATTGGCATCTCTTGCATCGCGTTGGCAAGAACGCGTGCATCATGCGCGTCAACCCCCGCGCTGCGCAAATGCAGGTCAAAACCGCTACTATCTGCACTAACTGTCTCCAGCTTGTTCGCCGCATCAAGGCACACAGGCCCTCCGATAGATTGAAGGGCGTCAATCAATTTATTCACGTTGATGTCCTTGTTTAATGTCTCTGTTTCAGTTGCTGTTGCGCTGCCCGTCGCGCCAACCAATGTAGGTAAAAGACAAAACCCTGAAGCCATTCCTGCCTGAAGCACCGAGCGGCGTTTAATTAGGATCGTCATGCCTTCTGACTTTGCAAGTTTGCATCGATCCAGTGATAAAGGTCGTGGTTCATGTCTAGGCATCCATTTTTAAAACGATCTTGGAGCAAGGCTACTACTATTTCGCTCAGCAAACAACTTGGCAGGCTGTAATCGTGATACGTCAACACCGACCATTCGTAAACTTGCGACAAACGGCAGCTTTTAGGAAATTTTACTGAATAATCCTACGCGCTACCAATGGCAGCTATGGGCCGAAAGCCTCAAAGATGACAGATCAGGATTATTGCCAAAGGGAACTTCTTGTTTAATATATTAATCTTCAAAAAAGTTTGGTTTTTCATCCCTTTCCTTTTCAAATCGTGTCATACTTTTTTCTATTCTAATAATCTGCTTCTCAATTTTTTGCCTTTTATCAGAACATGTGCATGCTTCTAAATCAGCGTATAATTTAATCACAGTCTTGAGGTTGTCGTCATAAATTTCTTTTAGTAATTTTGCAGATTCAATTTGTTCTTGTGTGCAAGGTCCATCAACTTTTACGCTGCCATCTAATGGATTAACAATGACATGATCTGGATTTGGCAAATGCTTGGGTGGTGTTAAGTTGTTTGCTTTACAATGCTCGATTTCTGCTTTGCATTTTTTTTTGTAATCCATTGCAATTTGAATTGCTTCTTTTTGTTCCCTAAGTCCTTCTTTCTCAGCGTATAAAATTAGTTCCATTGCCAATTTTTGTGAGGCAGATTTGCCTTTCATGGCATCCATGTTTATTGATCTTATTATAGCCTCAGTTGCCGATATTTTCTTCGATGTGCCAGCTTCATTAACGCTGACTAGTCTATCAGCTTCACTTCTGATGAATTCTAGGGAATCTCTATTGAAGAAGTTTTTTGGTTTGTTTTTCGCCCCAACAGGCCTACCTTTGGGATTGCCGGATTTTCCACTTTGAAATCTTTTTTCCTGTGGCGGTTTACCATAGCCAACATCGTAATCAATTTTACGAGCAGTTTTAATAATTTTATCCCATAGAGATTTATCCATTAGTTCCAAGCCGCTTCATTTGTGTTGGATATTAACTGCGCTTCATCGTTAGAAAATTCTTCCCATCGTTTTAAAATTCTATCGCAATAGATTGGATCGATTTCGCATAAATATCCTCGCCGTCCCGTTTTATGGGCGGCAATCATCGTTGAACCTGAGCCACCAAATATATCAAGGACTATGGCATTTCGTGCAGAAACATCTTTTATTGCATCCGCAATCATTTGAACTGGCTTCACCGTTGGATGAAGTTTTAACTCATTCATTTTGTCACTCTTTAAGGTGTTTACACCACGATACTCCCAGACATTGGTTCTATATCTGCCATGCTGACCAAGCTCAAATGTGTTGAGGTGAGGGGCTGTTCCATTCTTAAACGCGAATATAAGTTCATGCCTAGAACGATAGAATGTCCCCATACCGCCATTATCTTTTACCCAGGTGATTAGGTTTTTAAGTTCAGTATATACCTCATTCCCAGCGCTTGTGATTTCTTCGAGATGTCTCCAGTCCATGCAAATAAAATGAATGGAACCGTCAACGGAGTTTTTATTCAGGTTTTTGAAGGCTTGTTCTAAGAAATGAGTGAATTGATCTTTAGACATTTCTCCACTCGCCATTGCAAACTCACGATGCTTGGTTTTACCTAAGCCCCCGACGTGACCGTCAATGGGTACATTGTAGGGTGGGTCAGTGAATACCATTTGAGCGAGTTCGCCATCCATAAGTGTAGAGATGGTTTTTGGATCAAGCGAGTTACCACAAATAAGCCTATGTGGCCCTAAATGCCAAACATCACCTGTTTTGCACCTTGAAGGAGCATCGGCCTCATCTGGGAGAAGGTCATCATTAGGATCACCATCCTCTTGAAATGGAGTGGATTCTAATATGTTATCAATTTCTGAAATAGAAAAACCAGTAAGATCAACATCAAAATTAAGATCTGTATCAAAGAGTATGCCTAGTTCTTTGGCTAACAATTCTTCATCCCAACCTGCATTTAGTGCAAGTTTGTTGTCAGCTAATACATATGCTCGTTTTTGTTGTTCACTTAATGATGAAAGTTGAAGGCAGGGTACTTCAGTCATGCCTATTAGTTTCGCGGCTTGTACTCGTCCATGCCCAGCCAAAATCATATTGGAAGTGTCAATTAAAATTGGATTTGTAAAGCCAAACTCTTCGATACTTTTTGCAATTTGCTTAATTTGTTTTTTGGAATGTGTTCGTGCGTTATCCTTATAAGCTTTCAAAGAAGATATAGGATAATATATTAGTTTTTGTTTGTTCATCTTGCACCGCCAAGCTTTATAAAAGTTACAAATATCCTATCAATATTTATCTACAACTTGGTGGTGGTTTGTTCATGATGCTGATTCGATTGATGTTTTGCAAGTGTTCTTTTTAAAAACTTTATTTCTAATACGAAATTTAAGTCTTTGACTAAATATCATTCAGGCTAAAAGCATCAAGAATATCAATTCTTAGCTTGATATAAATTAATTAAAACTCCTTGACTATCCTGAGTAATGTAAGGTGTCTATTGGGGTGGATAAAATCAATTTTTGTGGATGATCTCTGCTCGAGGTTTTTGCAGAATAGATTTGTCACGTAATGAAATTGAGTGAAGTTATAAGGCCCAGAAGCGAAATTTCCTTGTAAATTCCCTGTTAATTTGAAAATCACCAGTGAGACGGGTTCGATGCAGTCTGCATCCACCACCATTCAGTCTAGCTATTTCTATCTGTTTATACCCATTGGACGAAAGTGTGCGTAGTAACGGGGACTTAGCGGTGAAGTTGAGCTCATCATCTGGTGGAGAGACTGGTAATTAGCTTGTTTTTAGCGGTTTGTGAGCAGAAGTCTCTGTAGGGCGTTTTTGGCCACCAGACGTTTGGTTTGGAAATAACCAAGATTGCTCAGCAGTATTACTGCTATATGCATAGCGCTGAGTACAGGGTGTAATACTATCTCATTGTAAATTGGAGAGTGTTTTTAACTTGCAAAGCCAAATAGTTGGCTTTGTTCTTCCCAATCCATTGGAATGTCAGATAAACGTCTGATCCGTTCTGATGTGAGATCGACAGGTTGAGTGCCTTGGAGGATGCTTTGCGTAATAGCTGGGCTTAAGAATGCTAGAGGTAAAAACCTGCTTATCTCGTTTCGATCTTCATCTAGTAGAGTGGCAAGTTCAGATATTGTCTTTGCAGACCCATCGCTGAGTTTTTGAAGCCATAAATTAGCTTTCGCAATTAGCATGATGAGGCTTTGATCTGGATTGGGTATTCTTGGAGTGTCGGTTGATAAAATCAGCTTCGATTCTACACCTCGTTTCTTTAGTTTGTGGGTGCTTGCAATAGATTTGATGACTGGTAATTCGGTGGATGTTTGTCTCTCAATATTCAATTTTTCTTTGTAGAGTTCTTTGATCTTTATGTGGATGATGATCTCTGTTTGAGTAAGTAGAACATAGTCTATGATCGAGTGCAGAATTTTCTTTTGTTTGATAATTTCAGCAGTTTCTAAATTCTCTAACAGCGATTTCGTTGTTTCAATTATAGCAGTTTGTTCTTCGACTGACATACCATCGAAGTCGATAAGCTTGGATAGCTTCAGAGGGGTTTGAAGATTATCCTTCAATAGTTGAAGGATGGTTTGATCCAAATGATGTGCTGGTAATCTCCACGGCTTTCCATTTGTTCCATCGCTACCTTTTGTTTTTTTCTTGGTTGGGTTTTTCGAGATATAATAGAAGTAGCGTTTACCTTTTTTGTTCGAATGAGTTGGGGATAAAAGCTCTCCTGCTTCATCATGGATAAGACCGGTAAATAGATTTGGTGACGTTGAGTTGGTTGCGCTTTGCCGATTAGAAGCATTTGCTTTTAGCTTTTGTTGAACTGCATCCCAAACATCTAACTTTATAATTGCTTCATGCTGACCATCATATATCTGATCGTGATGTTTGATTTTTCCGATATAGATAGGATTGGAAAGTAGGTGATATAGATTACCGCGACCAAAGGGCTTGGTTTTGCGTGGTGTATTATTTTTAGAAGGAACGTTTCTACCAATTAAGCCATTGGTCAATGCCTCTATTGATAGTTCAGTCACTGAGCCTA
>JBGCFS010000205.1:0-29527 GCA_045107035.1 Hyphomicrobiales bacterium
GCTAGCCGAAAAGAGCCACGAAGTGGCCGATAAGCAAGGCGTTCAACAGTCCACCCCCAAATAGAAGTGAACACCATGGAAACAACCAGGACTAAAACCAAAGCAAGGAACAACAGACCAATCCCGGTGGATGCTGTTAATCCCAAGGCTACGATACATATTAATGAAATAAATGCACCGATCATGAAGATATCGCCATGGGCGAAATTGATCATGCCGATAATGCCATAAACCATCGTGTATCCGATGGCGATCAAACCATAGATGGAGCCAAGCGTGACCCCGTTTATTAATTGCTGAAGAAAATATTCCACGTCAGCCTACCCCTAAAATGTATTGACTGTTTTGCCAGCCTTATGTCCGAAAATTGCGGATCTGATTTGTTCGAGCACTAACAGCGCCAAACACGCGAGACAACTTATTTGAACAACTTATAATTGTTTTTACGAAATTTGGTGCGGTGATTTATTTGCTGAGGGCCGCAACCACAAAAATGGGGATTTTTGTCTCGTAATTTTTACCGCTGGATGTTGAATCCTAGATTGTAAAAGTTAGCTGACAGGCATTGAAATGTGGTCAATTTAACTTTAGTGCACTACATGCTTGGTCTGAAAGCATTTGAGGCCGTTTTGACAATTCCAAAAAATCTAAATTCAACTACCGGCGAGGCTGTGTCCCCTGACCAGTTTCGTGAGGCAATGAGCCGCGTGGGTTCTGCTGTTCACATAGTAACGACGGATGGCAATGCAGGTCATGCTGGACTTACAGCGACAGCATTTAGCGCCGTGTCAGATGCGCCGCCTATTGTTCTGGTTTGTGTGAACAGGTCTTCTCGAAGCCATGGAATAATTCTGCAAAACAAAGTATTTTGCGTGAATACTTTGGCTACCAACGCGGAGCAGTATGCTAACTTGTTCGCTGGAAGAACCAATGCTGATCCTGACGCTGATCGATTCAGCGGGCTGGAAGTGAGTGTCGCTAGCACCGGGGCACCAATATTGCCTGAAGCTTTGTCAGCCATGGATTGCATTGTGAGGGAGACGGTGGAGATGGGAACTCACACGGTGTTCTTTGGGTCAGTTCAGGCAGTTGTTTTGGGGCCAGATGCGCCAGGTTTGATTTACCGCGGCCGAAAATATAGAAGTGTCTAGGACTTGAGGCTCAATTTGCAGCGTAAGCTGGCGCTTGAGATGCCGTATTCGATTTCACACCAAACATTTTTCCCAGTGCGTCTTCTTCCGTGATAATTTCTTCGATAAACCCCAGAAGGCTTGCTGCAGTCATTTTGCCTGGGTTGAATGCTTCAGAAGCGCCGTATTTCACATAGAGTTGTTTCGCGAAGTCAGTCTTTCCGGCAAAGCCCATATTCCATGTCAGGAACCTGCGGCATTCGATTGGGCGAGCTTCCAAGATAACAACATCTTGATGCCGACTGTCGGCCATCATGCTTGTGAAAGTCTCTGTAACTGCTTTGCGGTCGCCCTCAATCGCTTGAGCAAAGTAGGTCTGATTGAACAATAGACCACCGGTGATGCCAGCATTTTCATTGTGCTCGGCAGTGTCACCCAGAATTTTTTTGATTTCTTTAAATGCGCCACGGTCGCCCGCGTCTAAGACGATCCGGCTGTAGTATATAAGTCTTGATAAATACATATCCGGTTCCCACGCCAACTTAATTTGGTACAAATGAACATAAAAATGTAAAAATTTACTGTGTGGTTGTGCTTAAAAAAGATGAAATATTGACGGTTGCATTTTATCTTTTTCTCAATAGCTTCTGAATTACATCTTCTTCTACGACCAATTCGGAAATGAAACTTACCAAAGCTGATGCGGTCATTTTCGATGGATCAAATTGGCTTTTGGTCCCGTACTTGACATAGAGTTTTTTTGCCAATTCTGACTTTCCTGCAAATCCGACATGCCATGATTTAAAGATGCGTTCTGATATCGGTTGGGCGTCGAGGATCACAATATTTTTGTGTTTTGGGTTTTGAGCAATGCGGCAAAATGTGTCCGAAATAACCTGTCGATCTCCCTCCATAACTTGAGCAAAATATGTGGGATTGAACAATAGGCCTCCAGTAAGACCACTTTCCAAATTATTCTGTGTGGCTGTTTCCAATACGCTTCTGACTTGACGAAAAGCACTGGCGTTTGAGCTGTCGAGAGAAACCAGGCTGTAGTAGGCTAAGCGTGATAAGTACATTGTGTGTTCCTTCGTCACATAGAGGAGCATTTTCTTGGTGAGAAAATGTTGCATCCTCCCTATCAAGCAATCAGAGGTGCGTCGTTGCGCTGAATCAAACAGATTTGGATATCGCTAGTTTGGATGACTGTCGGTCTGAAGATTGAAAACACAGCAATACGAAATGCATATGCGTCTTTACAGGTGCGGGTTAAGTCAACATATGTAGGTTGAGGATTTTGGAGAGTAAATTGTATGCAGCCGTCACTTCCTGACACCATTGAGCAGACTTTGGAATTGCTTGGTAGCGGCGGGTATGTCGCAGACCGTCCATTGGCGACGGTCTTGTTTTTGTCTCTTAAAATGAACCGCCCTCTTTTTCTGGAAGGAGAAGCCGGCGTTGGCAAAACCGAGATTGCAAAAGTGTTGTCAGAGCAACTCCAACGACCTCTCATTCGTCTTCAATGCTATGAAGGTCTGGACATCGCATCTGCCGTTTATGAGTGGAATTATGCTGCACAGATGTTGGAAATTCGCATGTCTGAGGCTTCAGGTGATGCGAACAAGGATACTCTATCCAAAAGCGTGTTTGACGAGCGTTTCTTGATTAAACGCGCATTGCTTCAAGCTTTGGAAGGGCAAAACGGCAAAACACCCATATTGCTGATTGATGAACTGGACCGCGCAGATGAGGCCTTTGAAGCTTATTTGCTGGAAGTCCTGTCGGAGTTTCAAATTACCATTCCAGAACTTGGAACCATCAAGGCTTCAGAACCCCCAATCGTTGTCATTACCACAAATAGAACAAGAGAAATTCATGACGCGCTGAAGAGGCGTTGTTTGTATCATTGGGTGGATTATCCTGATGCCGATCGTGAGTTGAATATCTTGGCGAGCAAAGTGCCAGGGGTAAATGAGCGCCTTTCGCAAGAGATCGTTTCATTCGTTCAGCGTCTTCGAAACGATGGGAACCTGTTTAAAAACCCTGGGGTGGCCGAGACCATTGATTGGGCCACGGCATTAACCCAGCTGGATAAAGTGTCACTCGATCCGGAGACGGTGGGTGATACACTTGGTGTCCTTCTCAAATACCAGGACGACATACAAGCGATACATGGGAGCAAGACCGACACGCTGTTGCACGATATCAAGACTGAGCTGGAAATCGGATAGATTATGCTCAATCAAGAAGCGCAAAACTCAAAAGGTTTGGAAAGAGCTATTGACCTCGACTTAGAACAAGGAAAGTTTGCTGAAAACGTTGTTCACTTTGGCCGAATTTTGCGTGCGGCGGGTGTTTCAATCGGCCCATCAAGAATTGTTGACGCGGTAAAGGCCGTTGAGATTGCCGGTGTCCAAAACCGGGATGATCTATATTGGACGCTGTTTTCAGTTATGGTGAGCAAACGCGAGCATCATGCGGTATTTGACGCAGCGTTTCAGGCCTTTTGGCGGAAAAGAAGCTTTCTGGAAAATGAGCAGGAAGGTTCTCCACCTCAATTAAAATCGAAAAACGCAGTAAAACCAAATGCGGCTGCGCTTCGAATTGCAGAAGCCATGGTGCAGCAATCGGAACAGCGACAGGACGAGCTTGAACCGGATCAAGAAATTGATACTCAGCTTGCTGTGTCGGGCACTGAGGCCCTGCAATCAAAAGACTTTGCGCAAATGAGTGCTGACGAAATCTCACATGCCAAGCGGGCTATGTCTGGGCTGGTGCTACCTGTGGCTAAAATAATGACAAGGCGTTTCCAGCCAGCTCATAATGGCAAGCGGATTGATCTGCGTAAAACTATGCGGGGCAGCCTTGGAACAGGTGGAGAATGGATTTCGCCAGTTTTCAAAACACCTAAACAAATCACACCACCGATTGTTGCTCTTTGCGATATATCTGGGTCAATGGCCCAATACTCGCGCCTTTTTCTGCACTTCTTACATGCCTTGGCAGAAAACAGACGGCAGGTTCAAAGCTTTGTATTTGGAACACAACTAACCAATGTGACGCGTGCGTTGTCGCGCAAAGATCCGGATGAGGCATTGGACGCGTGCGGGGCGTTAGTAGAAGATTGGTCTGGCGGCACACGTATTGCTACGGCATTGAAATTGTTCAACCGCGATTGGTCGCGTCGTGTGCTGGGGCAGGGCGCGATAGTGTTGCTTATTACAGATGGCTTAGAGCGCGATTCCGAGGAAGATCTTAGCTTTGAGACAGAGCGACTGCGGAAGTCTTGTCGGGAGCTTATTTGGCTGAACCCGCTTTTGCGGTACGATGGATTTGAGGCGCGGGCATCTGGCGTGCGTGCAATGCTGCCATTTGTCGATCAGTTCCGATCCGTTCATTCATTGAATGCAATCGCTGATTTGTGTGACAGTCTTTCAAATCCAGCGCCCAACCATTCAAACGCCCCTCAAACTTGGCTGCGCAAAACAGGCTGAAGGAAATTCAATGGAAGTAGATGTTCTTAAAACTGCAGAAAAGTGGATATCTGACGGACGTCAGGTTGCGTTGGCAACTGTTATTGAAACTTGGGGTTCTGCGCCGCGCCCAACTGGAAGTCATCTGATCATTGATGCAGATGGAAACTTTGAAGGCTCGGTTTCTGGGGGGTGTGTTGAAGGTGCGGTGATTGCGGAAGCCGTTGATATCATCGAAACACAAGAACCCAAGACTCTTGAATTTGGGGTGGCTGATGAGACCGCGTGGCGTGTGGGGCTTTCCTGTGGTGGGAAAATTCGCGTGTTTGTAGATCGGATTAACTAGGCGATGGACAGCGAACTTTTACCCCAGCTTAATTTGGCACGAGACAACAGGCGTGCCGTAATCCTTGTTCGAGAATTGCATTCTGGAACAGGACGATTGATCTATGAAGACAATGTCGAGAATGAAGATCCGTTGGCGACCGCAGCAGCTGCTCGTTTTAGGACTGGGAAATCAGGCGTTGAATCCGTTGGTTCTGAAACCTTTTTCCTGAACGTTGAGGTACCAGCGCCACGCATCATCATTGTCGGTGCCGTTCATATTTCACAGGCGTTGGTCCCTATGATTAAGCAGTGTGGATTTGATCTCACTATCATCGATCCGCGGACTGCATTTGCGACCATCGAGCGCTTCCCGGATGTTAATTTGAAGGCTGAATGGCCGGAAGAAGTGCTGAGTGATGAGTTGATTGATAGCTATACGGCATTGGCCGCTGTCACTCATGACCCTAAAATTGATGATTTCGCGATAGCAAAAGCGCTGGAACAAAACTGCTTTTATGTCGGTGCACTAGGAAGCCGGAAGACTCATGCCAAGAGATTGGATCGACTGCGGCAACAAGGTCTTACCGATACTCAATTGAACCGATTGGATGCGCCTATTGGCCTAGATATTGGTGCTTCATCTCCCGCTGAAATTGCTGTCGCTATTCTTGGGCAGATTATCTCTGCATTGCGAAAGGGATAAGCTTTGGAACTGGTTGACCTGCCAATACATGAGGCATCTGGCACGTATCTGGCACACGCTCAAAATGGCTTGGTTGATGGGGCCCCAGTTCGCATTAAAAAGGGCACGCTTCTGGATGTTTCGAAAATTCGCTCCCTTGCTGCAAATGGCCATCCCAGCCTTACCGTTGCACGATTGGAACCGGACGATGTGCACGAAGACGAAGCTGCTCTTCGATTGGCCAAGTCAATTTGCGGCGACCAAGTTCGTGTTGAGAGGCCATTTACAGGGCGTGCTAATTTTTTTGCTGAAAAAGCTGGCTTGTTCAAACCGGATGCAAAGCTGATTGACCAGATCAATCGCGTTGATCCGTCCATAACAGTAGCAACTTTACCGCATTACAGCCCGGTTGAGGCTGGGCGGATGGTTGCAACAGTAAAAATTATTCCTTTTGCTGTTTCCGGAAAATCGCTTCAAAAATGTCTGGATTTCTCTGCGCATCAAGCGGTTGAGGTTGCTCCGTTTTTTTCAGGACGCGTCGGGTTGGTAGCGACGACACTTCCGACCTTGAAAACGAGCGTAATGGATAAAACGCGAACTGTATTGGATGGCCGATTGGCCGCCAGTCGTTCCGCGATTTTTGAGGAGTTACGCGTGCCTCACGATGTTGAAAATGTGTGTCACGCGATCGAAAAAATTGCGCAAGATAGTCCAGATGTAATTCTATTGTTTGGTGCATCTGCGATGATTGATGCAGCCGATGTCCTACCCGCGGCGTTGCGTAAAGCTGGCGGGGTGGTCAGTTATGTTGGTATGCCAGTAGATCCTGGAAATTTATTGTTTCTGGGAGAATTAAATGGTGTACCAGTCGTCGGAGCTCCTGGGTGTGCACGATCCCCGGTTGAGAACGGCTTTGACTGGATTCTCAATAGGATCTTGGCTCGACAACAGATTTTACCGAATGACATTGCAGCAATGGGCGTAGGGGGGCTTTTGATGGAGATTGTCAGTAGACCTCAACCGCGCGATGGTGAGGTCAGTGATCCTGTTGGGGTGCCGAATGTCGCTGCCATTGTTCTTGCTGCTGGGCAAAGCAAGCGTATGGGTGCAAACAACAAGTTGGTGGCAGAGCTAGATGGAATTGCGCTGGTGCGCCACGTGGCGCTCGCTGCGCGAAATAGTTTGGCCAACGATATGACTTTGGTGACAGGCGCAGAACCAGAAAAAGTCTGCGCTGTGCTTTCTGATATCGACAAAACGGTAGTGCATAACCCATTGTTTGATAAAGGGCTTTCAACGTCATTGCGCGTCGGTCTCACCGCACTTGCAAATAAGAAATCGGACATGGATGCAGCCATTGTTCTTTTGGGAGATATGCCAAAAATTTCTCAAAGCATGATTGACCAGCTAATCGAAGCGTTTGATCCATCAAATGGCCGCGAGATTATTGTACCGACCAATAAAGGAAAACGTGGAAACCCCGTTCTCTGGTCTGCTCGTTTCTTCGATAAATTGGTCGATGTAAAGGGAGATACTGGCGGGAGGCATCTGATTGGAGAGTACTCTGAATTTGTCTATGAAGTGGAAATTGGCGAGGCTGCATCGTTTGATTTAGATACGCCAGAAGCGCTTGCGACTGCAGGCGGCCGTCTTACTGATTAGGGTTGGGCGATCTGGTGCAGATGTGTGGAGAATTTCGGTGCGGGAGACTGTACCTTTCCTTACACAACACTACCTAGCATTCAGGATTGATTGAATGGGGTTTGGATAAATGACGACGTTGCGCTTCATCCTTGGTGATCAACTTTCTCATGATATCTCCAGTTTGTCAGATGCTGTGCCTGGCATTGACAAGGTGCTTTTGTGCGAGGTCGTTGAAGAGGCGAGTTACGTAAAGCACCACAAGCAAAAAATCGCATTTCTGTTTTCGGCAATGAGGCATTTTGCATTGGAACTCTCTGGGCGAGGGTTCGAGGTTCGCTATGTGAAACTCAACGATAGAGGAAACACCGGTTCATTTTCCGGCGAGCTGCAGCGTGCTGTCGCGTATTTCAAGACTGAGCAAGTCGTTGTTACAGAACCGGGCGAATGGCGAGTTCTAGAAGAAATGCGCAATTGGGAAACCAATCTTGGCATCGGAGTAGAAATTCGAGAGGACAGCAGATTTATTTGCAGCCACTCGGAATTTGACGATTGGGCTGATGGCCGCAAACAGCTTCGTATGGAATATTTCTATCGCGACATGCGGCGCAAAACCGGTTTTTTAATGAATGGTCTCGAGCCTGAAGGGCTAAAATGGAATTTCGACAAGGAAAATCGAAAGACCTTACCTCGCAATCTGAAGTTTCCCGATAGGGCTGTGCCAGAGGTCGATGAAATTACTGCCGAAGTTTTGTCGTTGGTGGATGAGCAGTTTCCTGATCATTTCGGATCGTTGGAGGGATTTTCATATCCCGTAACCCGCGATGCAGCACTAGATGTATTGCGTGAGTTTATTGCAAAGTCATTCGCTCACTACGGCGACTATCAAGATGCGATGAAGGAGGGTGAGCCAAATCTATTTCATTCTCTGATCTCAGCGTCGATGAACGCCGGTTTGCTTGATCCACTAGAGGCCTGTAAGGCAGCGGAAGATGCTTACCGAAATGGGCATGCGCCGTTAAATGCCGCGGAAGGATTCATCAGACAGATCATCGGTTGGCGTGAATATGTGCGCGGGATCTATTGGCTCAAAATGCCTAATTATGCGCAAATGAATTTCCTGAACGCGAAACGAAGTTTGCCCGATTTTTATTGGTCTGGTGACACAAAAATGAATTGCATAAAGCAAGTTGTTGGCGAGACGCGCGAAAATGCTTATGCGCACCATATTCAGCGGTTGATGATCACCGGTAATTTTGCACTTCTTTATGGAGTGGCACCGGCACAAATAAACGAGTGGTACCTTGCAGTTTACGCTGACGCTTTTGAATGGGTTCAGCTTCCCAACACGCACGGTATGGTCATGTTTGCAGATGGTGGCATGCTCGGGTCAAAACCCTATGCAGCCTCCGGGTCATACATAAATAAGATGAGTGATTACTGTAAAAATTGCCAATACAATTATGCTGATAAATCTGGTGAAGAAGCCTGTCCGTTCAACTACTTGTACTGGAATTTTCTTATTGAGAATCAGAATCAACTAAACAGTAATCAACGGATGGCTATGATGTACGCCACACTTAACAAAATGAGTGTTGAAAAACGTAACGCCATTAGTTCGGATTCAAATCGATTTTTTGAAGAAACGCGCAGTCAATGAGTTTTGTAGCTAGATCAGTTTCAATCCCTTGAAACTTGCATGTCCATTTTTGCCGACGATCAAGTGATCATGAACGATAATGTTGAGAGGCTTGGTTACATCGACAATTTTTGTGGTCATTTCGATATCAGCTCGAGAGGGTGTGGGATCTCCCGAAGGATGATTGTGTACCAAAATGATTGCAGTCGCGGATAGCTCCAGCGCCCGCTTCACAACTTCACGTGGATAGACAGGGGTGTGGTCAACTGTGCCTTTTTGCTGAACCTCATCTGCAATCAGTTTGTTCTTCTTATCCAGAAATAAAATACGAAATTGTTCGCGCTCTTCGTAAGCCATCGCTGTTCGGCAATAATCAAGGACTGAAGACCACGAGGAGAGCAGGGGCTTTTGGTGTAGCTCTTCTTTCCCAAGCCGCATTGCCAGAGCCTGAAATAGTTTTAGTTCTGTAGCAACGTTGTCGCCAATGCCGGATAATTCCGTTAGGCGTGCTTCAGATGCTCCAAAAATTGCATTGAGGGAGCCAAAACGCTGCAGCAGTTCCTTTGCAATAGGCTTGGTGTCACGGCGGGGAAGAGAGCGGAATAGAATCAGTTCCAGAATTTCATAATCTGCAAGCCCGTCAGGGCCCAGTTCTCGAAAGCGGGCGCGCAGCCTGTCACGATGGCCCACATAGTGTGGTTGGGCTTCGTCCAGTCCTTCTAAAATCGGTTCATCTTGTAAAATAAATTTTGGCGGTAATGTCATACCGCCAATGTGCTACGCAAATATTGGTTTGTGAAGGCCAGAAAGCGAAGTTGTAAAAATTTCACAACCTGTGTCTGTAATTCCAATGCTGTGTTCAAATTGTGCACTGAGAGAACGATCCCGGGTTACAGCCGTCCAACCGTCAGACAAAACCTTTACGTTGGGCCTGCCCAGATTGATCATGGGTTCAATTGTGAACAACATGCCGGGTCTTAGTTCAACACCGTCTCCCGGGCGCCCGTAGTGTAAAATATTCGGCTCGTCGTGGAATAGTTGACCCAGTCCATGACCACAGAAATCACGAACAACAGAACAACGCTGTGCTTCTGCATAACTTTGTATGGCATGGCCAATGTCGCCAGTTGTGGCACCCGGTACAGCGGCAGAAATTCCGCGCATTAGGGACTCATAGGTTACGTCTAGTAGGCGTTCTGCTGCGCGCTTGGTATTTCCAGCTACGTACATACGGCTGGAGTCCCCGTGCCAACCATCTACTATGAGTGTGACATCTATATTCACTATGTCGCCATCTTGCAGCGCTTTGCTGCCTGGAATGCCATGGCAAACCACGTGATTTAGCGAAATGCAGCTAGAATGGGTGTAGCCCCGATAATTCAATGTGGCAGCAACTGAGTCATTGTCCATCGCAAATTGAAAAATGAAATCGTCCAGCTCTTGTGTCGTAACCCCAGGTTTCACCAAATCTCCAACCAAATCCAGGCATTTAGCTGTCAGCTGTCCGGCAGCTCGCATGCCTGCAAATCCGCTTTCATCATACAAACGAATTTGGCCGCTTTTACGCAGTGGTACTTCATTGGCATCAACGTAAGTTGTCATTTTTCTGTTTTTGCTTTCTAGATTTCATCGAGCGGTATTTGAGTATGTCATTCCATCGCATAAAAACGGTTTCGCTGCAAAAGTGTATTGCGTGGCTGTTGCCCAAAATGGAGTTGCTGTGCTTAAATTTCAGCTCCGCTTGCTATCCAGGTATTTCCACAGGAACAGATCGGTAGGTTTCGATCCCATGCGGTGTCAGTCTACAAACATATGCAATGGCCTCCACTCCCGCTTTGTGAGCACGCGTCAACGCTGTGGCATAGTTAGGGTCTATTTCAGCAGCAAATTTCAATCTATCGCCGTCATCGCGTTGAATGAGATAGACCATAACGGCACGATGACCCTCAACCACCATATCGGTAAGCTCGTCGAGATGTTTTGCGCCACGAGCTGTCACAGAATCGGGGAATTCATAAAGTCTGGGCGTCCGCAGCATGTGGACGTTTTTCACTTCCACATAACAATCGGCTTTTCCGAGGCTGGAAAGCAGCATATCTATTCGGCTGTTCTTGCCATATTTAACTTCGCGCTTCAGGCGACCGTAGCCTTGCAACTCTGCGATCGTTCCGTCTTGGATTGCTTCTTCGACAAGACGATTAGGATGAGCGGTGTTGATGCCGATTAGTGTGTCATCCACCTCAGTTAACTCCCAGGAATAAGCCAGCTTTCGCTTTGGGTTGTCCGACTTTGACAACCAGACTCTCTGTCCAGGTTCTTTCAGGCCCAACATCGCGCCAGGATTTGCGCAATGCGCTGTGATCTCACTGCCATCAGCAAGTTTAATGTCGGCCAAAAAGCGCTTGTAGCGTTTGATCAGTATGCCTTCGGTCAGCGGCGCTGCAAATTTCATGGGTGTCAAAACCTTGTTCCAAATTCATGCCTGAGATAGACAGCGCAAACACAAATTGTCAAAGACCGCGAAAATGGAGGCTATATGGCCGAAAATGATGTCTCTACAGCCGCAGTTCTGGTGATCGGCGATGAAATTTTATCGGGACGTACCAAGGACAAGAATATTGGCTACATCGCGGATCGCCTAACTGAGGTTGGCGTTGATATGAAGGAAGTGCGTATCGTTAGCGATGAGCAGCCAGATATCGTCGCTGCTCTCAATGCGCTTCGTGAGCGTTACACTTATGTTTTCACCACCGGTGGCATAGGTCCAACGCACGATGATATTACCGCTGACAGTGTGGCAGCGGCATTCGATGTCCCAATTGATGTGGATGAGCGCGCAGTTGCAGTTATGCTCGAGCGTTACGAACGCTCCGACCTTACAGAGGCTCGTTTGCGTATGGCACGTATTCCGGAGGGTGCAAACCTTGTCGCGAATCCTGTCTCTAAAGCGCCGGGTTTCAACATTGGCAATGTATTTGTCATGGCAGGTGTTCCATCCATCATGCAAGCAATGATGGATGATATTGTGCCGCGCTTGAAAGGTGGCCAAAAGATGTATTCTGAAACCATTGAAGCGGGTATGGGCGAAGGTGCTGTCGCCAAGCCTCTGGGAACACTGCAGGACAGTTTCCCGGATGTTTCCATGGGAAGTTACCCTTATCAACGCGATGGAAAATTTCAAACCAGTCTTGTGTTGCGCAGCCGGGATACGGCGCGACTCCATCAAGCAGCAGAACAACTTAAAACCATTCTTGCCGATATTAAGAACGGCACATTGACTTAAAGGACGATGAAATGACCGGCCCCCAAGCAGATAAAGCCTTTCCCGTTTCCTGGGATCAATTTCACCGCGATGCGCGCGCCTTGGCGTGGCGTTTGGCAGCAAAGGGCGAATGGAAAGCGATTGTCTGTATTACACGTGGTGGACTCGTACCGGCTGCCATTATCTGCCGTGAATTGGATATTCGATTGATCGAGACGGTATGTATCGCTTCGTATCATGATTACAAAAATCAGAGCGAGCTGCAGGTTATCAAAGGCGTTTCAAAGGCGGTGATTGATCTTGAAGCAGGCGATGGCGCCGGCGTTTTGGTGATTGATGATCTGACAGACACCGGCAAGACGGCACAAGTTGTGCGTGACATGCTGCCCAAAGCTCACTTTGCAACAGTATATGCCAAGCCTGCAGGGCGGCCATTGGTAGACACGTTTGTAACAGAGGTTTCGCAGGATACATGGATCTATTTTCCGTGGGATATGGGCTATACATTCCAACCGCCGATCGCTGGAGAAACAGCTAGCTAAACCATACGCAAGACTTGAAATTTAGTGCCAGCCGGTTTACGGCTTGCGCGATGCGGGCGTGATGGAATGGTAGACATACCAGACTTAAAATCTGGAGGCCGAATGGCCGTGGGGGTTCAAGTCCCCCCGCCCGTACCAAACTTAGCAATTTAGCCTCATATTTAGGCATTCTAGATGCTGAAAATAGCTCATAGCTGGAATAGATGAGCCATAACACAAGCGCCATTTCGCTTTATATGGCGCGGCTGCGGCAATGCGGCCCTTGCAACATGCGCTTTGTGACGCCATCTTTTGTGTTAACGCATAATGTCAGTAAGATACAGTGAGTGTGAATGAGAATCATTGATGGTTTTCCAAGTGGTGTTGAGTCTCTGAGCTATGAAGAAATCTAAAGCGACTTTGGTGCCTGCACCTGAAACCAGAGCCAGTCCAGCGACGGCAGATATCCCGTTGGACAAAAATGCTTGGAACAAAACTTTATTCGAAGCGGCGCTAGATGCACGCGATAGCCTTGGCGGCGACCGTCTTGTTGTTGGTGATACTGAGCGCCAGCCGATGAGCTATGATAGGCTCATTTTAGGCGCGACGATCATTGGCAGGAAAATTGAAAAGCAGACATCGCCAGGAGAGCGGGTTGGTTTGATGCTCCCAAATGTCATGGGGGTGGCGGCCGTTTTCTATGGAATGCAGCTTGTTGGTCGTGTACCCGCGATGATGAATTTTTCTGCGGGTCTTAAAAACCTAGTTGCCGCCTGCAAGACCGTGCGTATGGAAACCATGGTCACGTCGAGACAGTTTATCGAAAAGGCTGAACTTGAAGACGTGATCGAAGGGCTTTCTAAGCATGTCCAAATCCTTTGGACCGAAGATTTGCGCGCAAGCGTGAATGCGCTCGATAAACTCAAAGGCGTTTGGGATTCAAAGCGTGCACGTAATCGCTATACGCGGCGACGTGTTGCGCCTAGCGACACAGCAGTGATGTTGTTCACATCTGGTTCTGAAGGCGTCCCCAAGGCGGTTGCGCTTAGCCATAGTGCCTTGCTTGCTAATTGTGAGCAGTTTTTGAAGGCTGAGAAAATTGACGAAAATCGGGCTATTTTCAATGCGCTTCCCACATTTCATTCCTTTGGCTTGACCGTTGGTCTCATTGCTCCAATCGTAGTAGGAATGCGAACATATCTTTATCCATCTCCTTTGCACTACAAGCAAATCCCAGCTGAGGTGAAGGCGTCTGGATGCGATATTCTTGTTGGCACGGATACCTTTATGGCTGGTTGGGGCAGGGTGGCCAAAAAGGAAGATTTTGAAAACTTGACCCTTGTGGTTTTGGGTGCAGAGCGCGTTAAGGATGCGACGCGAAAATTGTGGATGGACAAGTTTGGGCATTGGTTGCTTGAGGGCTACGGCGTTACAGAGTGCGCACCGGTGATTTGTGCAAACACTCCAGAGCATAAAAAAGACGGTTCTGTTGGCCGGCTAATGCCGGGGATGAAATACCGGTTAGAGCCAATTCCTGGCCTGAAAAAAGGAGGGCGACTACATGTTAAAGGCCCCAACATCATGCGCGGTTATATGCGATATGCAGCGCCTGGCCTGTTAGAGCCGCCAACTGCGGGGTGGCATGATACCGGAGATATTGTTGAGGTCGATTCTGAAGGGTTTGTTACCATTCAGGGGCGTGCAAAGCGTTTTGCCAAACTCGGTGGAGAGATGATTTCTCTAGCTGCTGTCGAAATGAATATTGCGCAAGTCTGGCCAGATAATAATCACGCTGTGGTTGCTGTTGATCATGAGTCAAAGGGGGAAGCGCTGATTCTGGTAACCGATATGCCTGACCCAGACAGAAAGCGTCTAGTGAAGTGGGCAAAGATTAATGGTGTTCCCGAGTTGATGATGCCTAAAAAGTTTCTCCAAATTGATGAGCTGCCAGTTTTGGGGACGGGTAAGATCGATTACCTGACAATTCAGGACTTGGCTAACGAGAAAGCATAAAAACGCCGTAGGCCATTCCAAATAAAATTGGCTGGTGAAGCAGGTATATCGGCAGGCTGCGTCGACCCATCCATATCAATGGGGTTGTCCAGGCTGGAATTTGTTTGAGAATGCGACTGACGCCATCTTGTGAAACAATTTCTTTGCCCAAAATCATTCCGACTAAGAAAACAGAAAACCACGGAACGAGTGGCACATAGTCATTTGTCGCCGGTATTTCCTGGCTTATGCCAATCCAAGCTAGCCAGTGGGTATTCGCAAATTCGAATGCAAATGACTGGTTCGCGGCAACCACAGCGATTGCGATAGTTGCCAGTACCACAGAATTCATACGGAGCAGGGGCCAGGCCAACAAGCTTGCAAGCGCAATGTGGTGCAAAATTCCGAAGTAAACAAAGCTTTCAGGAAATACGAAATAAGTAGCAATTGAGACAGCAATCGCGGCTATCGAAATTTTGGCTATGCGTTTAACTTTTGAACTTGCGCCATGTCCTGCATTTTCAGCTAATAGCAGTGAAAGTCCCGCTAGTAAGATAAAGCTGCCTGCTATGATTCTTGCAAACCAAATCCAACCCGGGCTGCTCATAACGCCAAGTTGTGCAAAGCCGAACACATCCAAGTTCCAGCTCCCGTGAAATATGATCATTGCAACCAGCGCAATCCCGCGCAATGCATCCACCATAGGAAGACGTAGGAACGATGATTTTAGTAGCTGGTTTGGCAACGGTCACCCAAGAAAGTTAGTTTTCATATTAATTGGTTCATGCTTCGGGCTATCCGCCCCGCCAGTCCAATTCATCACATAAGTCAGGTGAAGTCTCATGAAAATCGCGTTACTAAAATCCTGGGGGTACTCTGGCCTTTCGCCTATGCGCGCCAGTCGTAAATCCAATTGTACCGGTTCGCTGTCATCGGGCCACCCAGCTGCATAGCCAGATTACGTGCTGTGCGCATCATCCCACTCATATGATAGATTTTGCCTTGGCGCATGGAAGTTTCCCATACTTTAGCAACGCGGTCTTGCCTGTTTTGTTGGTATTGGCTCAGTGCTTCAGGAAGGTCTTTTGCTGATGAGCGCGATACATAGTGCGTCAGTGTCCACGCATCTTCGATGCTCATGCCCGCGCCCTGAGCCATAAAGGGCACCATCGCATGTGCGGCGTCTCCCATTAGTGCAATACGATTTTTCGTCCAGTCTAGATTTGGGTCGATGGCGCAAAGCGCCCATTTCAACCAACCTTCTGTTGTTTGCACCATTGTTTGAACTGAGCTATTCCAGTTTGAGAAGGCAAGAGCGAGGTCTGCCATTTCTCCTGGCATTGACCACCCTTCAGATTGCCAATTGCCCTGCGTTATGGCTACAGCGTTGAAGTATGTGCCATTTGCTATCGGATAAGTCACCAAATGAGAATTTGGAGCCAGCCAAAGCGTAACAGTATGGCGGGCAATTCCTTCCGGTACTGCAGAAATCGGCATAATAGCGCGCCAAGCGATACGCCCTGTATATTCTGGGCGCCCGGTGTTCACAAACCGTCTGGTTTGCGACCAAGCACCATCTGCCCCAATAAGAGCATCACCGCTGTCCATTGGGCCGTTTTCCAACTTAACCGAGACAACATCTTTCCCGCCAAGAACATCCACCACGCGAGCGTCCTGATGTACGGTAATATTGTCTGTTGAATTGACCTCATTCAACAGAACTGCATGAAGGTCGGCTCTTGAAAGAACAATGGTTTTGAATTGCGCAGGTGTCATAATGCGCGAGATCAAACTACCCGAATGTCCATCCCGAACTTCGACTTTGTCGATTTCAATTCCGCCTTTCTGTTTCAATGAAATTCCAAGCGAATCTAATACGGAAAGCGCATTTGCGGAAAGTTGCAGTCCAGCACCTACTGGGAGAAACTCAGCGCTCCTCTCGTAGACTGTTACTTTGCAACCAGATTTTGCGAGCGCAAGGGCTGTTGTGAGACCGCCAATGCCGCCACCTGCAACAATTATGGAGTGCTGGTTGTTCAATTGATTTAGGTCTTAGACTTTGATGAGCAGTCCCGAGGGCTTGCTTTCGGTCGCGCCAAGTGCCGGATCATATTTGAAAAGAGTTGAGCAATATGGGCAAACTTTTTCATTGTCGTCGCCCATGTCAAGAAACACGTGTGGGTGATCTTGTGGTGGCTCAGCGCCTATGCACATAAATTCCTTCACGCCGATCGTGATGGACTCCACACCATCGGTGTTGTGAAAACGGGGGGTGACCGCGTCTGCCATGGCGACAAAGCTCCATTGGTATGGTTAGTTTAACTGATTTGTTTACTCTTAAAAGGTTCCTGCTGGAAAGGGTAGTGGGAAATCGCTATTGAGGGCAATATTGAACCTCATTGCCCACAGTGGCGACCGGAGATTGCAGGCTATGAATTTTAATACAATGCCCATGACCCAATTTGACCATAACGGTGTTCAGATTTCATTTCTTGATTTACTGCCTGAAGAAAGGACTCAGCAGCGCGAAGTTCCCGTGCTCCTGATTCATGGGTTTGCCTCCAGTGCCCACGTAAACTGGGTATATCCATCTTGGGTGACAACGTTGACGCGTGCTGGTTATCGGGTCATTGCACTGGACAACCGTGGACATGGTGAAAGTGAAAAACTTTATGATCCCTCCGCATACTATGCTGCGACCATGGCGATGGATGCAAAAGCATTGTTAGATCATCTGAGCATCACACAAGCTCATGTAATGGGATACTCGATGGGGGCGAGACTTACAGCGTTTTTATCATTGCAATTCCCTGAGCGTGTCCGGTCCGCCGTATTCGGTGGTTTGGGTATGGGTATGGTAACTGGTGTTGGCGCATCACAGCCTATCGTCGATGCGCTGTTGGCTGATGATCCCGATTCTATTCCAGATCAGGTTGGTAAGCGCTTCCGTGCTTTTGCCGATGCAACCAAGAGCGATCGAAAGGCTCTTGCGGCCTGCATGGTCTCAACCAGGCAAACATTGTCTGAAATCCAAATTGGAGAGTTGCAACCACCTGCACTCGTCGCAGTGGGAACCAAGGATGATATCTCGGGCTCAGGGCAGGGGCTTGCTGACTTGATTCCTGGTGCAGAATTTCTGGAAATTCCCGGTCGTGACCACCAACTCGCTGTTGGCGACAAGGTCTACAAAGCCGGGGTGTTGAAGTTTTGGGATCAGATGTAACGACTCAACAGCCTTTGAAATTTGCATTCCGTTTTTCAAGGAATGCGGCGACACCTTCTTCGTAATCTTTGCTGTCAAAACAAACTTCTGCTGCAGCGTAAGCTTCTTCGACTGTTCTGTCTTTGGGTTGCAGCACTGCAGCTATCGCCTTCTTTGCTGCTAAGAGTGTCAGTGGTGCGCCCGCCGCGATTGTATTTGCGGTGTTCAGAACCTCTGTTTCAAGGTCAGATTTACTGAAGACAGCGTTTACAATCCCTAGCTTTAGGGCTTCATCTGATGCGACCACCTTAGCTGTGAAAAATAGCTCTTTGGCCACCGCTGGGCCGACAGCACTGACAATGTCTACCACTGCGTCGACGGGATAGCCAATGCCAAGTTTTGCTGCAGGAATGCTGAATTTGCAGTCATCAGCGGCATAGAGAAGATCGCATGCGGCAGCGATGCCAAAGCCACCTCCCATACAGTACCCGTGTATCATTGCGATCGTCGGCTTTTCGCACCGGCGTATGGCAGCGAAAGCTATGCTGTTTGCTTTGTCGTAGTTGCGAGCAAGTGCGCCCGTTGTACGTATGGTGGAAAATTCCGAGATATCGGCGCCAGATACGAATGCGATTTCTCCGGCACCACGAATGATGACGACATTCACACGTGGGTCAGCTCCTGCTTCAGCCAAGACAGCGGGGAGCTTTTGCCACATTTCCAATGTCATAGCATTATGATGTGTCGGGTTTTGAATGCGAACAATTGCGAGTGGAGGCACTATTTGGACAAAAACGCCTACGATCGAGTTTGGTGTAACCATGAACTACAGATTTTTGCCTTGAGCTTTCGGTCGATGTTAACGTCGACCTTGTTATTCTTGTTTTGATAACCCACTTTGACTAAAACACGGGTCATCCGCAACCGGGTAAACGTGAAGATACAATATGTCCCTTGGAGGGTCACATGGCACGCGTAGAAAAACAAAACCTTTCCAGCCTTGATCCTGTCTGGCGCTCTTTGCGTCAGGAAGCGCAAACGATTGTTGCCCATGAGCCTGACATGGCGCCATTCATCTACAGCACAATCCTGAATCATAATACGCTTGAAGAAGCGATTATTTGGCGCATCGCCGACCGTTTAGACCACCCCGCAATGCCTGATGACCTAATCCGAAAAGCATTTCTACAAGCACTGGACGATGAGCCGGAGCTTGCGGAAACCATACGCGTTGATCTTGGGGCTGTGTATGATCGCGATCCTGCATGTGAACGGTTTATCGAGCCGGTTTTGTACTTCAAGGGTTTTCACGCCATTCAAACGCATCGTTTGGCAAATTGGCTTTTGCGGAATGGGCGACGAGATTTTGCGCTATATCTTCAGAGCCGATCTTCTGTTGTCTTCCAGACTGACATCAACCCTGCGGTCTCTATTGGCAAGGGACTTTTTCTTGATCACGCAACTGGATTGGTTGTGGGCGCAACAGCGACAATCGGCGATGATGTTTCAATTTTGCAGGATGTGACACTAGGCGGAACCGGGAAAAAAGGTGGCGACCGCCACCCGAAAATTCAAAATGGCGTTCTAATTGGTGCAGGTGCGAAAATTCTTGGCAATTTCAAAATTGGCCATTGTTCGCGAATTGCTGCCGGTTCTGTTGTCCTCAACGAGGTGCCGCCCAATACCACGGTTGCCGGCGTGCCGGCAAAGGTTGTTGGCGCTGCTGGTTGTTCAGAACCTTCTCGTTCCATGGATCAGATATTGGCAGAAAAAGGCGCTTGATCTCCTTTTCGTCAAATGGTTCGTAAAGTTAAAAGGGCTGTGTAACGTCGATCAAGACACTTTATTTTGTGTATTCGATATGCCATCAACCCGCACAGATATTCGCTTTTGTTAAACTCTCAAAATGGAAAGTAACGCGCAATGGACGCCACCGAACTTCAAAAACTAGACGCGTATTTCAAATCCAAATTCGCAAATCCAAATCTGCAGGTTCGTGCGCGCCCACGTAAGACAGATTCTGCAGAGTTGTATCTGGCAGATGAGTTTTTGGGGGTGATTTATCTTGATGATGAAGATGGAGATCGCTCTTATAATTTCTCCATGGCCATCCTGGATATGGATTTGGACGACGTTTAACGCCCTTCAATTTGATGAAAGATAGTAAATGTCTGCTTCCATTTTTTTGGACCAAAACAATGTCGCTGATGTTGAAGAAGGCGATGAGTTTGCACCGAAATTTGATGATAGTGGGCTCATATGCTGTGTTGTAAGCGATCACACCACGAATGAAGTGGTGATGGTCGCTTATATGAATGCCGAGGCCCTTTCACGAACGATTTCCACACGAACCGCGACATATTGGAGTCGATCCAGGCAAAAATATTGGGTTAAAGGCGAGACCAGTGGGCACACACAACGTGTTGAGCGCATGCGCGTTGATTGCGATCAAGATGTGATTTTGATGAGTGTCACGACTGCTGGCACCGGTGCCAATTGTCACACTGGTCGAACATCTTGTTTTTATCGAGATTTAGACCTGGGCGGATCAGGTTTTGAACCCAAACTCACGACGAGCGATACGCATCGTCACTTTGATCCTGCGCAGATTTATAAGGCTGACTAAGGCGTCATATGTTGCTGACCAGAACGTTTGAAGGAACTTTCTGGTCAGCAGATTTCATATTTACGTTAGGTGCTGTTTGAAGAAGTCTACTGTACGGCTCCACGCCAACTCCGCCGCTTCTTTGTCGTAGCGGGGCGTTGTGTCATTGTGGAAACCGTGGTTCACGCCGGGATAAATATGAGCCGTGTAGGTTTTGCCATGTTCTTTGAGTGCAGCCTCGTATGCTGGCCAGCCCTCATTAATTCGAGTATCAAGCTCCGCATATTGCAGCAAAAGAGGCGCTTGGATTTTCGGTACGTCTTCCGCAGCTGCCTGACGTCCATAGAACGGAACCGATGCAGATAGTTCCGGATAGGCAACAGCCAACGCGTTGCAAACCCCGCCGCCATAGCAAAATCCGACTGCACCAACTTTTCCTGTGCTGTCACTTCTTGCAGCAAGGTGCTCGTAAGCAGCAAAAAAGTCGTTCATCAGTTTTTCGCGGTCCACAGTGCGCTGTAGCTCGCGGCCTTTATCATCGGTCCCCGGATATCCGCCTACCGACGTCAAACCGTCTGGGGCCAGTGCAAGGAATCCTGCTTTGGCAGCGCGCCGTGCGACATCTTCGATATATGGATTCAGACCGCGATTTTCATGAATGACCAGTACGGCTGGTAATGGGCCCGTTGCAGACGCAGGTTTGACCAGATAACCGCGCACACTTCCATGGCCATTTGGTGAGTCGTAGTTGATGTATTCTGCAACAATGTCGCTATCATCTGGGGCAACCTGTTGGGCGAGAGCGTATTGAGGGCTTAGTAAACCGAGCAATGCCGCAGCAGTCACGCCACCAACGGCAAACTTTCCCGCTTTGTCCAAAAACTCTCTTTTTGTAATCTTGCCATGGGCATAATAGTCATAAAGATCGAGAAGTTCCTGATCGAAATCTTTGGCTGTTAGACGAACCATACCTGTCTCCAATAACTGTTTTTCACGGTTGTATGGTAGTTCAACACTGTGTCCTCGAGAAGTTAGATAAGTGTAACAAGGTGTATCAAAACGCCACGGTAGTTCTCGTTGCGGGAGTGGAGCCGCCTTGATTTTACTGGTAAACGCCGCTTTTTTTCAATAAATAGGCTTTGTCTGCATATTGCAGGCAGTTCTCAGGGCGGGGTGTAATTCCCCACCGGCGGTGATTTACAAAACACAATTGTGCTTTGTGACAGCCCGCGAGCGGCTTTGGCAAGACTAGTCTTGTTGGAGTGTCAGCAGATCCGGTGCGAATCCGGAGCCGACGGTCATAGTCCGGATGAAAGAGAACAGAGTGTTGACGGAGGCGTACCTGCAGACTGCGGTACGGCTTTGATTTGTGCTCTATCGCGCCCTGATTCATGTGTCGAAACAGGAGAATGACGCGATGAATCAGTTACTTGTAAAAAATAGTATTTCACCTGCATTTGTAGGTGCCTCATATATGGTTTTGGCCGGTGCTTTGTTTGCTCTGGTTAACATTTCCGTTCAGGGCGCTGCCATGAGTTTTGGCATGCCTTCGTCCTCAGTGGCTTTCTGGCAATATGCGATTGCGTTGGTTTTTGGTAGCGCATGGCTACTCAGACTGGGCTTGAAGGGTTTTGCCACTCAAAATCTGGGTAAGCATATCCTTCGCGTGCTATTTGCCGCGGCTGGCGTGCAGCTTTGGGTCTTGGGCTTGGTGTCTGTTCCAATTTGGCAGGCTATTGCACTCATTATGACGTCACCATTCTTTGTGACGGTGGGCGCTGCATTGTTTTTACGCGAAACTGTTAGTGTGCAGCGTTGGGCCGCTACAGCTGTGGGCTTTGCCGGCGGAATGATCATTCTCGCGCCTTGGTCAGATAGTTTTACAGTTGCAGCATTGTACCCCATTGGAGCCGCTGCGCTTTGGGCTTCGGCTTCATTGATGACGAAAAGTCTGACCAAGAAAGAATCTGCCGATACAGTTACAGCTTACTTGTTGGTGTTGCTGACGCCCATCAACGCTGTATTTGCTGGTATTGAAGGGTTCGTTGTTCCAAGCGGTGATGCGTTATGGTTGGTGCTTGGAGCTGGGCTATTGACAGCACTTGCTCAATTGGCTCTCACCCGAGCTTATGCTGCCGCAGACGCATCATACGTCCAGCCCTTTGATCATTTGAAACTACCTTTGAATGTTTTGTTTGGCTGGTTGGCGTTTCAGTTTATCCCGAGCGGTAATTTATGGATCGGGGCCGCCCTTATTTTGGGGGCGAGCATGTATATTCTTCAGCGAGAAGCCAAAGAGCAGACAAACTGATATTGGAAGTAAATATCTGGCGGGCATGAACAAGGTTGCCCGCCAAAATCATTTCCGAAAATCTACTTTAGGTTAGCTGGCGTATAGATAGTTCTTTAGGTCTTCAGCTTCTTTTTCCGCATCAGCGATGCGGCGTTTGACAAGATCTCCGATTGAAACCATTCCGGCTAATTTACCGTCTTGCAACACTGGAATGTGACGGAAACGGCCTTCACTCATACGCGCCATGGCCGTTTGGATTGTATCTTCAGGCCCACACGTTATAACATTGGATGTCATACAATCTGCCGCATCAGAATTGAGGGCGTCTGGCCCATTTTCAGCAATTCTGCGAACGATGTCTCTTTCAGATAAAATACCAGCAAGTTTGCCAGCATCATCGACAATTAGTATCGCGCCAATGCGATGTTCTCGAAGGGTCGAGCAAACTTCTAAAAGGGTTTTCGGTAGGCTGATCGTGAATACATCACTGCCTTTTTCACTTAGGATTGAGGCTATTGTCATACGTTCCTCCCATCTCTTTTACTTTCGCCCAAAGCGAGCTGGAACGAAAAGTGTGCGCCGAAATGCGCTAACGGGCAAGTCACGCAACTTTACCGATTGTTATATAGGAGTGATCAAGTGCTTTTCTGAACCGGGTCAAACAACGGAAACAATGCAAGCCCGGCAAGAAAACCGCCCATATGCGCCTCCCATGCAATTCGGTTGCCTTCGCCGGCAAGTCCGCTATCTGAAAGGCCGAAAGCTAGGTTCATTACGAACCAAGCACCAATAAATATGAGTGCAGAGCTGTTTTTAAGAAGTTGAGACAAGGGTTCCGCGGGGTGAACGAAAGCTTGTTCTCCTTGTTGTCGCGCGGCCCGCGATAACGGCCCGCCGGCGCTGAATGCAAAGCGCCCAACGGCGGCCATTTGACCGGATATTGCGGCTGAGGCGCCGATTGTGGGTATCAATGAATCTGAGTTGAAGAAATAGTGCATTGCTGCGCCAGCACCAGCACATGCCCCGGAAAACAGCAGAAATCGAACAGCTCTAAACCGCCACGCAAGTGCGCTGCCAAATGCAAGCATCCAAACGGAATTCGTAAGCACGTGCATCCAGTTTCCATGCAAAAAGGCATGACTAATTGGGCTGATCCATTCCGAAACTGGAGAGCCCGGCAAACTTCCCGGAAATTGATACCTAGCAGGAATGAATGAGAATCGGATCAGTATATCCAGATACCTCTCAGGGGAGAGAAGGCCGGTACCTGCGTGAATTCCTATGAAAAGTGCCGCTAAACCAATGACCACATTAGGTGCATTTATGGCGCGTGTGTTTTCAGTTGGGGGCGTAGATGAGGGTTGTTCCATTGCCGATACATAGCCTCTGGCGATTTTAAATACAAAGGGCGATGTTTGAGTGGATTTTACACCAGAAATTTGAGCCGTTTTTTCCATACATTTCAAACAATCCACAGAACAGCTCCGTGGTTAACCAAGAATTTGTTCCAACCGCACAAGTGCAATTAAAGCTGTTAAGACATTGTTAGGGATTTCGATAAGCACACTAAACAGCGGATTTTTTATGGGTCACCCGACGGTTCATGCATTGTTCAACTATTGGAACAAGCAACGTAATGGTAGCGCCGCTCCAGAGCGCGCCGAAATTCACCCAGGTGACATTCGCGGTATTTTGCCAGAAGTGTTCTTGCTTGAACGTAGCGTTGATGGTCGATTCTACTATAGATTGGCTGGTACCATGTTATGCCAAAATACACGTAGAGAATTGAAAGGGCAGCGCCCACTCGCTCACTTTGCTGATCTTGATCGTCGGAAAATGCAAATTGCACTGACCCAGGTCGCTGAGAAAGGCTTGATTTT
Organism: Hyphomicrobiales bacterium; assembly: GCA_045107035.1. Classification (GTDB taxonomy): domain Bacteria; phylum Pseudomonadota; class Alphaproteobacteria; order Rhizobiales. Next base: position 24,648 of record JBGCFS010000205.1, read on the forward strand.
CAAAGCTGATATTCTTGGAATTAGCGCTAAAGGTCGATCTGTCGAACAGCAGTGGATTGTTTTGCCATTGCGCAAAGGCGATGGGCCATTCGCACGTTTGATTGGTGCATGCGTGACCGTGGAAGAGCCGTTTTGGCTTGGTCGCGATCCTATTGTTCGCAACAGTATTCTTTCAGCTCGTATGATCAGCACAGAAAACGAGCGCGCTATGATGGATCTTCAGGGAACTATACCGCTGCCATATACTGTTGAGTTGAAACCTGATCGCGCCGCCAGCTCTGTTTTTGCTTTGCGTGGAAAGAGAGAGCGACCCAACCGCCCCCTTTCGATTGCTGACCTTCATGCGCGTATTGAACAGCAATTTGGACGACGTGCTGTTAGTCGTTTTCAAAGTGGCGCGGCTTTGCATGCAGGTTTATTTTCGAACCAGACTGATATGAAAACGCCAAATTTCAATGTTGTTCCGTTTTCTGGACTTGAAAAACGCGTGCAGCACCTGACAGTATTTAGTGGTGGTAAAGAGAGTTGATCTCAATTTTTTACAGTTAAGTTTTTATTAAAAATTTGATTAAAATTATATATAAAATCGATTAAAAAGCACTCGTCATTTTTTTCGCGGTGTAAAATCGCAACCAGTATTCTGTTCCCAATAAATAATTGGGTTCAAATATATGAAATACTTAAAACGTTCCATTTCGTGTGGGTTTTTGATTGCTTTCATTGTGGTGGGACAAGCAGATGCAGGTGACGCCAATACTGCTTTCATGAGTTTAACTGGTAAAACGCGACCACCAATTGGTCATGTTCAGTTTTGCAAATCGAACCCTGATCACTGTAATGGTGTGGTTGGTCAGGACCGTAGTATGTTTCTGACAACAGAACGTTGGGATGAGCTTATTCGCATCAACCACTTGGTCAATCAGTCGGTCATTCCTGTTTCAGATATGGAACTGTACTCGCGGCCCGAGGTGTGGACCTTTCCAGGACGGTATGGCGACTGCGAAGACTATGTTCTTCTCAAACGCCATTATTTGCTTGAAAAAGGTTGGCCTGCAGGCAGTCTGCTTATTACGGTTGTTCGCAGGCCAGATGGTGAAGGGCACGCAGTGCTGACAGTAAGAACTGACCGTGGCGATTTTATCTTAGATAACTTGGAACAGCTGGTTCACCACTGGACCGAAACGCCATACGCATACGTAAAACGTCAATCCAGCAAAAGTCCGAAACGTTGGGAAGGCATTGCAGATGCACGCGGCGCTGTTGGCCCGGTTGCGTCTACAAACTAAAAATTTGAGCGCTGTTAAACAGCGCTCAGTCCTTTGGAGAATTTGCGAAAGTTACGTTGATAGCTGAGAGCAGATTCTGTCAGTTTGTCCGCACTCTCGGTACCCAAGGTGCGGATCACCTTTCCCGGCATTCCTACAACTAAGGAATTGTCGGGAATTTTTTTGCCCTCAGGAACAAGCGCTCCCGCACCAACAAGGCAGTTCTTTCCAATTTCAGCGCCATTTAAGACGATGGCACCCATACCAATGAGAGAATTATCCCCAATCGTGCACCCATGTATAATTGCCCGGTGGCCGATTGTGCAATTTTTGCCAATAGTTGCGGGAAACCCTGGGTCTGTGTGAACCATCGTGTGTTCTTGGATATTGGTTCCATCACCAATCGAGATCAGCTCATTGTCGCCACGCAAGACCGCACCAAACCAAATTCCCACCGCGTCGCCTATCTTTACGCGGCCAATGACATCTGCATCAGGAGCAATCCAATAATTATCGTGATCTGGCAGTAACGGTGAAACACCATCTAGCTCATATACGGGCATTTGGATCTCCCATCCCAGTTTAATTCTTGCTATTGCCCAGATTTTCCATGAACGAGTGTCAGGAAACGTGTCTGTTCAGATGGGTCATCTCTGAACACGCCTTTGAATTGAGTTGTGACAGTAGATACACCGTGCTTTTGAACACCGCGCAAAGACATGCACATATGCTCAGCTTCTAGAAATACCGCTGCGCCTCGCGGTTGCAGGGCTTCATCAATAGCGTCGCTGATTTGAGCCGTTAAATTCTCTTGCGTTTGCATGCGGCGTGCAAAGATGTCTGTTACGCGGGCAAGTTTCGAGAGACCAACGACGCCTTCACTTGGATAGTAGCCAATATGTGCTTTCCCAATGAAGGGGACCATGTGGTGTTCGCAATGGGAATAAAATGGAATGTCGCGTACAATAACAATGTCATCATATCCGCCAACTTCTTCGAAGGTTCGCGCTAAGACATCAGCTGCGGTTTCCTCATACCCGCGGTAAAATTCTTCATAGGCTTTTACCACTCGTTTTGGCGTGTCGATAACGCCTTCACGTGTCGGATCATCGCCTGCCCAGGCGATTAATGTGCGAACGGCTGCTTCGGCTTCTTCTCTGGAAGGGCGCTGAAGCTTACCGGCCGCACTTGGTTCGTCTGATTTGAGCGGCTCTGTAAGCGCGTCCATGTGTCACTCCTGAAGTGAAGCTTGTTTTTTTGTCTTATACGCCAAAATCTTGGCTTTGCACTAGCAAGCGTACCCCCAATAAATAAGGCGCATTGAACTGGAGACAAGCTGTAGCACTGACAATTGTATTAAACATCATTATATACTGAAGGCGCCTGATAAACTTTATGGCGACTGAAACAGAACAGCGACTGAGAAGCCCATGATTGACGAGGTCTATAACGCCAAAATACTGGAGTTTGCCGGGAACATTCCACGGATCGGGACCCTAGATACGCCCGATGCTTCTGCAAAGGCGCACTCAAAACTTTGCGGCTCTACAGTTTCTGTTGACCTGAAAATGGAAGACCAGACTGTAAGCGACTATGCACATGATGTTAAAGCGTGCGCGCTGGGGCAGTCTTCGGCTTCGATACTTGCAGCCAATATAATGGGCGCTTCCAGCGATGAGCTGCGGTCTTTGAAGGCGACCATGTATAAAATGTTGAAAGAGGGTGGTCCTGCTCCAGAAGGTAGATTTCAAGACTTGAAGTTTCTTGAACCTGTAAGAGAGTACAGGGCGCGACACGCATCGACTCTTTTGGCATTTGACGCTGTCGTAGATGCGTTAGACCAAATTGAATCTAAGCGAAATTCAGAATCTGCTGCTTAAAACCTCTCTGAAACCTCAAAATGTGCATTTAGATAGATTTCAGGTGGGATTGCGTTTTGAACACGTTCCACCATTTCGTCGAATGCATCCTCAGAAATCTTACCTAGCGCCACGTAAGTTTGCTCTTCGCCTTCAGCGTCGGCAGATTGAGGACTTTTAAAAATTCTCAATTCTTCAGACTTTAACTGGCCAATGAGCAAATCTGCAGCATTGTTCATTAGCTCGCCATCTGAATAATCATTGTAGACTCTGAATACATGAACAATGTCCTCAGGTCCCAACCCGATAATTGATGGGCGTAATGTTAGTTCTGCCACGGTACGATCTGGCACCAGCTGCGAGATATCGTCAGTAAATCGCTCGATAGACATTCCCTTGTCAGATGGTTCCGCTCGGATAGCAGAAAGTCCAGCGATACTGAGCGTCTTTATAGTGCTTATTATTTCAGACGCTTTGAGATCGCGTTCGATGGGAATTGTAACTAATTCCTCTATCCTGGCGGCGTCATCTGTATCAGTTGGTGTGAACACATAGACAATTTGGCCTGAGTTCTCTGTGAGCCAGCCCCAGACGATTCCGATAATAATTGCGATACCCACTACAGGTATGAGTATGTTTAGTTGTCTACGAGTCATATGTGTAGAATGCCGCGATTTTGCGGTTCAGACAAGCGACCCCAAGAAGCAAAGCTGTTGAATGACCAAGATGATTGACAATTTGGCTCCTCAGAAATGGCCGCGAAAGTTTGGCCTTGCTCTTATCTGGGTTTATCAGAAGGTCATTTCGCCATTGCTTGGCTCGTCCTGCCGGTATGCGCCAACTTGTTCGTCTTATGGAGCAGAATGTATTTCAAAGTTTGGTCTCTGGATTGGTGGTTGGATGACCTTGGCAAGGTTTACGCGCTGCAATCCCTTGGGTGCTTCGGGTCATGACCCTGTTCCAAACGCCCCGAACAATGGGGGGCGGTGGTACCTACCGTGGCGCTATGGTTATTGGACTGGGGTTCATATCGATCCAGCGACGCGTCTGGATTGATATTCTCGACGATTTAAGTGTAGCGATTTCAAACAAATGTAATTTTCAATTTAATAATGCGGGCTTTCGCAACTTCAGCACTCTGAATTTTCCCTGTCTCACCCCATTTAGTTGATGTTTTTCAATAGCAAGGCTGTCACCTTGATACACACAAGCGTGAGCGGTTCTGTCATTCCCGTGAGTTAAAAAACATCGAATGGCAGAGTTCTGCCGTTTTGCTATGGGCGTCTCACGCGCCTGTGAATGTTCATAGAAACTGAACAGATCGTTTCAGTTTAAATCTCACAAACACTTCCCTAAATACAACTCATCGAGAGGCAAACACCTCCTCGCAGCAAAACAAAAACGAAACTTAAAACGCAAAAACGAAAACCAATAAGAAGGAATAATAAAAATGACTTTTCGTAAAATCGCAGCTCCTGTCCTAATCCTCGGCTCCATCGCTCTTGGCGCAACTGCAGCTTCTGCTGGCGTATACAACCCAGCTAACGACAGCTCACCTGATGCCATGACACCTGGTTACACAGGCTTGGCTAAAGACAGCAAATAAGCTGATTTTAATAAGCAACTGACCGGTTGTCAGCCTTCCCTCCAATGCTCCCAAGCAAAGCTGACAATCGGTTTTCGTCAAAACAACAATGCAAGAACAATAATAAGGAATAACACCATGACTTTTCGTAAAATCGCAGCTCCTGTCCTG
>JBGCFS010000206.1:0-13078 GCA_045107035.1 Hyphomicrobiales bacterium
TGAGTTGATCGTTCCGATCGCCATGGAAGAACGCCTGCGCTTCGCTATTCGCGAAGGTGGTCGTACAGTTGGTGCCGGTATCGTCGCAACTATCATCGAGTAATACTTAAGAGCCATTCGGACCTGCCTTAGCCTAATTCAGGGTGTCGGGCAGGTCTTTAAAGGACAGATCAATGAACGGTCAAAACATCCGCATTCGCCTAAAGGCGTTCGACCACCGCGTGCTGGACGTGTCGACGAAAGAAATCGTCTCCACTGCAAAGCGTACTGGTGCTCAAGTGCGTGGGCCAGTGCCGCTGCCAACACGTATCGAAAAATTCACGGTGAACCGTTCACCACACATCGATAAGAAAAGTCGTGAGCAGTTCGAAATTCGGACTCACAAACGTCTTCTCGACATCATCGACCCAACTCCGCAAACAGTAGACGCGCTTATGAAGCTCGATCTTGCGGCTGGTGTCGATGTTGAGATCAAGCTTTAAGGGCGGGGGACTGAAGATGACCAGACGCTCTGGTGTAATTGCACAAAAAATGGGTATGACCCGCGTCTATAGTGATGCAGGTGAACACATCCCGGTTACTGTTCTGAAAATGGACAATTGCCAGGTTGTAGCTCAACGGACCGAAGAAGCTAACGGCTACACAGCCCTTCAGCTTGGTGTCGGAACCCGTAAAGTTAAGAACACGCCTAAAGCTCTTCGTGGCCACTTTGCGGCTGCTAATGTTGAGCCAAAGCGCCGTGTGGCTGAGTTCCGCGTAAGCGAAGACAGTTTGGTTGATGTTGGTGCGGAAATCACTGCTGACCATTTTGTTAACGGACAATATGTGGACGTGGTTGGTACATCGATTGGTAAAGGTTTTGCTGGTGCGATGAAACGTCATAACTTTGGTGGCATGCGTGCTTCCCACGGTGTGTCTGTCTCTCACCGTGCACATGGCTCCACTGGTCAATGTCAGGATCCTGGTAAGGTTTTCAAAGGCAAAAAGATGGCTGGCCATCTTGGTGCTGAACGAGTGACCACTCAGAACCTCGTAGTTGTTAAAACCGATGTGGACCGTGGATTGATCTTGGTTAAGGGTTCAGTTCCTGGTGCCAAAGGCGGCTGGATCATGATTTCTGACGCTGTAAAGCGCACTCTTCCTGCTGAGGCTCCAATGCCGGCTGCGTTTCGTGCCGCCGCTGCTGCGCCTGTTGCTGAAGAAGCGCCTGCTGAAGCGCCAGCTAGCGAAGAGAGTGCAGAATAATGAAACTCGCTGTTAAAACACTTGATGGCGCCGATGCAGGATCTGTATCTGTTGCAGATGATGTGTTTGGTCTTGAGCCACGCACAGATATCTTGCACCGCATGGTGCGCTATCAACTAGCTAAACGTCGTGCTGGAACGCATGCTGTTAAGAATCGGGCCGATGTTGTTGGTTCTACTAAGAAATTCGTGAAGCAGAAGGGTTCCGGCGGCGCACGTCACGGTAACAAAAAAGCTCCACAGTTTCGTGGTGGTGGTCGTGCATTTGGTCCAGTTGTTCGTGATCACTCTACGGCATTGCCGAAAAAGGTTCGCGTTCTGGCTCTGAAACACGCTCTTTCTACTAAGGCAAAAGCGTCCGAGTTGATCGTATTGGAAGATGCAAATCTTTCCGATGCCAAAACAAAGGTCCTGACTTCTAAGCTGAAAGATCTGGGCGTTAGCAATGCGCTGGTTATTGATGGTGCTGAGGTGAATGAAAACTTCGCTCGTGCCGCTGGTAATGTGGCGCAACTTGATGTGCTGCCAGTGCAGGGCATCAATGTTTACGATATCCTTCGTCGTGACGTTTTGGTCTTGACCAAATCTGCTCTCGGCGCGCTTGAGGAGCGTTTCAAATGATCAAGTTGACATCATATGATGTAATCGTCAGCCCGGTTATCACAGAGAAATCAACCAATGCTTCCGAGCATAACCAGGTTGTTTTCAATGTTGCTCCTACAGCGACTAAACCTGAGATCAAGACTGCTGTTGAAACTCTGTTCGGCGTTAAAGTCGACAAAGTGAACACACTGGTTCGCAAGGGTAAGACAAAGCGGTTTCGCGGCATTAAAGGTCGCCAGTCCGACGTGAAAAAAGCAATCGTCACGTTGAAAGACGGCGAGACCATCGACGTAACAACAGGCCTTTAGGTCTGGTTGCGACAAGGGAATAGGCAAGAACAATGGCATTGAAAAAGTTCAAACCGAATACACCGGGCCAGCGCCAGCTGGTGATTGTGGATCGGTCCGGCCTTTGGAAGGGAAAACCGGTCAAAACATTGACCGAGGGTCTTTCCAAATCTGGTGGTCGTAATAATAAGGGTCGCATTACTTCCCGCCGTCGTGGTGGTGGTCATAAGCGTACCTATCGTGTGATTGATTTCAAACGCACGAAGTTTAATGTGGAAGCAACTGTTGAGCGCTTGGAATATGATCCAAACCGCACAGCATTTATCGCTCTCATCCGTTATGAGGATGGAGAAGTGGCTTACATTTTGGCACCACAGCGTTTGCAGGTTGGCGACAAGGTTATCGCAAGTGAAAAGGCAGACGTTAAGCCGGGTAATGCGATGCCATTGAGTGCGATGCCAGTTGGTACAATCATACACAATGTTGAGATGAAACCAGGCAAGGGCGGTCAGATTGCTCGTTCTGCTGGTGCCTATGCTCAGTTGGTTGGTCGAGATTCCGGCTATGCAGTAATTCGTTTGAACTCTGGCGAACAACGCCGCGTTCCTGCAGGCTGTATTGCTTCAGTTGGTGCGGTTTCTAATCCGGACCATAGTAACATTAGCCTTGGTAAAGCTGGTCGCTCACGTTGGTTGGGCCGTCGTCCAAGTGTTCGTGGTGTTGCCATGAACCCGGTAGATCACCCGCATGGTGGTGGTGAGGGACGTACCTCTGGTGGCCGTCATCCGGTTACACCTTGGGGTAAGCCTACTAAAGGTAAGAAAACACGTCGCAACAAAGCGACTGACAAATTCATTCTGCGCTCGCGTCATGCGCGCAAAGGTCGTTAGAGGTTTATTGTGGCACGTTCTGTTTGGAAAGGTCCGTTTGTCGACGGATATCTGTTGAAAAAGGCTGAAGCGGCTCAAGCTTCTGGTCGCAATGACGTGATCAAGATTTGGAGCCGTCGCTCTACTGTCTTGCCTCAGTTCGTTGGTCTGACCTTTGGCGTTTACAACGGTCATAAGCACATTCCAGTGCAGGTTTCGGAAGATATGATTGGCCATAAATTTGGCGAATTTGCTCCATCCCGCACTTATTATGGTCATGGCGCCGATAAGAAGGCGAAGAGGAAGTAACGATGGGTAAGTCAAAACGCGAACGCGTATTGAAGGACACTGAGGCAAAATCAGTTGTTCGCAATCTGCGCGTCAGCCCTCAAAAACTGAACCTGGTAGCGGCAACAATCCGCGGTAAGAAAGTTGATAAGGCTTTGGCTGAACTCACATTCTCACCTCGTCGTATTGCTAGCAGCGTAAAGGCTGGTTTGGAATCTGCGATTGCAAATGCGGAAAACAATCACGAATTGGATGTTGATACGCTTGTGGTTGCTGAAGCTTTTGTTGGCAAAAGCATTGTGATGAAACGTTGGCAGCCACGTGCTCGTGGCCGTGTTGGTCGGATTGTGAAACCATTTTCTCACCTGACTATTGTCGTTCGCGAAGCAGAGGAAACAGCTTAATGGGAAATAAAGTAAGCCCGATTGGCCTGCGCCTCGGCATCAACCGCACATGGGACTCTCGTTGGTTCGCTAACACAGGCGAATACGGTGATTTGTTGCATGAAGATATGCGCATTCGTACATTCTTGGAAAAAGAGCTTAAGCAAGCTGCTGTTTCCAAGGTAGTTATCGAGCGTCCACATAAAAAATGTCGCGTGACAATTTACAGTGCTCGTCCGGGCATCGTGATTGGTAAAAAAGGCGCTGACATCGAGAAGCTTCGTAAGAAGATTGGTTCGATGACTGCTTCTGATGTGCACCTCAACATTGTTGAAGTTCGCAAGCCTGAAGTAGATGCCAGCCTGATTGCTCAATCAATTGCTCAGCAGCTTGAGCGTCGTGCTTCTTTCCGTCGTGTTATGAAGCGTGCCGTACAAAATGCGATGCGTCTGGGTGCACAAGGTATCCGCATTAACTGTGGTGGTCGTTTGGGTGGTGCTGAAATCGCTCGTGTTGAATGGTACCGCGAAGGTCGTGTTCCGCTTCATACTCTGCGTGCTGACATTGACTACGGCACATACGAAGCATCTACAGCATACGGTATTATTGGTATCAAAGTTTGGGTCTTTAAGGGCGAAATCATGGAACACGATCCCATGGCGTCCGAGCGTCGTATGAACGAAGGTCCAGAATCGAATCGTCGTCGGCCAGCCGCGTAAGCGCTGATCGACAGACTAAGAAATAAGAGCGAGGGCAGGCAATCATGCTGCAACCGAAGCGAACAAAATTCCGCAAAGCGCACAAAGGTCGTATCCACGGCCTTGCAAAAGGTGGAACAGATCTAAATTTTGGTGCTTTTGGCTTGAAAGCCTTGGAACCAGAGCGTATTACAGCGCGACAGATCGAAGCTGCTCGTCGTGCTATGACACGTCATATGAAGCGTGCAGGCCGAGTCTGGATCCGTATATTCCCGGATGTTCCAGTATCTAGCAAGCCAACCGAAGTCCGTATGGGTAAAGGTAAAGGTTCGCCAGATTATTGGGCGGCACGTGTAAAACCGGGTCGTATCATGTTCGAGATTGACGGTGTAACTCCGGAAGTTGCGCGTGAAGCGTTTCGTTTGGCGGCAGCGAAACTGCCGATCAAGACTCGTTTTGTGCAGCGTATCGGCGATTAGGCCGTACTAGAGAATTTGGTGAAGGTTTGAGCCATGAAGGCAGATGATTTGGCAACAATGACCGTTGATCAGCTCGACGATGAGTTGGTTAAGTTGAAGAAAGAGCAGTTCAATCTGCGTTTTCAACGAGCAACGGGTCAGTTGGAGAATACAGCACGGTTTCGGCAGTTACGCCGGGATATCGCGCGGATTAATACAGTAGCTTCGCAAAAGCGCGTAGCTACTGCAGCAGGCTAAGGAGGCCTCGATGCCAAAACGTATTTTGCAGGGCGTCGTTGTCAGCGACAAGAGCGACAAAACAGTTGTTGTTAAAGTGGAGCGTCGTTTTACGCACCCACTTTTGAAAAAGACTGTGCGCCGTTCGAAAAAGTATAAAGCGCATGATGAGAACAACCTGCGCAAAGTTGGCGAACTTGTTTCTATCGAAGAAACAAAGCCAATTTCGAAAGATAAAACCTGGGTAATCGTTGAAAACGCTTAAGTAAGGCGTTTTTGATCCCCAGGATCAAACAACTGGAACGTTCAGCAGTCGGAAATTGCTGTTCATTAACATAAAGGCAGCCAGTTATGATTCAGATGCAAACCAACCTCGAGGTGGCCGATAATTCCGGCGCACGTCGTGTGCAGTGCATCAAAGTGCTTGGTGGTTCCAAGCGCAAATATGCATCCGTTGGCGACATTATTGTCGTTAGCGTTAAAGAAGCCATTCCACGCGGTCGCGTGAAGAAGGGCGATGTTCTTAAAGCAGTGGTCGTTCGTACCCGTAAAGATCTCCGTCGTGCAGATGGAAGTGTCATTCGGTTCGACGGTAATGCAGCTGTGATTGTGAACAACAACAAGGAGCCAGTTGGCACCCGTGTTTTTGGTCCAATCCCACGCGAATTACGCGCTAAAAACCACATGAAGATCATCCAGCTCGCGCCAGAGGTGCTCTAATGGCTGCTAAATTGAAAAAAGGCGACCGTGTGGTCGTGTTGACAGGCAAGGATAAAGGTCGCAACGGCGAAATTATCCGCATCCTGCCAAAAGAGGGCCGGGCCCTTGTTTCCGGTATTAACATGGTGAAACGCCACCAGCGTCAGTCAGCTGATGTAGAAGGCGGAATCATTAATAAGGAAGCGGCTATCCAACTTTCCAATCTTGCATTGGAAGATCCGAAAGATGGCAAAGCGACCCGTGTTGGTTTCAAATTTAATGACGATGGCAAGAAGGTTCGCTTCGCCAAGCGCTCCGGAGAAATGATCGATGGCTGATGTCGCTACGCAAGCCCGGCTTAAAGGGCAGTATGACGAGGTTATTCGTGCCAAACTCATTGAAGAGTTTGGTTACAAAAACCCAATGCAGGTTCCAGGTCTCGACAAGGTCGTGATCAATATGGGTATCGGTGAAGGTGTTGGTGACCAGAAGAAGGTTAAAGCTGCTGCTGAAGACCTTACTTTAATCGCTGGTCAACGCGCAGTAATCACCAAGGCCCGTAAGTCTATCGCTGGATTTAAGGTTCGTGATGGAATGGCGCTTGGTACGAAGGTTACTCTTCGTAAAACTCGTATGTTCGAATTTGTGGATCGGTTGGTTACAATCGCGCTGCCACGTGTTCGTGACTTTCGTGGGTTGAACCCGAATAGTTTTGATGGCAATGGCAACTTCGCCATGGGCATTAAAGAACATATCGTGTTTCCTGAGATCGAATACGACAAAGTGGAGCAGGTTTGGGGCATGGACGTTATTGTTTGCACGACAGCAAATAACGACGACGAAGCACGAGCATTGCTTAAGGCATTCAACTTTCCGTTCCGTCAGTAACGGACCTGGAAACGAGTCGCTAAGGACTAATACGCATGGCTAAGAAAAGCGCTATTGAAAAGAATAATAGTCGCCGCAAATTGGTGGACAAGTATGCTGCAAAGCGTGCTGCACTGAAAGCTGCGACACGTGATGAGAACATTCCAGCTGAAGAGCGTTTTCGCGCTCAATTGAAACTGGCTGAACTCCCACGTAACTCCTCAAAAATCCGTTTGCGGAACCGTTGTGAAGTTTCCGGTCGTCCACGTGGATTTTATCGTAAATTGAGAATGTCTCGTATTGCGCTGCGTGAACTTGGTTCCGCTGGCAAAGTGCCAGGCCTCGTCAAGTCTAGCTGGTAAGGAGAAACAGTTATGTCATTTTCTGATCCACTCGGCGATATGCTTACACGTATTCGTAATGCTCTGATGCGGGGAAAGGGCTCATGTGCCACTCCTGCTTCCAAGCTGCGCGCACGCGTTTTGGATGTTCTTCAGTCTGAAGGCTACATTCGCGGCTATAGTGAAGTTGAGTACGAAAAAGGTAAGTCTGAATTTCAGATCGAACTGAAATATTTTGATGGCGACCCTGTTATTCAAAAAATTGAGCGTGTGTCAAAACCAGGTCGTCGTGTATACGCCGGCGCAGATGGTATTCCGCGTGTGGCCAATGGTCTGGGTGTTTCAATCGTGTCTACTCCTCGTGGAGTTATGGCCGATCATGAAGCACGTACCCAGAATGTTGGTGGTGAGGTATTGTGCCGCGTCTTCTAGAGGCGTGCACGGTAATGAAGTTTAACGAGAATTGGACAGGTAAGTCAGATGTCTCGGATTGGTAAAAAAGCAGTAGCGGTTCCTTCGGGAGTGACAGCTACGATCGATGGCCAACAGGTCAGTGTCAAAGGTCCTAAGGGCGAACTATCAGCTGTATTGGTTGATAATGTTCTAGCTTCCATGGGAGACAACGGCATTGAAGTGAAGCCAGTAGACGGGTCTAATCAGGCACGCGCAATGTGGGGTATGTCCCGCACAATCATCGAAAATTTGGTGGTTGGCGTAACTGAAGGCTTCAAAAAAGATCTGCAGATCAACGGTGTTGGTTATCGTGCGGCAATTCAGGGTAAGAACCTGCAGCTCGCTCTCGGTTTCAGCCACGAAGTTCTGTATGAAATTCCGGAAGGCATTCAAATAACGTGTGCCAAGCCGACGGAAATCAGCGTTGCCGGTATCGACAAACAAAAAGTCGGTCAGGTTGCTGCGGAGATCCGTAAGTATCGTCCACCGGAGCCTTATAAAGGCAAGGGTGTTAAATATGCGGACGAATACATCTTCCGCAAAGAAGGCAAGAAGAAGTAACGGCTGATATCATGGCAAAGACATTGACACTATTTGAACGTCGCCGCGCCCGTGTTCGTCGTTCACTTCACAAGACATCAACTGGTCGTCCACGTTTGAGTGTACATCGGTCGTCTAAAAACATTTACGCGCAGATCATTGATGATGTTGCTGGCAAAACACTTGCTGCTGCTTCCTCTTTGGACAAAGACCTGCGGTCTTCACTGAAAACCGGTGCAGATAAAGACGCTGCAGCTGCTGTCGGCAAATTGGTTGCTGAACGTGCTGTCAGTGCAGGCGTTGAAGAAGTTGTTTTTGACCGCGGTGGTTTCATATACCACGGCCGTGTCAAAGCGCTTGGTGATGCGGCTCGCGAAGGCGGCTTGAAGTTTTAAGCGTTTGACGCTTGTTAGATAATAATTGGGATATTTTCCCTCAAATTGGAAAGAGTGAACATGGCTGGTAGAGATCGTGAAGAGCGCGACAGCGAATTCGTCGATAAGCTTGTACACATCAACCGTGTGGCCAAAGTGGTCAAAGGTGGCCGTCGTTTTGGTTTTGCGGCACTTGTGGTTGTAGGCGATCAAAAGGGACGTGTTGGTTTTGGCCACGGTAAAGCCCGTGAGGTTCCTGAAGCTATTCGTAAAGCAACAGAGGCTGCTAAACGCGGTATGATCCGGGTTCCTTTACGTGAAGGCCGTACGTTGCACCATGATGCATCTGGTCGCCACGGTGCTGGTCGTGTGACCATGCGTTCTGCACCTGCTGGTACCGGCATTATTGCTGGTGGCCCAATGCGTGCGATTTTTGAAACACTTGGTGTGCAGGATGTTGTTGCAAAGTCAGTTGGTACATCCAACCCTTACAACATGATCCGCGCAACATTCGAAGCGTTGAAAAATGAGAACAGCCCGCGAAGTGTAGCATCACGTCGTGGTATGAAAGTATCTACACTGCAATCGCGCCGCACACCGGCCGAAGGCGGGGAAGTCGCTGAAGCATAAGCTTTAAGTTGCTTCTTTTTTGAATTGAGTGGAGGCCGATATGGCTGATAGCAAAAAGAAAACTATTACGGTTGTGCAGACCGGTAGCCCACTGCGCCGCCCGCAAGATCAGCGCGCAACCCTTATTGGCCTTGGCCTAAATAAGATGCAGCGCCGCTCAACTCTTGAGGATACTCCTGCTATTCGTGGCATGATCCGCAAGGTTGGTCACATGGTGCGTGTGGTCGAATAGATTACGCCACTGACAAAACTTTAATCTGGGATATCTTGTAATTGGTGCCCCAAACCGCGATATCTAATCAACGCTACATGTTGAGAGCGCGGCAAGTCTGGAATTAAAACGATGAAACTAAACGAACTTCAAGACAATGAGGGCGCTGTAAAGAACCGCCATCGTGTTGCGCGTGGTATTGGTTCCGGCAAAGGCAAAACCGGCGGCCGTGGTGTTAAAGGACAGAAATCCCGAAGTGGTGTTTCTATCAACGGATTTGAAGGCGGTCAGATGCCTCTTCATCGCCGTCTTCCTAAGCGCGGCTTCAACAACATTTTTGCGACCGATTTCAATGAAGTTTCACTTGGTCGTCTTCAAAAAGCGATTGATGCTGGCAAACTTGATGCGACAAAAACAATCGATGCAGCAGCACTTGTAGCTGCTGGCGTTGTACGCCGTGAGCGTGATGGTATTCGCGTGATTGGTGGCGGCGAATTGAAATCTAAGGTTACTTTGTCAATTGCTGGCGGTTCAAAACCTGCAATTGCACTACTGGAAAAAGCCGGCAGCTCAGTAACAATCCTTGAGCGAAAATTGGCTGTTAAAGAGACTGGTGGAGACGCCTGATATAACGTCGGTTTGTGAAGCCAGGTCGAAGGCAACGTATTCCTCTCGTCCGTCGGCTGGGCTTACTACAACGCCGGTGTTTGGAGAGAAATGAATGGCTTCAGCAGCTGAACAACTAGCGTCAAATATTAATTTTGGCGCCTTTTCCAAGGCTACGGAACTTAAGAAGCGCATCTGGTTTACACTAGGTGCGCTGCTTGTTTATCGCCTTGGTACTTATATTCCTCTGCCGGGAATTAACCCTGACGCATTTGCGCTGGCGTTTGATCAGGCGCAGCAGGGTGTTATTGGCCTATTCAATATGTTTGCCGGCGGTGCTGTCGAGCGTATGGCCATCTTTGCACTTGGGATTATGCCGTATATTTCGGCTTCTATTATCATTCAGCTGATGACCACAGTTGTTCCAACATTGGAGCAATTGAAGAAAGAGGGTGAGCAGGGCCGCAAAAAGATCAACCAATACACGCGCTACGGTACGGTATTGTTGGCGATTTTGCAGTCTTATGGCATCTCTGCTGGCTTGGAAGGTGGCACGAATATCGTCACGGATCCGGGTTGGTTCTTTAAGCTTTCAACGATCATTACCCTGACCGGCGGAACAATGTTCCTGATGTGGCTTGGTGAGCAGATCACCGCTCGCGGTATCGGCAATGGTATCTCGTTGATTATTTTCGCGGGTATTGTTGCAGGCCTCCCAGGAGCGATTGCTGGCACATTGGAGCTCGGACGTCAGGGTGCGATATCGACGTTCCTCATTCTGGTGATCATCGTTCTTGCGATTGCAACTATTATGCTCATCGTGTTTGTGGAACGTGCTCAGCGGCGTCTTTTGATACAGTATCCTAAGCGGCAGATGGGCAATCGGATGTTCCAGGGGGATTCATCTCACCTGCCTTTGAAGCTGAATACCGCCGGTGTTATCCCAGCAATTTTTGCATCATCCCTGTTGCTTCTGCCAACGACTGTTGCTGGCTTTGCCAGTGGTACTGGCCCGGAATGGCTTAATGCAGTTGCTGCTTGGCTTGGCCACGGTCAGCCTCTTTATATGCTGTTCTATGCAGCGATGATCGCATTCTTCTGTTTCTTCTACACTGCGATTGTTTTCAATCCTGCAGACACTGCAGATAATCTGAAGCGCCATGGTGGCTTCATTCCCGGGATTCGTCCAGGCGAGCGGACTGCCACCTATATTGACTATGTGCTGACACGCATTACTGTCATTGGTGCCGTCTTCATGGTTGTTGTCTGTCTGCTTCCAGAGTTTCTTATATCCGCGACCGGAGTTCCGTTCTACCTTGGTGGTACTTCCCTTTTGATCGTGGTCAGCGTAACCATGGATACAGTTTCTCAGGTACAAGGCCATTTGTTGGCGCACCAATATGAGGGGCTGGTTAAGAAGTCCAAGTTGCGCGGGGGAAAACGTAGATGAGATTGATACTGCTGGGGCCACCTGGGGCTGGTAAGGGTACTCAAGCAAAATTCATGGTCGAAGAGCAGGGCATAGCCCAATTGTCGACCGGGGATATGTTGCGAGCTGCTGTTGCTGCGAAAACAACGATTGGGCTTCAAGCCAAAGAAATCATGGATCGTGGAGATCTGGTTTCCGATGAAATCGTAGTTGGAATTGTCTCAGATAGGGTTGATGAAGCGGATTGTGCGAAAGGGTTCATCCTTGATGGATTTCCACGCACCGTCGCTCAGGCTGAAGCACTGGACGTTATGCTTCAGGAAAAAGGGCTTAAGCTCGATGTCGTTGTTGAGCTTGCAGTCGACGAAGGTATTCTTCTTGACCGGATAATTAAACGGGCAGAAGAAACAGTGGGCGGACCACGAGCAGATGACAATGCTGAGGCTTTGACGAAGCGTCTGTCGGTGTATCGTGAACAAACACAGCCATTGATTGATTACTACCGTGGAACGGGTCTTTTACGTTCGGTTGACGGTATGCAATCCATGGAAGAAGTAAGGTCGTCAATACAGACGGTCTTGAAAGCGGTCGTATAGCGGCATTTAGTATCGATTGGTTGTTGACGAGTCGATACCGAGTCCTATAGATACCCGCAAACATATAGAACGACTGACCACATTGGGGCCGGGATTCTCCGGGGCCGAGGTGGTCATGTTTGTTTTGATGGATAATGAATTTGATCATCGGCATGGGTGCGGATGATATATTAAGGAGAGACGGTTTTGGCACGTATTGCTGGCGTCAACATTCCGACCAATAAACGCGTGGTCATTGCCCTACAGTATATTCACGGCATTGGTGCTGCGAAAGCTCAGGAAATTGTGACTAAGGTCGACATTCCTGCAGAGCGTCGGGTGAATCAACTATCTGATGCAGAAGTTTTGCAGATTCGCGAAGCTATCGACCAAGACTATATGGTTGAGGGCGATTTGCGTCGTGAACGCGCAATGAACATTAAACGACTGATGGATTTGGGCTGCTACCGCGGTCTTCGTCATCGTCGTGGGTTGCCGGTACGTGGTCAACGTACTCACACCAACGCTCGTACTCGCAAGGGTCCAGCGCGGGCGATTGCCGGTAAAAAGAAATAATTAGCTGACATTCTACGGATTGTTCGGTGGAGCTGCTGGATCTACGGCGGCGCTGAGATCGAAAGGACTAAACTATGGCTAAAGATGCCTCACGCGTTCGTCGTCGCGAGCGAAAAAATATCATTTCTGGCGTGGCTCACATTAATTCCACGTTCAACAACACCATGATTACAATCACTGACGCGCAGGGAAATACCATTTCTTGGTCCTCTGCTGGTACGATGGGTTTTAAAGGCTCTCGTAAATCTACGCCCTATGCGGCGCAGGTTGCCAGTGAAGATGCTGCCCGCAAGGCGCAAGAACATGGAATGAAAACCCTTGAAGTACAAGTTCGCGGGCCGGGTTCTGGTCGTGAGTCTGCTCTGCGTGCCCTTCAGGCCGCTGGCTTTACGGTTACAACAATCCGTGACGTTACTTCAATACCACACAATGGTTGCCGCCCGCCCAAAAGGCGTCGCGTTTAGTACAAGAGTGTTTGGGCTGTTGGGGAATTCCTCTGACAGCCTTTGGCGTTTTTCTTGTTGCCCGGCTTAGATGGATATTTTGTAGCCGCATAAACAAAGAAGCGAATTAGCCGAAAAGTCAGTCCGCATTTTGGGCAGATAAAAACGGTGCTGAACAGAGCCTTATAGGCTGAGAAGGGATTATCTTATGATCCAGAAGAATTGGCAGGAATTAATTAAGCCAACCAAGCTTGAAGTTAAGCCTGG
>JBGCFS010000207.1:0-4691 GCA_045107035.1 Hyphomicrobiales bacterium
TTTGGGCTCCGTTCTATACCTTGGGGGCAGCACCTGAGGAGAAAGACAAATGTATTCACGCATCCTAGTACCCGTTGACCTTGAAAACGCTGACAAGCTCATCAAAGCGCTCGATCTCGCAGGCCAAACTGCGAAGCAAAATACCGCAGAGGTGATCTATGTAGATGTTGTCGACGCGGTCCCAACAATGTCTAAGCGCACCGAGGGAGAGCGAGTGGCTGATCGTCTCAGGACCTTTGCGTCGGAACAGGCAAAGAGACATGGTATCAAAACCACTGGCGAGATTGCCCTGCGCAGCGACCTTCATTTAAACGTAGGTTCAGATATCGTCAAAACAGCGAACGAGACCGATTGCGATCTGATCATAATGGCAAGTCACGTCCCCGGTTTCAAAGACCATATTTTTTCATCCAATGCAGGTTACGTAGCTTCGCATGCTTCGATGAGCGTCTACGTGGTTCGCTAATGCGCCCATTTTTAGCCATTCCCTATATTATTTGACTGTATAAAGGTAGGTCTGTCCGCGTGAGGGGTAATCCTGAGCGTCTCTTGTTCTTCCACGCGGCGAAGGTCCGATAGGACCTGCACACCATCCCCACGGCCGGGTCAAGATCGCGCAAACGCAGCGAAAGACCGGAATCACGGGCCGCGCCGCGACGGCGCAATAGCATGATGAACAGCAGCTACCCTCCATGCTTACTTGATCGCCATTGCATCCTATTCAGCGGCCCATTGGGCGGTTCCAATGGACTGGATGACGCCATCTTTTGATGACAGCGTCTGGCCGACTGCGACAACATTCAGCAACGACACTGTTGGTGTAAAAAACAAAAAGGCCTTCACGAATTTCGAAGACGTCTTCGATACGCCGGGCGCAGATGCGGATTTTATCTGGTCTTCAAATCTCGTTCTCGACAACCTTGTTTTGTTGCGCAAAACGGTAGAATAAATCTGCCTCTTTGCCCTCCTATTTTGTTAGGGCAATGAACTTATCTTCAAACCAAAAAAACCGCACTGTATTTGCGATGTTTTGTTAGTAATAGGAATACGATGCCGGAAAGCGGCCATTCATGTTGAAGGCACGAACGGCAGCTTTGTCCGCAGAGCAGTCCTTCATCCAAAGCGCAGCGAACGGCAGTTTAGAGCGGCCTTATGTATCAAACGCACCAACAATCTAGCTGAATTCCCCGCCCATGTGAATTACAATGGGACATGGGACAATCAATCGTTATTTACGGACTAATCAAGAAGCGGGCAGAAATAGCAGGCCGGCACAAGGTTGCTATGAAAGCCGCAGACGCTCTTAAGTCGGATCTAGGCGCCATAGACCGCGCTCTGGTGCTATGCGGCTATGAGGGCGACCACAAGGGCATTGCACCGCGTGGGAAGTACAAGCAGCTATTCGGGCGTAGTGAGTTGAAGCTGACAATCATCAACATGCTGCGGCAAGCGCCTGCGGATGATGAGACGATTACTTGCCAAATCATTAAGGCAAAGGGCTGGCGTAAGAATTCAGATTTAACATCTGAAGTGTTAAAAAGGGTGCGTCATGCACTCCAACGGGCGCAAAAGGACGGGCATACCTCAGTGCAGCGCGCAGCGAACGGCAGCTCTGAACCCATTTGATCGATACTGCGAGAGTGATAAATGTCTGCTCATCCATGAGGCACTAAAACGCACTTCAGCCATGGCGGCGGACGTTTCTTACAAGCTGCACAACTTGGAGCGGATTGTAGGGTTGATCAATGCGGCGTCACCTAAGAAGCGTGGTGCTTTTAACAAGAAAGGTATTTCAAAACAAAACACTGTCTACATTTCTGGCGTTTAGCATTTCACGAATTGCAGACCTACCGTGCTAATCATTTCTACTGCTGCTTAATGAGTTTGACATAATGCCAGTGCGAAATTGTAGCTAAACTTCGGCTCTATTTTTATTTGATAACTGCGAGTTAAACCGACCGGAGTAAGCCGATCCCTATGTCCGACAGGAAAAAGATGTTCGGGGAAGTCAAACCCGCCACAATCACGGGTGATCCGCTTGTGAATGCGATGGCAATACCTGCTATTCTGATTTCTGCGGATATGTTGATTATTTCTATCAATCGGCCTGCTCTTTCCGCGTTGGGGGTTGAAAATGCGGGGTGTGTTTTGGAATGCAACCTAAGTTCGCTGATGTGTCCACGGCATTCGAGGGCTTTTGGGGCGAGCCTTGGCGAAACAGGAGGCGGCTCCTTCCCATTGGGATTAGGGGTGGTCCGATTGCAAAATCACACTAAAACCCAAGCCTTTTCAGTACATCCTCTCTTTGACTCGGAAGGAGCGATCAGCGGGTACTTGTGCCAAAGCGACGGAAATTGGTCAGGTCCGATTACTGCTCCCAAATGGCATGGCTCCCTGAAGGATATGCCTCAGAGGAGTTGGGAGCTGAACCTGAAATCAGGTCAAGTAACGCCTATACATCCAAAAACTAAATCTATTCTGTCGATGACCGCCCAGCATTTGTCGGAGTACTTTCTGACCATTCATCCAGACGATCTTTTTAGACTGCAGTATGGTCTCGCTTCTTTGGCCTCGGTCGCCCACGCGGACTTCGCAGAGTCGTACCGCGTTAAACTAGTCGGAGGGGAGTACACAGAAGTTTATGGAGTGGCAAATGTAATCCAATGGACCACCTCCAAACTTCCTCAAACCCTGCTGGTGAATGAGATTAATGTGGGTGATGCAGAAAGATCACCGAGACAAAACGAACCCGACCCTAATAATGAAGATCGCTGGAAAACCGCTGTTTTAAGCGCAAATCAAGCAGTCTGGGATCATGATTTCGAGCGCGATTCCCACTATCTTTCAGATACTTGGCGCGATCTGCGCGGATTGGGCAATGAAGAATCTACGCCTCACTCTACCGACGAGTGGTTGGAGACTATTCACCCGCAGGATGTTGACCAAATCAGAGAAGAGCTGCGTAGGATAGACACGGGCCAGACCGATATCATCAACTACAAGTTCCGGCAGCGGCACAAAAATGGTCATTGGGTTTGGTTCTTGAGCAGAGGACGCATTGTCCGGCGCGATGCTGATGGTCTCCCGGTCCGTATGATAGGGACGGACACCGATATCACCGATATCAAAACTGTGGAATTAGAAAGCCAGCGTATGGCTCAGCGTCTCGATGTGGCTATGGAGGCTGCGGGTATGGCGCGATGGGAATTTAACATCAATAAGGGAGAGGCGTATTGGGACGACAGACTGCTCAAGATGTTCGGGGTCAAGGACGGAAAGAACATCAGACCCGGAAGCGATTGGGAGAGCTACATTCACCCCGAGGACCAAGCCTATGCGGCCGAGTATACTCAACTGTGTCTGGACCGCAAAGAAGATGTGGCGCATGACTACCGGCTGGTGACGGTCGATGGCCAGATAAAGCACATCAGAGCGAGGGGCAAATATGTTGAGCATTCCGGCGGTGATGCGCGTTACTACGGTGTGAATTTCGATATTACGCAGGATAAACTAAGAACACAGGAACTTGAGAACGCGCGTGCGCTCTTAGAGCATGAAAGTCGCCATGACGCCTTAACGGGGCTTTCCAACCGTAGAAAACTGGACGAGGTTTTTTCTGAATACGCGCAAAAACGGTCCGACCGTATAGCCGTATTGCACTTCGACATAGATCACTTCAAGCAAATCAACGACACGCTTGGACACGATGCGGGTGATGCAACGCTTAAGCATGCGGCTGATGTCTTGATGCGAAATACACCTGAGGCCGCGATGGTGTCTCGTGTCGGGGGTGACGAGTTTGTGGTCATGTTGATTGACGCGCCTGATGATACCGTATTGGGGGCACTCGCGGAAAAAATCATACAGGAAATGTCTCAGCCGTTTTACTATGAAGCGCAAGAGTGCAACATCGGCACGAGTATCGGTATCTCGACAACGTCTAATATGCGCGACCATGGAAGTGCGCTTTTTATTGACGCTGACCTCGCGCTGTATGAAGCAAAGAAGGCGGGGCGGGGCAGGTACCGTTTTTTCACGGCTTCAATGAAGGACGAAGCACGCAAGCGGAAAAACTCATTTGACGCATTATCGGCAGGTTTCGATAATGGAGAAATCACATGTCATTATCAGCCGCAGTTTGATGCCCTGTCGCTGGAGGTGACCGGTTTGGAAGCGCTGGTGCGATGGGAAAGTCCGCAATTTGGTCTTATGATGCCGCAGGAATTCTTGCAGACTGCCGAAGATATGGGACTGCTGCCGCAATTCGATGAGCTGGTCTTGCGGCGCGCGCTCTACGATATGAATCAATGGGAAAAAACAGGGCTGTCCGTCCCACCAATCTCTGTAAACGTTTCGGCACATCGTCTCAACGACCCGTCTCTGGGTGAGCAATTGCGTGTTTTGGATTTGCCTCGGGATATGTTGTCGTTCGAATTGCTTGAATCTGCATTTTTGGATGACAGAAACGACGTTATTGACCGCAATCTTCGCTTAATCAGCTCTATGGGGATCGATATTGAAATCGATGATTTCGGTAGTGGGCACGCGTCGATTGCAAGTCTTCTGGAAATCAAACCGACGCGCCTCAAAATAGATCGCTTTCTAATTCAACCTATTGTCGAGTCAGAACAACAAAGAGAACTGGTAAAAACAATTATCGGCATAGGGCGGATGCTAGGAATCAAAGTCGT
>JBGCFS010000208.1:0-39518 GCA_045107035.1 Hyphomicrobiales bacterium
ACGCGAAAGGATCAAACGAGAAACATTCAAGCAGAGACGTTTGCAATACCGCAAACAAGTCGCCTAATATCAACCAAATGATCAGCCAATATCTCGCTTAGACTAAGCCGCATTCGCTCCCAAAAACCCTGACGACGGACACGCCATCCTATTTGGTATTTGCATGCCTGTTGCTGGTGTTATGGGTAGCGCGTCCACATATGTTGAATCTTAACATATTGGGCATTTTTGTTCGTCAAATCGTTCCTCTGGGAAACTTGGTGTTAGGCCAATTGTTGGTCATGCGTGTTAAAAGCATTGACCTTTCCGGAGGTGGCATCATTTTGCTGATCAACTACTTCATCTCTTCCAACTTGTTTCCGGAAGCCTCACTACCGTTTTTCATAGCGATTGCTTTGGTAACAGGTACTTCCATTGGTTTTTTCAATGGATACATGATTGGCAAACGACGCGTATCAGCTGTTATCGTGACACTTGCGGTTAGTATTGTTCTGATAGGGATAGTGCAGGCCCTTTCGAGCGGGAAACCACCAGGTGATGTACCGTCCATTTTTGCTGAGATCTACAACACCAAACTTGGCCCAATACCAACGCCGGTCATGTTTTGGGTAGCGCTGACGACCATTGTCGCAACGTTTTTGTCAAAGACAATATTTGGACGTTATGTCGATTCAGTTGGCGAAAATACAGAAGCCGCCCATTTTTCAGGGGTTCCTGTGGAACGCACTGTTGTATTGGCTCATACGATTGCAGGTCTAATTGCCGCAATAGCCGCCCTGGTCCAGACGGCCTCCATTGCAGTGGGAAGCGTTCGGATTGGCCTTGATCTACCAATCTTAGCGGTTGCTTCAACAATACTCGGTGGCGTGGTCTTTGGGAGAGGCGAAGGTGGAGTATGGGGCCCGTTTTTTGGCGTGCTGTCCTTCGCACTTTTGTTCGTTGTTATGACCATATTTGGCATTGAAGAACCCGGAAAACTCGTCGCACAGGGCGTGATTATTATGCTCGCTGCAATTTTTTACGGTGTGCGCAAAAAAACAACTTAGCAAGTATTTATGTAATTTGAGGAGGCGGTGATGCCTGATAAGAAATCAATTATGTGTTTTGGGGATTCTCTAACCTGGGGTTGGATACCGGTCATTGAAGGTGCTCCAACATATCGTTATCCCTACGAAAAGCGTTGGACCGGGGCCATGGCATCTCATTTGGGCAATGGTTACAACATCATCGAAGAAGGTCTGAGTGCCCGTACCACAAGTGCAGATGATCCAAATGACCCCCGATTGAACGGCAGCGACTATCTTCCATCAGCATTGGAGAGCCATCTTCCGCTGAGCTTGGTTATCGTCATGCTTGGCACAAATGATACCAAACCATTCTACAATCGCACGCCTTTTGATATTGCTTACGGCATGGCCAAACTGGTGGGGCAAATTGGTGGTAGTGCGGGTGGTGTGGGCACGCCTTATCCAGCTCCCAAAGCATTGATTGTTGCACCACCGCCCTTGACCCCCATGCCACACCCGTTTTTCCAGGGCATGTTTGGTGGCGCTCATGAAAAAACAGCAGAACTTGGCCTGCAATACAAAGACATGGCTGACTTCGTAAAAGTTAATTTCCTCAATGCGGGGGATTTCATCACCACGGATGGGTGCGATGGTATTCACTTTACCGAAGAGAATAATGCGGTCCTTGGAAAGGCGATTGCCGATAGGGTAAGCACTATTTTGTAGCAGGAATCCCTTTCACTAAATGTTCTCAAGGCTTTCAATGGCGTTGAAATTGGTGGGCGTTTACGGCCCAGCAATGCCTTAGCAAACAGGTATGTGACGCGGTCCAGACACCGAAGGAAGTTTTGGCTTTATCGAAGATCTTCCATAACGATTGATTATACCGTCGCCGAAAAATTGTATTTACTATTGCCCCAGTGAATGTAGAAAATAAATGCAATTCGGTGGGACGTGCGTTTCATTCAATCGAAACCTTCCCTGAACAATGGAGACAATATGAGCCATACCAAACCTGAGGGATCGTTCGTCGCGCTTATCACGCCTATGAACAGCGACGGATCTGTTGACATTGAGGGCTTCCGCACTCTTCTCCAATGGCATGAGCAAAATGGTACAAAGGCCATTCTTTTCATGGGCTCAACTGGTGAGGTTTCGATGTTGAGTGCTGAAGAGCGCAAAATGATCATCACTGAAACTGCAAAGATGAACACGGGCAAGATGCAGTTTTTCTATGGTGTTACCGGTAACAACACTGAGACCACTATCGAATATACTAAATATGCCAAGGCTGAGGGCGCTGATGGCGTTATCATCGCAGCGCCGGCATACATTTGTGCTGACAATGCCGCGATTACAGATTACGCGTTGGAGGTGTTGGATTGTGCCGATATGCCGATGGGTTTTTATAACAATCCACCGCGTGTAAAAACCGATCTTCATTGGGACAATTTGTTGAAGCTTGCGAAGCATCCCAACATGGTGGTTTTAAAGGAATCAACAACGCGTGTTGGACAGGTTGCGCAGGTTTGCGCAGCGAAACCAGATATGGCGATTATGTGCTGCTGTTCGCCCAACCTTGGCCTTGTAATTCCAACAATGGCGCTGGGTGGCCATGGAACCGCGAATATGACTGGCAACATCATTCCACAGGAAATGGCAACAATTTCGAAACCTTGGGAAAGTGGCGAAGATGCGTTTGCCTGCCGTGCCGCGTGGCTGGATAATCTGGCGATGCTGCATTTTGCGTATTCAGCTGTGAATCCAGTCTCTGTCAAATCTTTGATGCAAGCTGTCGGTTTGCCTGCCGGTCCATTGCGTAGGCCGTTGCAACCAATGCAAGGCGCCGCGCTCCAAAAAGGTATTGATGCACTTATCGATTCCGGCGCAGCTGCGAAATATGATTACCAAATAGACGCCTCCCGGATCGCTGCAGAGTAGCGTGAAAGTTGTTGTCCTTGGCGCCGGAGTTATAGGGGTCACCAGCGCATGGTACTTGGCTAAGGCAGGGCACGACGTTACCGTTATCGAACGTCAGCAGGCCGCAGCATTGGAAACAAGTTTTGGAAACGCTGGCGGTGTTTGCCCGAGTTTTGCTGGCCCATGGGCCGCGCCAGGTATGCCATTCAAGGCTGCAAAATGGATGTTTCAGGCGACGTCACCGCTGAAGATCAGGCCAAGACTGGATATCCACCAGTGGTCATGGCTAGCATCCTTTATTGCAAACTGCACCACAGATAGATTTCGGGCGAATAAGGAACGAATGCAGCGAATTGCGCATTATAGTTTAGCTTGCCTGCAGAGTATTCGCGAAGAGATCAACATTTCCTATGACAACCAATCGGCAGGGGTGTTGCAAGTTTTTCAAACAGAGAACGAAGTTGAAAATGGTGCGTTATCTGCTGCTGTTTTGAACAGGCTAAGCATTCCACACCGTATCGTGAATTTGGAAGAAGCAATACAAATTGAGCCTGCTTTGGCGCTCTCAAATGTAAATATTGCTGGTGGGCTTTTCATGCCTAGTGATGAAACCGGTGACTGCCAAATGTTTTGCAACGCCCTTGTGGAAGAGCTCAAAGGCCTCGGTGTTAGGTTTCAGTTTGAAACAGAAGTCACAGGGTTTTCTTCGATCGGCGATGTGGTGGAATATGTTAACATGGGTAAAGAGCAGATTTCCGCTGATGCAATTGTCATTGCTCTCGGTGCATCGGTTGCAAAATTGATGCGTCCATTGAAAATCAATTTGCCTGTCTATCCAGTAAAGGGATATTCGATTACCGCACAAATTACCGCTGGCAGCCGCGCTCCATTATCATCCGTGATGGATGAGCACTCCAAAATTATGGTGACACGGCTGGGTGGCCGCCTGAGGGCGGCAGGTGTTGCTGAAATCACGGGATTCGACAAAAGCCTACCAGAGGCAAAGGTAAACGGTGTAATAAGCGCGACCCAAGGCCTGTTTCCCGGCACCGTGGACTATGAAACGTGCAAAGTTTGGTGCGGTTTCCGCCCTATGACCCCGGATGGGCCGCCGAGGCTTGGCAAGACGCAGTATCGCAACCTTTACCTGAACGCTGGACACGGTTCGAACGGTTGGACACAAGCCTGTGGAGCTTCAAAAATTGTTGCCGATATTGTTTCAGGTATTGCACCGGAAATAGATATCACGGGTCTTACATATCAGAAATAGACCACGGGCAATCAAAACACCCACGGCAAGTAGACGCTTCGACATTTCTGGCTGCGTGAAAGTCACAGTGGCATAACATTACCTTATGCAAGCAGTTGTAATTCATACTTGCTTGGGTAACATGCCTCATTCAACCTCACTGCTAGGGAAGTCTGTACAAAAACAGGAGAAAACTACGATGTTCATCTGGAAAACCGGTATTTGCTCGATCTTGGCTTCAGTCGTGGTCGCGACGGCAGTTCAAGCCCAAGACATAAATATGCGGCTACACACTCTCGTTAAATCGCCGCATCCATACAATGATATGGCTGCTTTCATGGCCGATGAGGTCAGTAGTCGCTCGAACGGCGCGATCAATATTAAGATTTTCGATGCCGCACAACTGGGTAAAGACGATACCGTTATCGGAGAAATGGGGCTGGGCACCATTGATCTCATGATCAGCTCAACCAACAATGCAGCTAAGAAAATCCCAGAGTTTCAATTGTTTTCAATGCCCTATTTGTTCTCAGGGTTTGATGATTTGATGGCAAAAGTGGGCCCCGGCTCTGGCGCCGAAGCGTATTATCAAACGAAATTCAGCGACTATAATTTGAATATGCAATTGCTTGCTCTTGGCGGGTCCGGAACTCGGAATTTATCTAATAGCAAGGGGCCGGTTCTTGAGTTGAAGGACATTGCAGGGTTTAAGATGCGCACGCCGCCTTCGCCTATGATTTCCAAAACTTGGGCCGAACTCGGAACGTTGCCAAGTTCTGTTGCTTGGGGCGAATTATATGCTGCTGTGCAAACTGGCGTGGTTGATGCGTTCGAAAGCTCAATCCCAGGATACACAGGCGCAAAACTTTTTGAAGTTGCACCTTTCCTTAGCCTCACAGCCCATACAATTCAGGTCAATCACATTTCAATGAGCGACCGTGCCTGGGGCAAGCTGAGCGACGAGCAAAAAGCGATGTTCGTTACAGTTGCTCAGGAAGCAACGCTTCTTGGTATTGAGAAGGCAAAGCAGTATGAAGTTGAGTTGGTGAAGAAGCTGGAAGCGGAACACAACGTGACGGTTTCCCGACCTGATACCAGCGAATTTCAATCGGCTCTTTCTAACCTCAAAGCAGTTCTCGTTGAAGAGCAGGGCCTAGAGGCACCAATGGCAGCTTTGAATAAATAGATCTTCCGCACCCGCCAATCGCTGATGGCATCATTGGCGGGTGCGTTCTGCTTAAATCCCAGCAAGGCAAGAGTGATCGCGTGCTCTTAGAGGTCAATGATAGCAAAACTGAATAGTATCATAGATCGCGTTCTGCAATCTGTGTTGGCGACCCTTTTCGCTGGATTGATCGCGGTGGTTTTTTTGCAAGTGGCGGCTAGAAACGTCTTTAAAATACCAGTGGTTTGGACCTTGGATTTAGCTCAACTCATCTTCTCATGGTGTATATTTTTAGGTGCCGCTTTGGCATTTCGGTATGGTGGGCACTATCTGGTTAATCTTTGGAAAGAAGATAGCCGTCTGGAATTCATGCCTAGAACGGTCGCGTTTCTCGCTTCTTGTGCCGTAATTTTTGTGCTGACTTGGCATGGCACAATCATGAGTATGATCGGATTGAATCGGACATCCCTTTCGTTGGGAATTTCGGAGTTTTGGTTTTACCTACCTATTCCGTTGTGCGGCGCTCTTATGGGACTGTTTCTTCTGGAAAAACTGATCAAGGGCGACTTGAAATGAACCCACTCGTCTTGCTACTTGGAGGCTTCTTCGTACTCATTGCGTTTCGAGTAAATATTGGTTTTTCGCTCATTCTATCCTCCGTCATTGTCATCATTTGGGAAGATCTCCCGGTCACAACGGCTATCAACCAAATGTTTTCAAACACCGAGAGTTTTACGCTGCTTGCGGTTCCGTTCTTCATGTTCTTGGGGCGAATTCTTAATGCCGGATCAATAACAGACCGCTTGCTGACTGTCGCCGATGCAACTGTTGGTCATGTGCGGGGCGGCCTTGGGCATGTGAATGTCTTTGTATCGATGATTTTTGCGTCGCTTTCGGGTTCTGCAGCAGCAGACACAGCCTCAGTGGGATCGATCCTCATTCCTGCAATGAAGAAAGCAGGTTATAGCCCCGCATTTGCAGTTGCTCTGACCGCTGCCTCATCGACGCTTGGCGTGATCATTCCGCCGTCGATTATTTTAATCGTTTATGGCGCTTTCGGGAATGTTTCCATCGGGGCGTTGTTTCTTGGAGGCATTGTACCTGGCGTCACTATCGGCCTGTTTATGATGGCCTATACCTATGTGATGGCGATCCGTGAAGGGTATCCGGCCAATCCATTCCCAGGTGCTCGAGCGCTGTTCAAAGCACTATGGCGCGGCGCTGCCGCTATGCTGATTCCGGTGTTTGTACTAGGTGGCGTTATAGCAGGAATATTCACGCCGACTGAAGCGGCTATCAGCGCCGTCATATGGGCTTTGATCCTGACATTCGTTATCTATCGCGACGTCCCACTTCGTGAACTACCCGGATTGCTGACGCAAGCAACAATGGACTTTGCAGTCCCTCTGTTTACGGTAGCAGGGGCAGGTATTTTTGGTTGGCTCATTGCATTTTTTGGAGCCGCCGAAATCGTCGTTACTTTCATAACGGCCCAAACAAGCGACCCTGTTGGGATAATGATGCTTTTGATCGGTTTTTTGTTGCTGATTGGCACCGTGCTCAATCCTATTTCTGCAGTTCTAATCTTTCTGCCAATTATTCAAGCACTCGGAAATACTGCGGGTATGAATCCGGTTCATATGGGCGTATTGGCCACAATTGTCCTGTCTGTTGGACTAATCACGCCGCCTTATGGGATTTGCCTGCTGATTGCTGCACAGATTGGTGATGTGCCATTGGGCAAAGCAATGTGGGCTGTTATCCCGATCGTTGGGTTGACGATCTTGGTAGCCGTGCTGTCCATCTTCTTTCCTGACATCGTATTGGCGCTGCCAAAATGGTCGTTCCCCAATCTGTTTCAATAATGAGGTGAATCATTGGAAAATCGCGTAACGCTCATTACAGGTGCCTCTAGCGGAATTGGTGCCGCGACTGCAAAGAAGCTAGCAAAGCCCGGAGAAGGCTTGATGCTGCACGCCCGTGGTGGTGTTGATGGCAGCAAGATTACGCGACTTGATGCTGTCGCTGATAAGGCGCGGGCGCTGGGTGCCACTGTTGACACATTTATTGGTGATTTTGCAGAGGTGGAGGCACCGGCGGAATTGGTCAGCAGTACTTTAAGAAAATTTGGCCGGCTAGACAGGATTGTTTCCAACGCAGGATACGCTTTGAACAAACCTGTCGGGGAAATGACACGGCAAGAACTGGACCAATCGTACCAAGTAATCACGGGTGCATTTGTCGACCTGATTTCCGCAGCGTTGCCCTATTTGATCAAATCAAATTGTGGGCGTGTTGGTGTCGTGACGTCGTTCGTTATTGATCAAATGCCAGGAGAGCGCTTGTTCCCTGCAACGGCCGCGGCAAAGGGTGCTTTGCAAGCGTTCGCACGTACATTGGCAGTGCAGATTGCGGCAGATGGTGTGACAGTCAATTGCGTCTCTCCCGGATTTACTGAGAAGGATTCGAGCGGCCATTCAGCTCTGTCAAATGCAAGTTGGGAAGCCGCAGCAAAACTTGCGCCAAATCGACGTCTGGCACAGCCCGCCGATGTGGCCGCCGCTCTCGCTTTCTTTCTGAGTAGCGACGCGGGACATGTCACTGGGCAAATCTTGCGGGTTGACGGTGGGTTATCCCTAATCTAGTGGAGAAAAATAATGCCAATTGTAAAGATCACAATGGCCGCTGGACGCACTAGCGCGCAAAAGAAAGAGGCTGCGTTGGAGATCACGGAAACCATTGCACGATGCTGCAATGCCCATGCAGAACATGTCTATGTCGTCTTTGAAGATGTCCCACCAGATGAATGGACCGTGGGCGGTGAGACCATAACCGAACGCAAAGCAAAACGCGGCGAAATCTGAAGAGTTCAATCATGAAGGCACCGAACCCAATAAGCTTGTGCCATTGGGGTGCGTTTGAAGCAATGGTTGAAAACGGCCGGTTGCTATCCACCCGTCCCTGGCAGGACAGCGGTGCGGACCCGGAAATGATCGGCGCACTTCCAGAGTTGCTCTATTCATCGAAGAGGGTTGATCAACCCTATGTGCGCGAAGGATGGTTGCGTGACCGCGAGAGGTCAGATGGCACCAGTAGGGGAAGCGAAAAATTCATTCCTGTATCATGGGACGCAGCGCTGTCTTTGACAGCACAAGAACTGCGCCGTGTCCGCGATGTCCACGGCCACAAGTCCTTATTTGCCGGTTCATACGGCTGGGCTAGCGCTGGACGATTTCACCATGCACGAACACAACTCCGTCGATTTCTGGGTGCTTTCGGTGGGTATACTGATCAGGTGGGAAACTATAGCTGGGGAGCTGCACAAATTCTGTTGCAGAATGTTCTGGGCAGCGCTGAAGCCGTATCGGGCAGCGCAACAAGTTGGCAAAGTATCGCTGAAAATACAGACGTTTTTGTCGCTTTCGGAGGTCTTTCTTCAAAGAACTGGCGCGTATCTTCAGGTGGTGCTGGTAACCACCATATGCCCCGGCACATTCGTGCTGCTCGAAAGGGTGGTACCAACTTCATTGTTGTCAGTCCAGTTGCTGACGATATTCCTGACGGTTCTGATGCGCAATGGATTGCGCCGCGACCCGGAAGTGATACAGCAATAATTTTGGCCCTTTGCCATGAAATGGTAAAGCGAGGCCGTGCAGACTTGGCATTTTTGTCTTCACATTGCAGCGGTTATGAAACCTTACTCGAGTACCTGCGCGGTGAAAAAGACGGCGTTCCAAAAGAACTTAGTTGGGCTGCAGCAATTTCTGATGTTCCGTTAGTTGATTTACAATCACTTGCTGATCAGATTTCCAACGGCCGGGTTATGCTGACAGCCGCATGGTCTTTGCAGCGGGCGCACCGAGGTGAGCAGCCTTATTGGGCTTTAATCGCGTTGGCTGCAATTCTCGGACAAATCGGTTTGCCTGGTGGGGGCTTTAACTTTGGCTATGGGTCCTTGAACGCCGTCGGAGAGGGCGCTCATAAAGGGCTCGTTCCGGCAATGGCAACACTGGGGAATGAGCATGGAATGGCAATTCCAGTTGCTCGGTTTGCAGACATGTTGGAAAGTCCAGGCAAGACGATTCCATTCGATGGCAAACAGGTCACATTTCCCGACACGCGCCTTATTTACTGGGCAGGGGGAAATCCGTTTCATCATGCACAAGACTTGTTTCGTCTCAATCAACTTTGGGCGCGCCCGGAAACAATCATCGTTCATGAGCAAACATGGACAGCAACCGCGTTGCGCGCAGACATCGTTTTACCAGCAACGACAAGTATGGAACGTAGTGACATAGGAGGAACATCTCGCGACCCCCATGTGTTTCATGTGCCGCAGTTGGTCGATGCCGTTGATCAGGCACGCAACGATTACGATATTTTCTCTGATTTGGCCCAGCGGTTGGAATGTGAAACGGCATACACAGAAAATCGAAACACAGAGCAATGGCTCCGCCATATGTGGGAAAGATCCAGTCGCCAAGCAAATTTCCTAAGCATAGAACACCCTAGTTTCGACGAACTTGTTGCAATGAATGTTTGGCGCGTACCGAAGCCAGATATTCCGGAAGTACTGCTGTCTGAATTTCGCGAAAACGTTGCGCTCAACCCTTTGAACACACCAAGCGGTAAAATCGAATTATCAAGTCCACGCATCGCATCCTATCGTTACGACAATATTTCTGGTCATCCGGAATGGGTGGCGCCACGGGAATGGAACGGAACTGGCGCAGACGACCAGCTTGCGCTCTTGTCGCGTCAGCCAGAAAAATTTCTGCATAGCCAACTTAATCGAACACATCTTGCAAAAAACGGCCCTCCTGATGTCTTCGTAAATGCAAGAGAAGCTCGAATTCGAAACATAGAAGATGGCAGTCATGTAACAGTATATTCTGACCGTGGGGGCTGTCGCGCAACTTTAAGGGTCTCTGACAAGTGCAGACTAGGTATTGCGGTTATGGAAACCGGGCCAATGTTTGAAGGTGCCATCGATAAGATTGACCCCGGTGGCAACCCGAACTCTGTGATCACCGACATTGCGACATCAGAATTAGCACAAGGCTCTTCTGCGCAAAGCTGTTTGATCCGATTGAGAATTGAAGATTTGATCGCATAGACCGGCGTAGTTGCTTTGCGAGTTTGGATTACTGCAAGCCTTCAATCTGAGCCAAATATTTGGATGTGACCTCATGTTGATTTCGGGACTACTTCTGCTTTGTTATGTTTGAATAT
Source organism: Hyphomicrobiales bacterium (assembly GCA_045107035.1). Lineage (GTDB taxonomy): Bacteria > Pseudomonadota > Alphaproteobacteria > Rhizobiales. Next base: position 10,574 of record JBGCFS010000208.1, read on the forward strand.
TATGTCTTGATGAGCCAATATTGCTCAGTGATGGAGAGAACACGCCATCAAGTAGGGTATGAACAATTATGAACCAAAGACGTATAGAAGCCTTCCGTGCGGTGATGGTTACTGGTTCGATCACGCGCGCAGCCGCACAACTCAATATATCGCAGCCAGCGGTGAGCCGCCTTGTGGCTGATCTGGAATCTGAGATTGAATTGAAGTTGTTCGTGCGTGCAGGTGGCAATATAATTGCGACCGAAGAAGCCCAAAGCCTCCTGGAAGATGTGGACTTTTTCTTCCGTGGACTTGAAGGAGTCTATCAAGCTGCGCAAGACATCAAGGAAATGCGCAAAGGCAAGGTGCGACTTGCTGTGATGCCAAACCTGTCCTTCGATGCAATTCCTGAGGTTGTCAGTCTATTTCTCAAAAAACATCACGATGTAAAATTAACAATGGATGTTCTGACGTCGGCCAACATCGCAAATCTGGTGGCTTCTCGTCATTTTGACCTTGGGTTCGCGCAGCTGTCTGACAGGCGGCCTGATTTAAAAATATTGGCAAGCTATCGATTGAAGTGTGTTTGCGTTGTGGCGCATGGCCATCGATTGGCTAAACGAGAATCACTTTCCCCCGAAGACTTGGTTGCCGAACAAATGGTAGCACTATCGCAACATACTTTGACGGCGCATCACATTCGGCAAACGTTCCTGCGCGCCAATGTCGAGCAAAATATCAAAATAGAATGCCAACCATCATTCTCTGCATGCGCTTTGGCAGTGAAAGGTATTGGCGTCGCAATTGTGGACGCGCTAACGGCTGAATTTTTCGGTCCGAACCGGCTGGTTGCGATACCATTTATTCCAGAAATACCTTTTGACTTCCGTCTGTTTCAGGCTGCTCATACATCGGGGAGTCGTGTCAGCAATGGGTTTTCAGAACATGCAATCGGATTATTGGATAACAATCCAAATATGGAAAAGCTCTGATTTTTGATCGAGGGCTTTTCATTATTGATAGAGCAGGGGTCCTTCAAAGAAGATTTGTTTGATCCGGATGGTGACAGCAATTATCGGCAGTGATTGGGAGGCGTATGTGAAATAAAGGATTTCACCAGAAGTACCATGAGTTTATGTAAATGGTTTCCAGCAATGATACTTGTCCTGAACAACCACTTGGATATTGTTCGATCTTGCTAGGGACACGACAAGATCACGCAGACCGCGTACCAAAATACGTTGAATATATTGAGCAAGCTTGCATCGACATTAGTCCAAGCAAGTTCCTCTTTCGACAGTGAGCCGTAACGGCAAAGGAGGAATAAATTGAATTTCGAGAACAACTTTAGAACAGGAGGCTTTTAGTCAAGTTTTTTTCCTGCACATGAAAATTTGCAAACGCTCGTGACCGCGCTAATAAGGAAGTATGTTGGAGCACGGTCACAATCACTACCTCATTTTGGCATCGCTGGCGATTGCCTTGATGTCCGGTTTCACAGGGCTATCCTTGACACAAGGGGCGTCAAGGATTGGGACCGGACGTCGCAAGTTAGTGGTCTCAATGTCTGCCATCGCGTTGGGAAGCGGCATCTGGTCGATGCACTTTGTCGCGATGCTTGGGATGACCTTGCCGGTGGCATTTCACTACGATGCTTTGATCACAATGATGTCGGCGTTGGTGGCGATACTACTCACCGGTATCGCACTTCTACTCGTCCACTTCGGCAAGCGAACTGGTAGTCGCATCACTCTGGCCGGCATGTGTGTTGGCTTCGGTATTCTTGCGATGCACTATCTTGGTATGTCCGGCATTCAAGACGTGAAGCCTGTCTACTCAGTGACTGGAATCGTTGTAGCGATCGTGGCTTCTTTGGTTTTTTGTGTCGCTTCATTTTGGATTAGTTACGGTCGCCGAAGGAGCCGCAATATCTTGCTCGGAACGGTTGTTTTTGGCACCACGGTTGTTGCTGTACATTTTGTTGCAATGGCAGGGACCCACTTTGTTGAAATCGGCGGTGATTTGAGCTCTGGCCTCTGGTTGAGCAATGAGGTGCTCGCCTTTGGAGTGACGCTATCGTCATTTGTTATCTCAGGCGCTTTTCTTCTTGTTAGCGTGACATTTGCTGCTGGTGTTAACAAACAGCAGCCAGATGTCGATCATGAGAAACAGCTTGATGCGGCTGAAGCAGACGAACAAGCGCCGGAATTGGATAGTAAGTCGGTCATTAAGATACCGTTTGAAAGCGACGGACAAACGCATTTTGTACAAAGCGACGATGTTGCAGGAATTCAAGCTGAGGGGCGATACACTTTCGTATACCACCCTCTAGGGCGTTTGTTTTGTCCATGGTCAATTTCGACCATGGAAACGAAGCTTGCCAACACACGGTTTGAGAAAAGTCATAGAAGTTATCTGATTAATGTTGATCACGTTACAAGATTTGAACGTAAGAAGGACAATGGTGTCTGTTTCTTTGATGGAAATCCACATATCGATCAAATTCCCGTCAGTCGATCATATCTAAAGAAGATTCGTGAGAGACTTGGTGTCTAGCTGAACGGCCAAATTAGAGTGTAAAATGCTGCAAGTGCGTACGCACTTCGTGCGCGATATGCGCATTTGGTGCGTTGATCATTGCGCCTCAAACCTTCGCGCTAGCGCTCGTATTAATGCCCGCCCTTTTATATATGTGAATACAGGTCAGGGAGGACTACGTATGATACCAGCAGCATTTGAATATCACCGACCCTCGGATATTGCAGGCGCGATATCTGTTTTGACAGAGCACGGCGATGACGCGCGTGTACTGGCTGGAGGGCACAGCCTGATCCCAATGATGAAATTGCGCATGGCCGATGTCCCGCATTTGATCGATCTGCAAGACATTGCCGATCTTAAAGGTATTACGATTGAGGGGAGCTCAATAACCATCGGCGCGATGACGACACAACACGAGCTGATTGTGGATGAAGCTCTATTTGCCGCAGCTCCAATCATTCGTGAAGCCGCGCATCAAATTGCGGACCCGCAAGTTCGTTACATGGGTACAATCGGAGGCAACGTCGCTAACGGAGATCCCGGCAATGACATGCCCGGCCTAATGCAGTGTCTTGATGCCAGCTTTACGCTTGTTGGTGCTGATGGAACGCGCTTGGTGAAAGCACGCGACTTTTACGAAGCTGCTTATATGACCGAGCGGGATGACGAAGAAATTCTAACCCACATCACATTTGCAGCGACCAATTCAGGGTTTGCTTACGAAAAGCAAAAGCGAAAAATCGGTGATTATGCCACGGCGGCGTGTGCTGCACTTGTCGCTAAGGACGGTGATAAGGTTTCTAGCGCATCAATCGCAATGACAAACCTAAGCGACGTACCTGTCTTGTCGGAGACTGCAGCGAGCGCATTGGTTGGTACATCATGTGATGAAGTTGCTGTAAAGGCAACAGTTGCTGCTGCTCTAAAAGATATCGACCCCACGGAAGATAATCGCGGCCCAGTAGCGTTCAAAATGCACGTCGCTGGTATCATAATTTCACGCGCGATCGCACGCGCTTGGTCACGGGCTTAAGGGAGGACATCATGACAAAACAAATCGTAACGATGACGGTCAATGGCGAAAAAAAAGAAGTCCCTGCTGAACCGCGAGAGCTGCTTATTTACGTGCTGCGCGAAAAAATGGGAATGAAAGGCCCGCACGTGGGCTGTGAAACATCCCATTGTGGCGCTTGCACTGTTGATATTGATGGCAAGTCCGTGAAGTCTTGCACTATGTTTGCCGCACAGGCCGAAGGTGCCGGGATCACAACCATTGAAGGTCTCGGCAATCCCGATAATCTACACGTGTTGCAGGAAAATTTTAAAGAACACCATGGGTTGCAGTGCGGTTATTGCACTCCAGGCATGATTACCCGCGCCCATCGATTGCTTCAGGAAAATCCTGATCCAACAGAAGAAGAGGTGCGCTTCGGTATTGCAGGAAACATCTGCCGCTGTACCGGATATCAGAACATCGTGAAATCCATTCTGTCTGCTGCCGCCGAGTTGAATGCTGCCAAGGAGGCCGCCCAATGAGTGACGTAATCACACGCGACGAACGAGTTACAAATCTTAAAGGTCTCGGCTGTTCACGCAAAAGAGTCGAGGACGCCCGGTTTACACAGGGTAAGGGCAACTATATCGACGACATTAATTTGCCTGGGATGCTGACGGGCGATTTTGTTCGCTCGCCTTATGCTCATGCTCGCATCAAGTCGATAAACATTGATGCAGCCCTGGCAATTGACGGTGTGGTTGCTGTTTTAACGGCCAAAGACCTCGAGCCACTCGGTCTTCATTGGATGCCAACGCTGGCAGGTGATAAGCAGATGGTTCTGGCCGATGGCAAGGTTTTGTTTCAAGGTCAAGAAGTTGCCTTTGTAGTCGCTAACGACCGCTACGTCGCATCGGATGCCGTTGAATTAGTTGAAGTAGAGTACGAAGAACTACCGGTAATTGTGGACCCGTTCAAATCGATGCAGTCGGACGTTGTGTTGCGCGAAGACCTTGATCCTAAGGCCCCCGGAGCACACGGGCCCCGTAAGCACCACAACCACATTTTCACTTGGGAAGTGGGCGATGAGGATGGCACCAACGCCGTAATCGATGACGCTGATATCGTTGCCGAGGAGTCCATGTATTATCATAGGACGCATCCATGCCCACTGGAGCCTTGCGGCGCCGTTGCCAGCATGGATAAAGTTAATGGAAAATTGACGTTGTATGGAACCTTCCAAGCGCCACATGTCGTGCGTACGGTCGCCTCTCTTTTATCTGGTATCGAAGAACATAATATACGCGTTGTTTCTCCAGATATTGGCGGCGGATTTGGCAACAAGGTTGGCGTTTATCCTGGTTATGTCTGCTCAATCGTTGCCTCAATCGTCACAGGGGTTCCTGTTAAATGGGTAGAGGATCGGATGGAAAACCTGATGTCTACCGCATTTGCGCGCGACTATTGGATGAAGGGTAAGATTTCAGCCACCAAGGAAGGCAAAATCACTGGGCTTCATTGCCATGTGACTGCTGATCACGGTGCATTCGATGCTTGCGCCGATCCGACCAAATTCCCGGCAGGTTTTATGAACATCTGCACGGGTAGCTATGACATACCGGCCGCATATCTAGGCGTGGATGGTGTTTACACCAATAAAGCGCCAGGTGGTGTGTCATATCGTTGTTCATTCCGCGTCACAGAAGCTGTTTATTTCATTGAGCGTATGATCGAAGTTCTCGCTATTGAGTTGAACATGGATGCGGCCAAACTACGTCGGATCAATTTTATCAAAAAGGAACAGTTCCCCTATAACTCAGCACTCGGCTGGGAATACGATAGCGGCGACTATCACACCGCTTGGGATAAAGCATTGAAAGCGGTCGACTATGAAGGCTTGCGCAAGGAACAATCTGAGCGTGTCGAAGCGTTCAACCGCGGCGAAACTCGTTCCATAATGGGCATTGGCCTCAGCTTCTTCACTGAGATTGTTGGTGCAGGTCCGGTTAAGAATTGTGACATCCTCGGTATGGGTATGTTCGACAGTTGCGAAATACGTGTCCACCCAACTGGGTCCGCGGTCGCTCGACTTGGGACAATCAGCCAAGGCCAAGGGCACGCCACGACATTTGCCCAGATTCTCGCGTCTGAGATTGGAATCTCTGCCGACAGCATCACAATTGAGGAAGGCGATACCGACACTGCGCCTTATGGGCTGGGTACCTACGGGTCACGCTCAACTCCTGTGGCTGGAGCAGCTGCAGCTATGGTCGGGAGAAAAATCCGGGCCAAGGCTCAGATGATTGCAGCATATCTGCTTGAGGTCCATGACGACGACGTTGAGTTTGATGTGGATCGTTTTGCAGTCAAAGGCGCGCCTGAGCGGTTCAAAACCATGGGAGAAATAGCTTATGCGGCCTACAATCAAGCAATCCCAGGTCTTGAGCCGGGGCTAGAGGCGGTCAGCTATTATGATCCGCCGAACATGACCTATCCCTTTGGTGCTTACGTCTGCGTAATGGACATTGATGTCGACACCGGTGTGCCAACCATCAACCGCTTTTATGCGTTGGATGATTGTGGCACACGGATCAACCCAATGGTGATCGAAGGACAGGTTCACGGCGGTTTGACTGAAGCACTTGCCGTCGCCCTTGGGCAAGAAATTGCATATGACGATATGGGTAACTGCAAGACTGCTACGTTGATGGATTTCTTCCTGCCAACCGCTTGGGAAGTCCCCAAATACGAAACAGACTTTACAGTTACACCATCTCCACATCACCCGATTGGTGCGAAGGGCGTCGGCGAAAGCCCTCACGTGGGTGGTGTTCCGTGCTTCTCAAATGCTGTGCAGGATGCTTTCCGTCCGTTTGGCAACCGTCACACAAATATGCCGCATGATCATTGGCGTATCTGGAAGACAGCCAACGATCTTGGCATGCACGAATAAAGAAAGGGCGGGGCATTTCATTGTGCCCCGCACAGGCTTGATGACCAAAACCATGACAAGCTGGACAGATCTTCAAACATCACTGGCCACCACAGGCTATATTGCCAGCGATGACCTGACGACCGCCCTCCATATCGCCACAACACTCGGTCGGCCACTTTTGTTGGAAGGGGCAGCTGGCGTGGGTAAAACAGAAGTCGCGCGCGCATTGGCTACTGTTTACGATACGCAGTTGATCCGGTTGCAATGTTATGAAGGTTTAGATGCATCGCAAGCGATATATGAGTGGAATTATCAGCGACAATTACTGTCTATCCGTGCGTCCTCAGAGGCCGGTGAAACGGGTCCGCAAGTTGAAACGCGGATTTTCTCTCAAGATTATTTGCTTGAACGCCCGCTGCTCAAAGCAATCCGTCAGGATGTGCCACCGGTATTGCTGATTGATGAGATCGATCGAGCTGACGAAGAATTTGAGGCTTACCTGCTTGAGGTGTTGTCAGAATTTCAAATTACCATCCCAGAGTTGGGCACGATAAGTGCAACGACAAAACCCCTAGTCATTTTAACCGCCAATGGCACGCGCGACCTGTCTGATGCGCTACGCAGGCGTTGCATATATGCGCATGTAGAATACCCGGACCGACAAACAGAACTGGCAATTTTGGCATCACGTTGCCCAAAGATTGAAGCGCGTCTTGGTGAACAGATTGTCGGATTTGTTCAAAAACTGCGGCAAGAAGAACTGGAAAAAACACCAGGCATTGCCGAGATGCTGGATTTTGCTGGCGCGTTAGCGGGATTGGGCATCAAAGACCTTACGGCAAATCCCGTTGTCCTTCAGGCGGCACTTGCAACCTTGTTGAAAACACAAGCTGACCGAGCCGCAATACCCAAAGAAGTGGCGGCTCGCATTGCGGGAAAAGCAGCATGAGCAAGGTCACGCGGTTCGCAGCGGCGGATCCCGGCCCTGCGGCACGGGTATCAGGGTTTATGGCACATTTACGGGATCATGGTTTCCGACTTGGTGTCGCTGAGACCGAGACCGCTTTGCGGGCCCTGTCGTGCGTAAACCCAATTATACCATCCGATGCTCGCTTAGCCCTCAAATCCGTTTGTGCCGGATCGATTGAAGACATCGCGCAATTCGATCTGTTGTTTGATGCGTTCTGGATGACCGAAGGCAGAGTGCGTCAAAAAGTTATACAATCTGCACAATCGTCCACATCACAAGGCACGAAAAGCACCCGTACTGATGAAGCTGAATCGAGTTCCGCAACAGGAGCAATTCATGCACCTGATGATGGGAATGACGCAGAAGAACATTGTTCAGAGGGCACAGGAAAACTGGTTGCGTCCAAAACGCATAACTTGATGAAAAAAGATCTACGTGAACTTGTATCGGCAAAGGACATTCGCGCTGCAGAGCTCGTGGCAATTAGACTAGGGAAAGCCCTCAAGGATCGCAGGTCACGTCGGCGAAAGGCTGCTAAAAGAGGGGCATCAATCGATTTGCGCCGAACCATGCGTCAAAGTCTCACTTCTGGGGGGGAGCCTTTGAACCTTGCCAGACGCGCGCGACCTGATCGCCCCCTCAAGATCGTTGCTTTATGTGATGTGTCAGGCTCGATGATGAACTATGCTCGGCCGTTTCTGGCGTTTCTTGCCGGTCTGATGCGGGCTGATAGCGCCAGCGATGCATATCTATTTCATACGCGTCTTGTCCGCATAACCTCTGCGCTACGCGATGATGATCCGCTGCGTGCCTTAAACCGTATAACTCTGCTGGCTGATGGCTTTGGAGGCGGCTCCAGGATTGGAGCTAATCTTCAGCAGTTCGCCAACGGTTACGCCCGAAATTTTGTGGATGGGCGCAGCGTCGTTTTTGTCCTTTCGGATGGCTATGACAGTGACGATCCGGAGGTTTTAAGCGCTGCTTTGAGCAAGTTAAAGAGACGCGGTTGCAAGATTGTATGGCTGAATCCGCTCAAAGGTTGGAAGGGGTATGCACCTGTGGCCAAAGGCATGGCGGCGGCACTACCGCACCTTGATTGTTTTGCTGCTGCAAGCACCTTGAATGATTTGGCAAACCTTGATCACACACTGGCGCAGTTATGACGTTATCTCACTCAGATCATGCCCGATTAGAGGCAGAAATGCAGGCGCTTAAAGCCAAGGGCGTCCCTTTTGCCATGGCCACTGTGGTGCGCACGGTCGATGCGACGTCCGCGAAACCAGGAGGCAAAGCCTTGCTCGATCAGGATGGTGAAATTTTAAGGGGTTGGGTCGGCGGTGGTTGTGCCCGTAAGGCAGTTGGTAAAGCCGCACGCGACGCAATTCAGACAGGTGAACCCCAGTTCATTTCACTACGCCCCCAAGAGCTGTTGGAAACAGAAGGATTGGTTGCAGGAGAACTTCGTGACGGCGTGCGCTTTTCGCGAAATGGGTGCCCGTCCAAGGGCACAATGGACGTGTTTGTTGAGCCGGTTCTTCCGCTGCCCGAAATGGTAATATGTGGAACGGGTTTGGTCGCAATGGCACTTGCAGATCTTGCCGCGCGTTTCGACTTCAAAGTCTCAACTCATGCGGCCGAAGGTCATGAATTAAACTTGGATGTTACGCCCGGGTTTAACTTTGACACCCGCGATTTCGTTGTCGTTGCAACTCAAGGTCAGGGTGACAAAGATGCATTGCGGGCGGCAGTTTCAATGGATTGTGCATATGTTAGTTTTGTCGGGAGTAGCAAAAAATATGAAACGATTGTTGCCAAATTAGTTGCCGAAGACCCTAAATTCGAGCGACTGCTGAAAAAGGTCAAAGCACCAGCCGGTTTAAACATCAACGCGATCACGCCTGATGAAATTGCAATGTCTATCCTTGCCGAAGTGACACAGCTCCGACGCGCAAACCTGACACACCGTGGTGCGCAAGATGCCTGATACGTGCGCCATTGTCTTGGCAGCAGGGCTTTCACGCCGCATGGGAAGTGTGAACAAGTTGCTGCTGTCTATTGACGGCGAAATTTTGGTGCGTCGTGTAGTTGCGGCATGTGCGGCTGTCACGCAGCATCCTGTGACCGTAGTCACCGGGTATCAGGATGTAGCGATTAAAGAGGCGCTGCGCGATGCGCCGGTATCCTTTGTCCACAATCCCCGTTTTGAGAATGGCCAAATGACGTCAGTTGGCGCTGGTTTACGCGGGGCGCCAACGGCTCAGACATATCTAGTGGCGCTTGGCGATCAACCAATGATTAGCTCAGATGATCTAAAAGAACTTCTTGGCGTGCACCATGCAAAGGCGAACATACGGATTACAGTACCGAGAGTCGAAGGCGTGCGCGGAAATCCGATTGCGGTGCCCGCAATGCAACGAGCGCGTATGTTGGCCGACCCCTTCCATTTGGGGTGCCGCAAGCTGACACGCGGTTCCCCTGAACATGTTAATGTTTTCGAAACGAACAATCGCAGCTTTGTTATCGATCTAGACACGCCAGCTGACCTCTCATTGTTTGGCTTGTCGGAAAATCTGACTGTAGGTGCTCCAGTGAACCGTATTAGAAGAACCGCGAATGCGATCCGTAAACGCTTATTTCCACCTATGACGAATGAACAGATCGAGCTTCTTGCTACGATCAAATTCCCCTGCTGCTGAAAATAGGACAAGACTATGGAACTTAAAGACGAAATCATCATCAGCGCTCCGCGAGATGTTGTGTACGCCGCATTGAACGATGCCGAAATACTCAAAGATTGTATTCCAGGGTGTGAGGAATTGATCAAACACTCTGATACGGAATTAGAAGCCAAGGTTGTGCTGAAGATCGGCCCAGTTAAAGCTAAATTTAGCGGCGATGTGACGCTAAGTCCGGATTCTCCTCCGGAACGTTTTTCACTGACTGGTAGTGGAAATGGTGGCGCCTCCGGATTTGCTAAAGGCGGCGCAGAGGTTGAACTGGAAATACACCCAGACGGCACTTTGCTGCGATACAACGCATCAGCCGACATTGGTGGGAAACTTGCTCAGTTAGGGAGTCGGTTGATCCAAGGTACTGCAAAAAAACTGGCCGGAAAGTTCTTCAAAAACTTCGCTGAAGAAGTTGGCGAACTAGAGGTCAGTTAACGGCAATAATACATATCCAAGATCTGCAATGCTGCAGATAAGGAAAGACCCGCATTGCGTGCATTTTGTGCGCAATGCAATTGAAGGTGTTGGGCGATTATAGGAAGTACGAAGGTCAATGCGTTTACAAGTTCCTGCAATCAAAATCAGTCTTCGTGCAGCAAAGCTGTGCCAATAGCCATAGCTAGCGAAGTAGGGCCATCTTCCGAATTTCGAACTGAAGCATGATACCAACACTCGAAAGTCATCTCATTTCATAAGAAAATAGTAACTTCCAAATCATGCAATGCGGCTTGCAGGTTTTGATCTGGGCTATTGGGTACTAGATGAGTGCTCAAAGACAAGCTGACCTGTGCGGTTGCCCAAACGCAATCATAGCCCATGGCCGTGAAAAAATGACTGTAATGAAGATTTTCAATGGCATTACGGATCTATATTGACGTGAAATTTATGAATTAGAAATTGACGTTGATATTTAAAGTACGTACTTTAATAATATGGTACGGATTGCAATTGATATCGGTGGTACGTTTACAGATGTTGTCGCAGAAACTTCCGACGGCATTTCATCAGTCAAAGTACTCACAACGCAGCTAGCCCCAGACGTTGGTGCAATGGATGGTGTTGACCGTATTCTTTGTGGGTTATCACTGAGCTATAAAGACATCACCGACATTGTTCACGGTACGACACTGGCTACAAACGCTCTGATCGAACGGCGTGGCGCCAAGACAGCTTTGGTTACGACGGCTGGGTTTCGAGACGTGTTAGAAATGCGTTACGAGAAACGCTTTGAACAATATGCTCTGGATATAGAGATGCCAGAGCCACTCGTCCCGCGCCCTTTGCGACTGGGGCTCAATGAGCGCATTTTCGCAGATGGGTCTGTATCAGTATCGCCGCATGACCAAGATATTGATGATTTGGCAACCCAATTACGTGCGCAACAGATAGAGGCTGTCGCTGTTGGGTTTCTTCATTCTTACAAAAACTCCGTACATGAGAATTATGTAGCAAATCGTCTGCGAAAGCAGCTCGATGATACCGTCACTATCTGCCAAAGTGCAGAGGTCGCTGGTGAAATCCGCGAATACGAACGGTTCTCGACAGTCTGCGCCAATGCCTATGTACGGCCGCTTATGTCAAGATACCTTGCAAAACTTCAATCTCAGCTAAAATCGCGCGGTTTTTCCGGATCACTTCTGATGATGTTGTCTGGTGGTGGATTGACCACAATTGATCTGGCGATGCGCTTCCCAATTCGACTGGTTGAAAGTGGTCCAGCAGGGGGCGTTGCTCTGGCGGCGCATGTTGCTCGTGAAATGGGGTCCAGTAAAACACTTTCGCTGGATATTGGCGGTACGACGGCAAAAATATGCTTCATTGAAAATGGCTTACCCCAGACAACGAGACGTTTTGAAGTTGCTCGCGCATGGCGCGATGTGAAGGGTAGTGGTCTGCCTGTACGAGTCCCAACTGTTGAACTGGTCGAGATCGGGGCTGGTGGAGGATCTATCGCTAAAGTTGATAGTCTAGGGCGGTTGAATGTTGGACCAAAAAGTGCCGGCTCCGATCCTGGTCCAGCCGTCTATGGACGGGGAGGGGAAGATGCAACCATTACTGATGCGCATATCGCAGTTGGTAATATTGATGCCGATGGATTTGCCGGCGGAATGATTGCACTTGTACCAGAACGGGCGTGCGCGGTTGTCAGTAAGCAGATTCAACATTCAATGGGGTTTGATAAAGTCGAAACTGCTGCAGCCGGAATTATTGAGTTGGCAGATGAGACTATGGCCAATGCAGCACGCGTGCATGGAATTGAGTTGGGTCTTGATGTTGCAAGTTTTGACTTACTTGTTTCTGGCGGAGGCGGCGCTCTACACGCGGCGAGGATTGCAGAAAAACTAGGTATCCGTCGCATTATAGTTCCACAGAATGCTGGTGTAGGTTCCGCTGTAGGGTTTCTGCGTTCTCCTGTTGCATTCGAAAGCGCAATTTCGATCACAAGCAGTATAGACAAGGTAGATGTCGTTGCGTTGACCAAGCGGATTGCTGAGGAACTGACCTATGTCCGCAAGATAGTCGAAAAGGCTATTCCTGCTGATTGTATCGCCACCACGACCAAGGCTGATATGCGTTATCAAGGGCAAGGTTTGGAGATAACGCTAGATATTGAGGGCAAGGTTGATCTGGCAAAACTCGAAACAGTATTTTTGACACGATATGAAGCACAGTTAGGGTTTTGCCTGCGAGATATACCAATTGAGATTGTCTCAATAAGTGTAGAGGCACGTGAAATACGCGAAATAAAACCAGCCGCATTTTCCCTGGATACACAAAACGAAACGGAATTTAATCGGGATATCTACGATCTGAAATCAACGAATTATATTGACTATAAGGTTATCGAACGAACAGCGCTGAATGGTGCGTCAATTGATGGGCCTACTGTGATCACAGAGGATCAAACCACCACTTTGGTGCGGCCGGACTGGTCAATGCAACAATCCAAGACTGGCCATCTTGTTTTGGAGCGCAGAGCCTCATGAGCGGTGCCCTCGACATTGTTTCGCAGAATGTTTTGTGGAACCGACTCATTTCGGTTTGCGAAGAACAAGCCAACGCGCTGATGCGAGCAGCTTTTGGAGCAATTGTCCGCGAAGCGGGTGATTTATCAGCCGGTGTATTCGATAGTTTCGGCTTAATGCTGGCACAGGCCGTTACAGGCACCCCAGGCCATGTCAACACAATGGCAGAATCTGTCGGTGCCATGCTGAATGTGGTTCCGGCAAAAGATCTAAAACCGGGAGATGTACTGGTAACAAATGACCCGTGGCTGGGAGCCGGACATGTTTTTGATTTTGTAGTTGTAACGCCGGCATTCTTGAACGGAAAGATTGTTGGCTTTTTAGCTTCGACCAGTCATATCGTCGATGTTGGCGGTCGGGGTTGGTCGGCGGAATCAGCTTCAGTTTTCGAGGAAGGCGTTACCATCCCTGTTATGCGTTTACGTCGTGGCCGTGAACTCAATGAAGATCTTCTTGCAATTGTAACGATGAATTCACGAGTTCCCCATGAGGCGCGAGGTGATATTCTTTCCTTGATGGCATGCAATGATACAGGTGTCGCCAGGTTGGCTGACCTGATGAATGAGTACACGTTGAGTGACCTTGAAGAAGTATCAAGCTTCATCTTTGGACGGTCCGCTACTGGAACGAAAGCAGCTCTCGCGCGTGCGCCTCAAGGCATATATGAAAACAGCATGCAATTAGATGGGTACGATGCACCGATTGATTTATATGCCAAAATGACAATTGGCGATGGTCGTATCGATGTCGATCTCACTGGTTCTTCAGTTGCGGTGAATCGCGGCATCAACTGCCCTCTAAACTACAGTGCGGCCTATGCTGCCTTTGGCATTCGCGCGCTATTGACCCCGCATGTTCCAAATAATCAAGCATCGCTGGATGCAATTGCAGTCAGCGCTGCGCCCGGCCTTGTCGTAAGTGCTCAGCGGCCAAGTCCTGTTAGTGCCCGACATGTCATCGGGCAAGCCTTGCCAGATCTAATGCTAGGTTGCCTTGAGCAAGCTTTGCCAGGTGAGGTGTTGGCAGAAAGCTCAGGCGCACTTTGGACAATGTCTCTTTCCGGCGCAGGTAAAACACCATTCACATCACTCAATGTGGCTCTGGGCGGTATGGGTGCTCGCCCTGGGATTGATGGATTGTCAACCACAGCTTTCCCTTCGGGTGTAGGGGCTGTTTCTGTGGAGGTGGCTGAGGGGGCAGCTCCGCTGATCTATCACTCAAAAGAATTTGCAATCGACACAGGTGGTCCAGGAGAATACCGCGGAGGACTGGCACAACGCATCGAAATTGGATCGCGAATTGGCGAAGATATGTCCCTGTCTGCTGCAGCCTTTGAAAGGCTGACCTCTGGCCCCTCGGGCAGACAAGGGGGGATGAGCGCTGCCGCAGGTAAAGTGTCGATTACAGATGGCGCGCAGATCAAAGACAAGGGGATATACAAAATTCCAGCGGGGGAACGTTTGGTTCTCCAAACACCGGGAGGTGGTGGGTTTGGAAATCCACATAATCGCGACAAGAAGGCACTCGCCAAAGATATGTTGCATGGGCTGGTCTCCGAGGAGGTTGCCCAATCCATTTATCAACTGACCAACACTCAATCGGAGGAAACAAAATGACTTTCTTTAAATCACTACTCGCGGCATCCGCAGCGATCGCCATCAGTACATCTGCTGTATGGGCGGAGACCAAATGGGATCTAAGCACTGCCTGGGGAGCTAATAATTTTCATGCCCAAAGTGCAATAAAATTTGCCGATGCAGTGCGCAAAGAAACAAACGGTTCCGTCGATATCACTGTCCATTTGTCGGGTGAAATTGGTGTCAAAATTACTGAAAAGCTTTCAGCTGTTGAAAATGGTATCGTGCAAATGGCTGATATGCTTTTGTTCTTGCAAGCAGGCGAAGCGCCATTCCTTGCAATCGATACATTGCCATATCTTATTCAGGGGCAGGACCAGATGAAGGTTTGGCTTGAAGTTGCTGGACCTAAATATGACGAGATTTTTGCATCGAAAAATCAGAAAGTTCTCTACTATGTACCTTGGCCGTCTCCTGGTATTTATACCAAAGCAGCCGTCGTAAGCGCTGGAGATATGAACGGTCAGCGCATTCGCGCGTTCAACGCAACATCATTTGAGTTTCTGAAAAAAATGGGCGCGGCTCCAGTTGAGCTTCCATTTGGTGAGCTAGCCGCCGCTGTGGCAGCTGGAACCGTGGATGGTGCTGCAACGTCAACATCGACTGGTGCGAACACAAAGCTCTATCAATTCACCAAGCATTTCAATCCACTAAACTGGTCAATGTCGCCTGACGCGGTGACTGTTAATTTGGATGCTTGGAACAAGTTGAGCGACGATGAGCGAAACATCATTCAAGGTCTAGCTGATAAGATGGAATCTGAGTTTTGGGCTGCATCTGCTGCCGAAGACGAAAGCAAAACCAAAGTGTTGACTGACAATGGTATGACGGTCTCAATGGCTGACGAAAGTCTGAATGCCAAGATGGCCGAAGCTGGTAAATCTATGTGGGGCGCATTCTTTGAAAAAGCACCAGATGCCAAGCCAATTGTTGATGCCTATTCCGCCAAAGTTGGCAAATAGGGAAGTTGTGCCGGAGAATAATCTCCGGCACATTTCACTCAAATGAAAACCTTCTTAAAGACAATTGATCGGTTATCACGATTGGCTGAAACGCTAGCCGTGATGTTGATTTTTGGATACTGCGCGCTCATGCTTGCTGAAGTTGTTGCCCGTTCTCAGGCAAACAGTTTTTCTTTTACTTGGGAGTTTAGTCAGTACGCGATGGCTTCCATTTTTGCATTGGCATCTGGACCGGCAATTCGCTCGGCCACACACGTGCGCATTTCTTTGCTTGCAGAGGTCTTTCCGGAAAGAGCTGCAAAATGGTTGGATGTTTTAGCTAATCTAGTGGCCGTGGTCATTGTCGCTCTGATTGTTTCCGCCCTTTGGACCAAAGTGTCCACGTCATATGAACGCAATATATTGGCAACGTCAGTTACCAATTCTCCTCTTTGGATACCTCAAGCAGTCGTGTTTTGGGGCATCGTGCAACTTTGGTTTGATCTATTGGCTCGCCTCATTCGGCGGTTTACAGATCAAACCTATGAATGGCGCGATTCAGCAGCAGATTTGGAGGTAGTTGATGGTTGAAATTGCTGTTGTCACCATCTTGTTATTTGTTGCCTTATTGGCCGGTTCCGTTTGGATTGGCCTTTCTTTGTTCGCGACGGGCTATGGTTTGCTTGCGATATTTAAACCAAACATCCCCATGGACATTTTTTCAAGCGGAGTAATTTGGGGGGCTATGATCCCTACACCATTGCTGTCATTGCCTTTGTTTATTTTAATGAGCGAAGTGCTTGTTGCCGCCGGGTTAGGGCGCTCGTTGTTCTCCGGCCTTGCACCGTGGCTTGGCAGGTTACCTGGCGGGTTACTGCACGTTAATGTAGTCGGCTCAACAATGTTTGCGGCCGTCTCTGGATCATCAGCAGCTACAACGGCTATTGTTGGGAAAGTCAGCCTACCGGAACTCAAAAGCCGAGGCTATGGTCGGCAAATTGCCATGGGGTCTCTTGCTGGTGCAGGAACGCTAGGGTTTCTGATACCACCATCCATCATCATGATTATTTATGGCGTAGTAGCAGAACAATCGATCTTAGAATTGTTCATTGCAGGAGTTATACCAGGGCTTACATTGGCTGGCTTGTATATGATCTATATCGCGTTGCATCAGGCTATTTCCGGTTCTCAGCCTGATGTGGAAAAAACAAGTTGGTCCGATAAGGCAAAGGGCTTGCGCGATATAGGTCCCGTGGTCGCATTGATCGTCGCCATTATGGGCTCGTTGTACCTGGGGCTAGCTAGTGTGAGCGAACTGGCTGCTATTGGTGTTCTAGGTGCTATCATCATCGCGATTATCATGGGTCGATTCAATTTTTCAGCAATGATAGTTGCGGGCCGTCGCGCTGTTCGAACTTCTGCTATGATTGGATTAATCATCATCGGAGCCGCGTTACTGAATTCGGCGTTTGGATTCCTTGGCATACCAAAGGCTGTTGCAGGTCAAATCGCCGCTCTGGGTCTCTCTCCTTTCTTCCTGATTGTTGTTTTACTTATTTTCTACGCAGTATTAGGTATGTTTCTCGACGGTACTTCAATCATCGTGATGACGCTACCAATTACATTACCGCTTGTAACAGCCGCAAACTTTGATCCCATTTGGTTTGGAATATTTATAGTTGTCGCTGTTGAAATCAGTCAAATAACACCCCCAATTGGTTTCAATTTGTTCGTAATTCAATCACAAACAGGGGAGTCGATTGGTACAATTGCCACTGCAGCGCTTCCGTTTTTCTTGATCCTATTGGGATTTGCGATGCTCTTAGCTATTTTCCCTGATCTTGCACTTTGGCTCCCAAGGACATTGCAATGACAGCGCTCTACCAGCAAGTTTCTCAAGGTATATTGGAGCAGGTGCGAAGCGGAGCCTTAAAGGTCGGTGACAAGCTTCCTCCCGAAGCAGACTATGCCGCACAACTTGGCATTAGCCGTTCTACATTACGTCTTGCGTTTGCAGAGCTGGAAAGGGTCGGGGTACTGCAACGAAAGAAGCGTTCAGGGACGCAGATAATTTCGGACCTACCCAAATCACGTTTCAATATGAATACGACGGGTATCTATGAATTACTAAGCCTGGGCCGAGATACCGCTTTATCAGATATAGAAACCCGCACATTGCCGACCGCAGATATTCCGCAATTGGCAGGTTTTGTAAGTGAAACGGACCATTGGCTTGAAGTAAAAGGAACAAGGACCCTCAGCGGGGAGGTTACGCCGTTTAATGTAAGTCGTGTTTACGTGCCAGCTCGCTATGCGGGTATTGAGCCATTAATGCAGGGCAAGAGCACATCTGTTTTCCGCACAATCGAAGATTGCTTTGGTGTTTCTACCGGGCGTGTGAGCCAAGCTGTAAAGGCAATAGCCTGCCCAGAAGCAGAAGCGAATATTATGGGAGTCGCGGTTGGCGCGCCGGTCTTGCAAATCGACGCTCAACTTTATGTGCGTGATGGCGGACTGATGGAAGTATCCATCGCTATTTTCGATCCTGAAAAGTTTCAAGTCCGTACCGATGTGCGAATAGATTAAAACATTTTCACCCAATCAGGCAATTTACGGAATAATCGTAATTCTTGCATCGTTCCAGTCACTCAGATGCGCGTTCCAAAGGAATGGAGCGCCCTCTGCATTGCTGGCCAAGCTCAAGAAATTCAGAGTGAAGTAACCTTCATTGTAACTTAGTCAGCCATGGGCAATTCCGGCGCCCTTCCTACTCGTTCGGCTAAGCGGGTCACAGTAAGTCCCTGAACAATGATGGAAAAAATTACAACGATATAGGTCGAAGTCAAGATCACGGGTTTCCATTCGCCATCGGGCAGGGAGAGCGCCAAAGCCACAGAAATACCTCCCTTCAGTCCGCCCCATGTCATGATTGGAATTACGCCGTTGCTGAATTCTCGAAACGGCTTAAGCATCAACACTGGCACCGAAACTGCGACCAACCGCGCCAATAACGAGAGCAAAATGGCCATAAAACCTGCAATCAACAAATCAGTTTCGAATACCACCGCAAAGACTTCGAACCCAATCATTAAGAACAGTACTGCATTCAGGATCTCATCGATCATCTTCCAGAAAGAGTCGACGTATCGACGGGTTTCCTCGGACATGCCATGTTTGGCCCCGATGTCTCCTATCAAAAGCCCAGCGCAGACCGCCATTATGGGCGCTGAAACATGTAGCCATACAGCTAACTCGTAGCCACCAAAGGCGAGGCCAAGGGTGATCAAAACTTCCAGTGAATAGTCGTCGATCAGACGCATCACCCTGAAAGTGAGCCAGCCTAGTACGAGCCCCAGGACTGCTCCACCCAGTGCTTCTTGTACAAACAGCTGCGCTGCATCGCCAATGCCTGAGCCATGGCTGTCGCTCGCTGGAAAAGCAAGCCCGACAAGTACCAAGAAAACCACGTAGCCGACTCCGTCATTGAAGAGGCTTTCTCCGGCAATTTTTGTTTCCAGAGATTTAGGTAAATTGACCTCACGCAATACGCCAAGCACAGCAACCGGATCCGTCGGCGAAATTAATGCGCCAAAGACAAGGGCGATTATCAGTGGCATGCCAGTGAACCAGCTAAAGCCGATGCCCATGATAGCAGTCGAAAGTGCGATTCCGACTGTCGCCATCAAGGAAATCACCAGCCAAGCCTTGCGCAGGTCAGAAAGTTTGACGTGCAGGGCTCCTGCAAACAGCAAAAGGCCAAGCATGCCTTCCAACAATGCATCAGAGAAATCCAGTTCCAGCACTTGTGCGCGGATCTGTTCTTCAACTGTTAGCGAAGGAAACAGTGCGTCAGAGGCAATCACTGCGAATGAAGAAAAAAGCGCAACTACAAGAATGCCAATAGTCGATGGCAACTTTAAGAACAGGTAGTTTATGGCTCCAAAAACGCCAGCCAACACAATCAAAAGCGCTGCAATTTGAAGAAGTGACATGTTGGTCCTGTTTGGTTAGTAGATTAGGTCAGTTTCATGCGCGAAGCCGCCCAACAAAACAGTCAAAACTGTGTACTGGATTGCGGTAGAAGTGGATTGAAACCACGAAGTAATACAATTCACAGATGGGTTTATAGTTGATCGATAACTTTAGGCCAAGCGCTGCCGTGTGATACTAAGGAGCATAGTGCAGATCTGACTGGTTGAACTCGGTTCACGATATTCCTTATGTGCTTCTAATAGCGTATTACACCAATAAGAAACAAATCGCGTTCTCTAGGAAGCTTTCTATAGAAACTCAATTTTTGATTTGGAAGATCATAGATAAGCGATGAGTTTGTTTCACGTTGTTGCCGATTTAACCGACGCCTCTAATCTCGACCTCTTACACTGGTGCTTACGGTTCACTTCCGCTTTTCACGTATAGCTCAGTTATCTTCATGCAGATTGCGCGAGAGTAGCAGAAAATTCGTTTCTTTGGTGAGGCTGGCCTCTAGTTTCCTGCATGATCGATCTCGTATCCAAAAAGAAGGTATGCATACCGGTTGCGATATCAAACACAAAATCAGAACCTCTGATCTTGATCCCACCAAATTTGGCGACACACAGTCATTTGCTGCAGCAACACCCTCTCAGAAACCGGCTGTATCAGAGGTAACTATCGCTGCTGTGAGTACCCATCAGCGCAATGGGATTGCGAAGACAAGAGTTTCGCACCTTATGAATCCTCCGGCGCGAAGATCGATACGGTCGCGCAATCTCTTGCTGAACCTAGCGTGAATACTTGGTTCAGAACCTCTTCAATGGAGCACAATTAATGATGAACGGGTCAACTAAGTAGAGGATCCAATGGTCTTCCCTTCCACCGGGTGATTTGGATCATTCAGAGCAACAAACATTTATATCAGGAGAAAAAAATGTATACCCTTTCATCGAAACACCATTCAGGCCAGAAGTGGGCAATCGCTTCTTTGGCAGCTGTCTTAGCAGTCGTCATGATATCAGTGTCGCCATCACCGATGCAAGCCAAGTCATTGGAGATGGAGTCGACGAAAATTCCGTTAAAGCTCCAGCGTATTGTGCGTAGCCAAAGGCAAAGCCCGAAATTCATGTCTCAAGCACGTGGCTCCGGCGATGAGATCGACGAGTGCATGAAGAACCCAGACAACTCACATATTGAATACACTGAACGTTTGGCTGGCTGTTTCTGTCTAGCCATCGATAATGCGTTGAAGGGCTGCCAGACGGCGGATTGA
The DNA here is from genome assembly GCA_045107035.1 of Hyphomicrobiales bacterium. Classification (GTDB taxonomy): domain Bacteria; phylum Pseudomonadota; class Alphaproteobacteria; order Rhizobiales. Next base: position 31,574 of record JBGCFS010000208.1, read on the forward strand.
TATGCAGAACTGTTTTCGTTTTGACCGATGAGCCAAAAGACCGGCTCGTCGGTATTTCTTTTTCTATTTTTGAACGAACGACCTTAGTTCACGGAATACTGATGTAATCGTGATTGGCGGCTTACTGAGTTGAGGGCATACTGACCAAAGCGTGACGCTCGCGGTCTCATTCTTACGATAAGTTCTATCTGTTTTGCGTTGCGGAATTCACAAGCGCGATCTTTAAACGCTTGTGAGAAACCTAGAATTATGCACTCGAAAGGCCCCTCATGACATCGGTAAACAGCCTTCAAACTCGCATCTTCCTAACTGCATCATTGGTAATGCTTTCCTTGTTTTGGTCAGCAGAACTGCGGGCGCAAAATGCATCACCATTGCCTGAACACGTAATTGAGCGATTTGGAGACCCCCCTGCAATACCGCAAGGTCCAATGTCCGAAGAAATGCAGCTAGCCGTTCAAGTGGCGTTTGTCGATCTCGTCAAGCAAGGGGGATGGGGGAACGAGCAAACATTGGCTTTGGTGGAAATCGCAGGTTCAAAGGACCCGCGGCTTACTTGGCTTATCAGCGATTTGATGCGCTTCACCAATGGTGCTCAGATGAGCCAACTGCTTGCTGGTGCTGCCTCGGAATTGCTGGGTAAGGAATTCCAAAACCGTAACCCCTGGGGCGACGTTACCGATCATCTTATCGCGTGGAGAGTACCTGCGCCTCCTGAATATTTGGAGGTGAAGCGTGCCATATTCACAGGTATTGTGCCTGGTTGGGAGAAAATTTTTGTCGAAGGAGATATCGACTGGAGGTTGGTGTCTTGGGGCGGAGTATTAATTGACGATCGCGAATACGACACCACGGAAACACCGTGTAACTGCATCCCTGCAGCAGATAATCCTGAAGTTAGCAGTGCTGAAGATGCTACCTGGCTTAAAGATGATGATATTGTCTTTGGCATTGGAGTGGAAGGTGAATATCGGGCCTATCCGCGACGCATTATGGAAGTACGTGAGATGGTCAATGATACATTGGGCGGAAGACATCTTGGAATTCCGTACTGTACTTTATGCGGCTCAGCGCAAGCGTACTACACAGATCAATTGCCGGACGGAATTGAGCGGCCGGTACTGCGAACGTCAGGACTGCTTATTCGTTCAAACAAAGTAATGTACGACATCAATACATATTCGATATTTGATACATTTCTGGGCAATGCCGTGACTGGGCCCCTTGCTGAGAAAAAGCTTAAACTGAAGCAGGCGAATGTTGTTACGACTGACTGGGGTACATGGAAAAACGCCCACCCTGAGACAACGGTACTCGTTGAATCCTTGGCGCTGGGACGAGATCCCGATTTTCGCAATGGCCGAGATGCCAATGGTCCGATTTTTCCAGTTGGCGATGTAGATCCCCGTTTGCCGGTGCATGAGGACATTATTGGCGTCGTTGCGGCGTCAGGTAAACCGGTGGCCTTTCAGCGGAGCAAGGCTTTTTTGGCGTTGAAGGAAGGCAAGGAGATCGTGTTTGAGAATATTCGCCTGGAACTTAATGCCGGTGGCATTTCCGCCATAAATTCTGATGGAGCTGATCTTGGAAGCCATCAGGCATTCTGGTTTGCTTGGTCACAATTCCACCCACAAACCGAGCTTTGGCCGGGCTAAAGCTGCCCGTTACCAACTAGGTCAATGCCTTTGCTATCGCATGTAAGGGCGATGCAAAGGTCCTTTGTGGTAATTCAACGTGATGAATTTGATCATTGAGTCTCCACTGCAAGTGTCCGGAGCAAAATTATCCTTTGGTGTACCATCAATTATCGACATAGAGCGTATGCCCATTATCGAAACTAGCTTCATCTGACACCACTTCAACACAGCCATGCTCCTCATCTCGGTGCCGTTATAGCTGACAATTGTATGTGGTCGCCCACGTTGTATTATGATGCCATCCAATTCCCGTGTCATGCGCAAACCTGACAATGATGTATCCGCTACGAGTGCCAAGCATTCTCTGCTAAAGTCATCGACAACAGCCAGAACGCGGAACCGGCGATCATCGGTGAACGCGTTCGACACGAAGTCGAGGCTCCTCTGTTCGTTGATTCTGCTTGGTAGAACCGTAGTTCTGCGTGTACCCAAAGCTGGTTTACGACCACCACGCTAAAGCACTTGCAGCTTTTCTTCTCGAAAAAGCCGTCCATCCTTTTTTGGTTCATGAAGATGCCCTGACGCTCCAGCATCACGAGAATACGCCTGTAGCCAAAACGACGCCGCTTTGCAGCGACCTTGTTCATCGTTTCGCGCAAATGCGTATCATCAGGGCGAACGCTCTAATAGCGGACACTAGAGCGATCAATCTGATGCACGTTACACGCCCGTCGCTGGCTCACTCTGTGCTCTTGGTACAAGTAAACCACTGCTTGTCTTCTAGCGGCGGGCGTTACCGCTTTTTTGAGTTCACAACCTTCAGCATAGCGTTGTCGAGCATTTGCTCCGCTAGCAACTTCTTCAATTTGGCATTCTCGTCTTCAAGTGCTTTGAGCTTGCGGGCATCAGAAATCTCTACTCTCGGCCATGCCTCGCATAGCCTACCGCGCAATGCATTCCGCTAAACTTGGCTTTATATTTATAGAACGACGCATTGCTGATGCTGTGCTTCCGGCAAACTTCACCAGTCGGCATCCCAGCTTCCTTCTGCTATATCATGCCAATGATTTGCTCGTCGCTGAACTACCACACGGCGGGTGTATGCTTGCATGCACGAGAGTGCGTGATGATCTCATTTATTCATCTCCTAATAAGGGATGAATTCTACTCAAAATTGGATGAAGAAACGGGTCTCAGGTCACATCGCAACACTCATTGTATGTTGTTATCCAATTGCTAGGTCTAGCTTCAAATAAACTCTGTCGAATGTGAGAATCGACTAACGTGCTCTTTCAATAGCCAAAAGTTCAGGCGCTGTGCGATTAGAATTAAACCGCTTGAATTGAGCAACTGTGAATTCCTCACCAAGATTTTTTGTGAAAGCCTGCACGGTTGAAGCTTCAGTATCTCCGCCACAATGGCCTGAATACAGCACGAGAGTTACGAGGCCTCCAATCTTGAGACGCGCAAGTGCTTGGTCCAATGCAGCAACTGTTGTGTCGGCCCCAGTGATGATCTCCCGAGGTCCCCCGGGTAGGTAACCCAAGTTGAACATTGCAACAGAGAGTTGCGCATCCTTTGGCAAGTAATCCGATAGCATTTCATGGCCGACCTGAAACAGTGTGACCTGAGAATAGCCGTCCACTCGCTTTGCAGTTTCTGCGATTGCTGTTGATTGCACATCAAAGCCAAAAACCCGACCCGACTGACCGACGGATTTTGCAAGGAACAGAGTATCATGCCCATTTCCAACGGTGGCATCGAGCGCCCAATCGCCTGAATGTAGGGACTTACCAATAAGATGATGAGCAAGTTCGGTAGCACGTATCATTACTTACAAATGGCTCCTTATGTCTATGTCATTCGGTATCGGTTCATGGTTAGCCAAATGATCGGAAAGACAGCGCGCATACCAAGGTGCGAGAAGCGATCCTTTCGAACCGAGGCCGTTGAAGTATCCCAACCGGTCTTGCTTAGGGTGACGTCCGATCAGTGGTTCGCTTTTACGAATAATTGGCCGCACTGCCGCACGATGGTCGAGGACAGTATAGGGCACCCGAATAAATTCGTTGAGCTTAGATTCGATCAATGATCGAGCTGATGCCTCAGGCACTTCGTTCAAAACCTCCCAATTATACGTCGAGCCAATTAAGAACACATCCGGATCTGGAGTTGGCGCTAACCATACTCCGTGATGAATTGAAGCTTGTGGTATTGGCAGATGAAATCGCACAGTCAGAATATCACCTTTGGCTGCGGTGAATGACAGGTTTGAGAAATAGGGATTCCGGGTTGCCGAAAAGCCTTCGCAAGAAATAACGAGATGTGCAAAATGAGCCCCAACTGCGACGCCTTCACTGCTAAACGACACATCACGGTTCCAATCAAGTGCCATCCGCTCCCAAGGCAACTTTGAGCGGGACGCATCGAGATAGGTCGCCACATCGAGTTGTGCAGCATTCATCGCAAATCCACCGCCGGTTGCGTCCGCAATGCTATTATTTATCAGAGGGCTGGGTGGTGGATTGACCAGGTGTGATTGATAGGCGGTTTGCTGGCCTCTCACCTCCCAATTGGTACGCTCAGCGTCAGATTTAAAGAGACGCTGCGCCATGCGGTTATGGAAAAACATACGCCCAGTTTTCTGTTCGATGAGCTTGTAGAACGGCTTGGCAACGGACAAAAAATCATCATACCTATTGCTTAACACCATGCGCTGTCCTGTGATCGGGGTGATAAGTCCGGCTGCGATCTTCGATGACGTAACAGCGCTGCATGCGTCAAGTAATAGAACTGTTTTCCCCGCCTCTTGCAATTGCCAGGCAAGTGTCGTTCCCGCCAATCCCTGACCAACAATGATCGCGTCCCATCGTTTATCTAACATCGGGGCATGTGGCTGCGCGATGTTGGCATTGTCCGCAGGTTTTGCGATTCTCATCTATCTCTTTCATTTGCATACCCTATCAGAACTTCAAGGATTCAGTCGCGCGCCGATAGCAAGAGACTATTTCATCGAAGAAATGAATTTGATCCTCAAAACGTCAGCATCCATTACATGCCCAACAATCCGGTCCATAGCTAGCGTTCACTGTTAACAAGGTAAGTTCCGAGCCAGACCTTCGCTTCATTTGCTGCGGCTTTATGATGCAGATTGTGGCGGTGCGGACTAATGTGCTGTCGGATAGAGCAAAATCATTGACTAAATTATACGTATTGCAACAGCTGCAAGTAGCTTGAAGGACACTTGAATCCCTAGCTTTGTTGGTTTTCTCCATACTTTAGGCTCGGTAAGGTTGGTTTATAAGGAAGGAATGTTCTCTGCAAAAACAACTTGCAAGCGAGGTAAGTATTGGGGGGGGCAGCCCCCCGCACAGCAGAAGCCAACAAATTCACTACTTCCCGCGCTTCTACTCTAAAGTTTTGGTTGATGACTGCAGTATTGTTCGTCGTCATATAAATATGGACTCATGAATGCTTAGCTCAGATGCGAAGTTGGCTCATCTGTTTGTTTATATTAAGCGGTGAGTTTGCGATGTTGCGAGCGCCGTTCATTGACTGCGTTGTTTTGATCCTTTACTGTTTTACCAAGATTGATTGAGCGCGTCTAAAGTAGGCATCAGCCGGTGTGACGTTTTGAAGACTCTAGTGATATCTTTGGTTGTTGTGATAATCGATGAAGCATCCAATTTGGCCATTTAGGTCGCTTGACTTGCTCGCTTGAACTTATTTGCAGCCTTGATTACAGAGAAGGATGGGCTTGTGATGAGATCATGGGCCTTAATAAGCCGATACACACTGGTCTCCGACGAAGTACCTCTTAGTATCAGTATACCGAATTGCCAGTTCGCCTGGTGATTGCTCAGGTTCTTCCAATGCTAGGTCAATGATCTGTGTCGGTACATTGTCTGAAACGCACTTTCAATACTCACTGCTATTCTGCCGATTCCAATTCATCTAATGCGATCAACATCCACACTTCCCTCAAATCGCGACACGCCTATCGCTACAGATCTAGTTTTTATCAGCAAAGCGCAGTAAGCGTTATCGTATCTTTTAATTGGCTTAAAGATGGTTCACCGGAATGGGCTTAAGGATCACGCCGCGCGCAATTCCGATCCATTGGCGTTACCCACCTGAGAATTCGTGTGGGTGACCGACCATAATCGTGGGGCCCATGCCTACGCGTACCAAATAGCTGCTATCAGGCCTCGAGTTTCGCTTCTGTTTTGGCAAATCCCGTGGATGAACAGAGGCGTTGCTAGAGTTCGTTCGATCTTGAGACGAGGGTTGAGAGAGGCAAAAATGTCTTGAAAGTATCCACTGCCTCTAATGCGGCATTCACTTGCGGTGCGATGGCAATTCAGATTGCAAATTTCGCATAAAACCCAAATGTACCGGCGTTACCTCAGGTCTCCGCGCTGATTCCAATGCGCTTTGCCAATGGAGATGCACTGATCCCGTGTAGCAGAACCGATAATGCCACGGTCAGTGAGACACAAGCCAACAGCTCCTCTTCGTTGGGGAACTCAAACTCATCCATAATGATCAGCGTAAACAAGATAGATGCCAGACCACGCGGACCAAACCACCCAAGAAAAAGCTTTTCACGCATTGCAAGGCCCGTACCTGCAAGCGACACAAGGATAGGCAAGACGCGTACGACCGTCAGGAATAGAATGGCGACTAAGACCGTAGGCCAGGAAATGTGGGCTAAGCCATCGGGCAGCATTAATGCGCCAAAGACAAGAAACGCTGCCATGGTCAAAAGCTGTCCGGCACCTTCCATAAACTCCTTAATGAAGCGGATGTCATTTCGGTACGTATTGCCAAAAACGGCACCGGCAACAAATGCGGCAATAAACCCGTTTCCCCCGACAAGCACAGCCGCAATGTAACTCACAAAAGCAGTAGATAGAAAGACGATGCCTTGGGCGCTTCCAACAATCCAATCGCGCTGCTGCACATAAACGAGTGATCTGGCGGCTGTCCAGCCTATTGCAAGGCCGACTATCGGTCCCAGGACAACCTGCGTGACTGCAAATAACGCTAACCCATCCGTTTCTGCCATATTGGAGGAGGCTAAGATTGCTCCCAAAAGGACAAAGGGAAGAACCAACCCGTCATTCAGGCCACCTTCCACATTTATTGATTGGCGCAAACGCTCTGGAACCTTTGCACTCGACACAACGGCTTGCCCAATTGCGGCATCGGTTGGAGCCAACAACGCCGCCGTCAGCAGTGCTAGGGCTATGCCTCCTGCCGGAAAGACGGAAAATACCACCAGAGTTCCCAATGCGATCGATCCAGGCAATCCAATGATCAACATCCGTAACGGAATTGCGAAAGTTATTTTTAATCCTGAAAAGCGAACATGGCTGGCATCTGCGAAAAGTATGAGAACAAGCGTTAACTCTGCCAGCAAACGTGCTGACTCGCGTAGCTCAACTGTAGTGCCGATAGCCTGGGTCACCGGCGCACAAAGATAGCCAATTGCCACAAAGATAATCGGCAGTGTCAATATTGTATTAGAGACTAACTTGGACAGTAAAGAATAGGCGATGGTACAAACCAGAACGCCCAGAACGATCAATTCAATACTTGTACCGCTATGTTCCATAATCACTTTTGGCCGTAATTGATTAAAAGCACAAGGAGGGTAAAGGAACAAATTAGTTAGTGGCTCAAAATATCAAGCCCATCAGCACTGTAATGATCATTTCAGTCCAACCGTAGCATTTAAAACAATCAGTCGTATGCGCGTTCACAACCAAAAACATCTAGATCGGGATGTTTTATAAATTGAAATTCAAGTCATGTTTCTGGGCGCGCACTTTGTCCGCGTAGCGACTATTTATACAATATGTAACGATAGACTGCAGACCGCTTTTGAGTGTCGTTCTGTGGCCTTCAATATGCTTGCTGGTCAGCTGAATCAGTCCTTCATTCGACTGGCCCAGCTTTGGCAGGACTTTCAACAGTTCAGAATATCAATCCAGCGCTTCGAAGGTATACTCAACACGAAAACTGAGTTGAGCAATTCGGCATCGGAATACCTGCCTCCCTTGAAAGTCGAACTTGAGTTTAAAAACGTCACCTTCAGATATCGACCGGATGAAGTTGAGATACTCAAAAATCGGGTAATGAAAATTGAAACGGGTTGAATCCGTCTTGGCTGCGTTGACAAATTGGTTTGGTGTTTAAAAAGTTTTGGGGATATTGCGGGAGATCAATACGCAAATGAACAATCGGCTAGAGTGTTTTTGCAACTGCGCTGCGTGAGTATTTCTGAGAATACATACCGCCATCGT